>NZ_JAAGOV010000088.1:0-10953 GCF_010500785.1 Salipiger sp. PrR003
TTCTGCGGAATGTCGCGGATCGCCGTATCGGTGCGCGTTGCCTGCCGGCCACTCTCGGCAACATAGCCGTTCTGAACCAGCGTGTCGTCGCTTTCCGCCTCGAGCACGAGGGTCCCGAGCTCAAACCCGGCGCCATCCTGCGCCATGGCACTCGTGGCGAGCATTGTGGTCGACGCCGCTGCATGACCGGCGAGCAGGGCAATTCGAGAAACAAGCATGGGAGCCTCCATCCTGGTGGCCTTGGCTGTTTTATGGCTGAGGCATCCTTTCTCACATCTTGACAGTTTTTGTCGGATAACTTCAATCCACCTGCTCAGATGACGACCTATTGTGGCATGGCGTTTGTATCTTTGTGGCAACAGGTCCTTGACAGGTGTGCTTTGGCCTGCCGTTCTGCTTTCCAAGCGGCGCGATCGGGAGCGGGGCCCCGAACTGCCAGCATGCGCGGCAATATGACCAATCGCGCCTATATCTTTAGACACAGGACTTCGGTAATGGGGGGCGTCCCAGTCAAAGGTTTTTGCGCACGTCGAATGCCCCGCCTAACCGCGGTTTTGTCCTTATAGCCGTTGATCGGTTTCCCTGTTCGGCGGCCAGACAAATGGACGAGGTCACGCAGGCTCGCATCATTTCAAGGACCTTTGCCGAACCCCGGATGCCCGGGTCTGCCATCATCGCCTGTTTCCCTCGCAAGCCAGCGCCGCCGTGCGAGCGGCGCTGATCCCTCTCAGGCGGCGGCCATGAATGTCGCGGGAGGCCTGTAGGCCTCTTCACGCCGGATCTTGGCCCAGAGCGCCCGCGCAGTCTTGTGCCCAACGGCCACCGAGGCGACATTGACCGGGCGCCTCCCGATCAGTGCCTGCAGCCAGGGGCGCGGTTTCACGCCGGGCCTGAAACTGGCGCCGACCAGCGACCGCGCGCCATGGATCGGCAGCGTTCGGAGATAGCGGTCCCCGTCTTTGCTGATCCGCCGGATATGTTCCCGGCTTCCGCTTGCGGAAATGCGCGACGTGAGGCCGAGCTAGGCAGCGAAATGGCGGGCCGAGGCGAATAGCGACGCATCTCCCACTGCAGCGATCAGCGCTGTCGCCGTGAGCGGCCCGACCCCGGGCGTAGTGGCCAGACGCTTGCTTGCCTCGCTGGTTTCGTGCCAGGCAAGGATGCCCCGGTCGACAGCGTCGAGCTTCTTCGTCAGATCATCGAGATGTTCGAACAGGACATCGAGCGCAGCCCTGGCTTCCCGCGGCAGGACATCTTCGGTCGCAGCCTCCATGTCCCGGCGCAGGGTCGCGATCCGGCATATGCCCTTGGGTGCGGTGATGCCGAACTCGCTGAGCAGCCCGCGCGCTGCATTCACGCTGGCAGTTCGCTGTCAGACCACGAGTGACCTGACAGGATGCAGGGTCAGCAGTCCCTGACTTTCCCTGGACTTGCCCGGGACAAAGCGCATGTTGGACCGTCCGATCGCCTCGCAGATCGTCTCCGCGTCGGCGGCATCGGTCTTGATCCGCTTCACATAGGGCTTTGCGTATTGGGGCGGGATCAGGCGAACCTCGTGGCCGAGGGCCAGCAGCTCCCGCGCCCAGTGATGGGCGCTCGAGCAGGCTTCCATGACAACAAGGCAGGCTGGCAGGCTTTCGAAAAAGGCGAGCAGCTCGCCGCGCCTGACGCGGAGCTTCAGCACAGAATTTCCGCGGGCATCAACTCCGTGGATCTGGAAAATGGACTTGGCGAGATCGAGGCCGATGGTCGTGACGGACATGGCAAGCTCGTGGTTGACGGCAAGTACCAGCCTACATCGCGGCGAGGTCGACGAGGTGGTCCATGCCATCAAGTGGCAGACGGCCAGCCGCTACGTGATGGTCGAGGCCTTCGCCCAGATCGACAAAGAGGAACTCGAGCCCATTCTCAGCATCAAAACGAAAGTCGCCTGATCATGCCTTCAGGCCATCCGGGAAATTTACACCAGCTTGGCGGACGTGACCCTGGATCAACGGGTCCTTCGACAGGAGGCGCGTATTGGCTGCGCATATCCGGCACGCGATACTTCCTCACTGCGGGAGTCGTCGCGGCACTTTGGCTTGCGCCTGATTTCTCTTGCGTTAAACGGAGCCTCTGAGACCTCAATCCTTACGGGAATACCTCCCCATGACGCTTCGTTTTCAAGTGATTGGAATCGCGATCGCAATCCTGGTTGGCCTCTTTTCTTGGGGAATGTCGGGTGTTTGGGAGGCAGTACAATGCCGTGAGGCGCGAAGTTTTTGGTTTAGCGAGCCGGACAACAATCAGCGTCATCAGCGCTTGATAAACGCATGTGGTTGGTGAGTCGTCCAACGTAGACGGGAAAGGCCGCCCTTCCGCGGACGGCGACCAGGCGAGCAAACATGGATATGTTAAAAAGCGCGATCTGTCTGACAGACACTTCGCTCAGGTGCCTGGCCAACGTGAAGAAGATCAAGCTCATGCATTTGCCGCCTTTTTCAAGGGGCGTGGACCGCAGCTGAACGGGCTTCAGTTTCCCAACCCCGGCAGAGAAAACCTCCGCAATCCCTCTTTTCCCATCCACCCCGCCAAGCTGGATCATCACATCAATGCTGTGCGCGCAGTCGCGGACTTCGTCGAAGCTCCGCTGAGCCCGGTGCCGCGGGAGAAACCACCGAGCCAGCAGCCAACTCGCTACGTCGCTATGGGATCTAGGTCGTGGCCGAGTTGTCGGGCGCGGCGCTCAGTGTCGGGATGGCCGACACATCGACGTCGCGGGTTGCATGCCAGGCATCATAGGCCCCCTGCATCCTGATCCAGACCAGTGGCGCGGTGCCGAATAGCTTACCAAGCCGCACGGCGACTTCCGGGCTGACGGGCTTCCGTTCGGCCAGCAGGTCATGCAGGTGCTGACGCGATATGCCCAGCAGCCGCGCGATTTCGGACTTGGATCTCCCGGTCGCGGGGATCACATCCTCGCGGAGCAGTTCGCCCGGATGCGTCGGGCAGCGGTTGGGGTTGCGGCTCATCCTCGCCTCCTAGTGATATTGCTCGTAGTCCAGCACATAGGCGTCGCCGTCGCGGAACTCGAAGGTGATGCACCACGGGCCGTTCACATGGACGGTGTAGCGCGTTGGAGTGTGACCTCGCAGACTGTGAAAGTCGAAACCCGGCAGGTTCATGTCTTCGGGAGCGGTGGCGGCGTCGAGCGCATCCAGGCGCCGCAGAATGCGGCTGTGCATGCGCGCGTCGATCTTTGACTTGCCAGTCTCCCAGAGGGCTTTCAGTTGCTTGTGCGCGAAAGTCTTGATCATGACTTTATGTAAGCTGATAGGTGACAGGTGTAAAGTGGTACCCTACAGGTTCACAGCCGCGAAAGACCTTTCGCGGCTGTGCAACGATCTTGCCGATGTGTTGAAGCTTTCGCCATCCCGCCGGAGAGGGTGCCCTCTACGCAGGTCACTGGGGCGTGTTGCAAAACTCGTCGGCTTCAGGGATTCACAACATGAAGCCAGTGAGTTAAGAGGCTTCCATGAAGAAGCCGGAGACCGCCCGCTACCGTACGACGAACTGGAAATCTTATAACGACGCGCTGAAGTGGCGCGGTTCTCTGCTTGTCTGGCTGGGCAAGGACATAACTTGGCTCGCGCCGAAGGCAGGCAAGCCCGGGCGCCCGCCCGTGTTCTTCGATGCGGCGATCCAGTTCTGCCTGATGGTGAAGGTCCTGTTTGGCCTGCCGCTCCGCCAGACTACCGGCGTGGTTTGCAGCATCCTGAAAATGGCGGGTCTGGAAGGGTCGGTGCCGGACTTCTCGACGCTCTGCCGTCGTCAGAAGACAATCAAAGTCAATCTTCCTGCCCGCCAGGCTCCGGGCCCTCTGAACCTCTTGGTGGACAGCACCGGCATCAAGTTTCTCGGCGACGGAGAATGGCTGGGCAGTAAGCACGGCATCGCAAGGTGTCGTCCGTCGCTTGCATGGCTGCTCAGGCAGCGTTGCTCATGAAGCTGATGACAGTCACCAGGACTGCGGCTCCAATGAGGAGCTCGAATGCCTGGGCACGGATCCAGCGGCGGGATTTTTGCTGTGCGGCGCGTTCGATTTCGAGCTGGCTCATGGTGTCGTCCTCCGGGTCTTCCTGGATTTTCGAGCAGATCACTTGCGGTCCCGCTCTGAAGACATGGATACCGCGCTGCATCGCCGAGGAGCAGCCCCGCACCGGGCTAGATCAGGGCGAAAAGGGAGGCACTCGATAACGCGGACGGAGAGGGCCCAGCCCGCGGGTATCTCGAACCTATCCTTTAGGATTGGTTTTCGGAGAGGCCGCGGGCCGCTGACCGGCTGGTTCCGCGCGCCGCGGCAGGCTGCGCGTACCGCATGCCGTGCGGGGTTAGGGCGAACCAACCGTCACAGGTCAGCCGCAGAAGGACATACGGTCTTACCTCGCGCTTACCGCCATCGCGAATGATCGGGCTACAGCAGGCTTTCCAGAAATTTCAATCGAATTGATTAAGAAGCTCAAGATCGTGTCAGGCATGATCGATGCAGGGTGGTCTCCGGATTAGCTCGCCTGCGAATCCATCTCTCCCCCACCGATCATTTGCTGAGCGGATGCCCGATAAGCTGTCGTTTGATCGAAATGCAGCATTGGTTGAGATGGCCTCCGGACTGCCGTTCGCCGCACATGCTAAGTTTGTGCTGCGACTGCGAAGCTGCCAGGGAGGATGGGCGAGATGCGGCAGACAGCCACGCACCGCCAACCCGCCGGTCCGTCCGGGCTCAGAGCAAGCCGAGCCTGAAGGCGATCGCGATGGCCTCGGGAATGGTGCGGGCACCGAGCTTGCGGCGAAGCGAGGCGCCATGCAAATCCACCGTTGGCAGCGCCAGCCCCAGCGCATGGGCGAGCTGGTCGCGCCGGTATCCCCGCGCCAGTCCGTCCAGCACGTCACGCTCGCGCGGGGTCAGCTGAACCGCCTCCTCGGGCGAGACGATGCTGTCGCGCAGCCCCGCGGGGTCTTCGGTGGTAACGATCACCAAAACCCGCCGCCCGCCCTCGTGCCGCGGCAGCAGGTTCAGCCGGATCGCCGGCAACAGCCGGCCATCCACCGCGCGCAGCCCCGGCAGATCGACGCTGCCGGCCGCGCTCGTCCTCTGGCCGGTGGCCGCCGCGACCCGCCGCCGCAGCGCCTCTGCGCCCGGACCGGCGATGGCGAGGCTACGGTCGTATTTCACGATCAGCCGCGGATGCAGCGACAGCAGGGTCTCGGCCAGCCCGTTGATGCGGATCAGCCGGCCCTCGTGGTCAAGCTCGAAGGTCGGCACTTCGTCGCGCAGGCTGCGGTCGGGGGCGGCGATCTCGCGGATGCCAGTGCGGAGCAGCTCCCGCCGGATAGCATGCATGCGCCCGAGATCCGCGGCCTGGCGATTGACGTAGCGCATGTCCGCATCGCTGAAATCGCCCGCGGTCCTGCCCTTGTGGAATGCGGTGGCGACGATTCCGTCGCGGGTCTTCTGGATCAGCCCGGCACACCAGAACCGATCAAGCCGGTTCTTGACGATATACTCGTTGTACATGGCGCTTTTCTCGAATGTCGCGGCACTGACGAAGCGCGACAGGCGGAACGCGCCCTGTCCGATCTTGTCGTCGCTGACCTGCGCCATCCAGGGGTCATCCTCGAGAAAGGCGTTATAGTCCGAGTTCGCCTCGGGCTGGGTGCCGGCGGTGATTTCCTGAATGTCGCCGGGATGCAGCCAGAAGAACATGGCCGAGGGCACGTCCAGCGCCCGCGCCAGTCGCCCCGGCAGGGTCTCGAACAGGGACTGGTCCAACGCCGCATCGTAGATGTCGTGATGGGTGAGAGTGGAACTCATTAAGTACACCGATTGCCGCAGGTTCAGTCTGCAAACTGCGGCGCCGTCCGTCAATTCACTTGCCGGTCGTGGCACTGGCTTGAGCCAATAGATTGGAAAATGGAAATTTTCTGATCAGGCCTGATCAGACGAGGCCGCCGGGGGCGACCTAAGGTTTCCTATAGGTAGACTGCCTCGCACGATGCTCCAAACTCTTCGCGCGCTCCGACAGGCGCAGGGAAACAGGAAATCGGGGGATTCGATGTCGCAGGATCGGAAATTGGAGACCAGCTTCGACGGGCATGAGGTTGCGGGCTTGCTGCACGCGCTGAGCCATTATGAAACCTACTGGTCAGCGCTGGTTCTGAGTGCCGATCACATGAAGGGCAAGGGGGTTAGCCAGGAGTTGGTCACCGCTTGGCGCGAAGCACGTATGCTGCGACGCCGCATCGAGCACGAGGCCGAACAGCACCAGTTCGCCGAGATGGACGTTGGGCCGGCCTCGATGGATGTCTACTGACCAACCCCGCGACGTGTTCCATGCAATGCAAGCGGCAGGCGAAAGAGCCGGTGACGTGAGACCGAGCAGTTGAATTGCTCGAGCACCAGAGGGGCATGGTCTGCGTGTGAGCGCAATGCCGGGCTTCGGCCGAAGCTCTCAACCTGCGGAAAGTCAGAAACTGACCGCGAGCCCCAGCGCGTAGCCCTCGAGATTTTCACCCTTGGTGTACCGAAAGACTGCGCGGGCCGTGGTGACCCAGGGGATTTTGGTCTCCGAAACATCTATTTCGGCGCCCAGGCCGACCTGCGCGATCCATGGTGAATTGAAGATCTCTTCCTGATCGCCGCCATAATGGCCGAGTGAGAATTCCCCCACAGCGCGGATTGGCCGTCCAAATGCCGTCTCGCGCGTGGGGATCCGAATCCGGGACCATAGCGCCGTCGTGATGGCCTCGGCACTGCCCACCACGTCCCCGTCGCCCCAGATAGGCTCGAGGTAGAGATAGTTCTGGCGAAGGGTCACATCGACTTCCCAGTCGTTCTCCCACTTGCGGTTGTAGTCGAGCACCAGAGCGGTTCCGAGTCCCCCCGCCGTCAGGTTGCCGTCCAATAGGAAGTTCACATCCTTGTCGAGCTTCTTGCCGACATAGAACGCGCCGAGCGTGGCGTCGCTCGCAATGGTGCCGAGTGCAACCATAACAAGGGGCCTGAGCGCAAGAGTCTCTGTCAGCCTGAAGTCCCAGCCGATCGCGCCTGAGGCTGCGAAGCTGTTCCAATTCACAGGAAGCCTGCGCTGTTCGGCTCCAGAGGATGCGATGAAGACCGGATCATAACGGTTCCAGCCCAGATAGCCTTCCAAATAGAGCGGAATTTCATCACTGAAGGTGAAGCCGCCGCCAAGTTGTCCTGCCCGGAAGTCCACGCCCCTGTCAGGCCGTCTGCCGGTGTCCAGAGTAAGCGTGCTTGCAGTTTCGCTGGGCACGGCTGCCAGCCCGAGGAGCGCAAGGGCACCCGAAGCGCGGCTCTCGATCGACCCGCCGACAATGTCCACCAAGGGCTGTGCATGCGCCGCGCGGGGGCTCAAGGCGATCTCGCAAATTACGAGGAAGGCCCATGACTTGATCAACCACGCAGATTGCAATGCCAATCGTCCACATGAGCCTGGCGGGCCCAAATATCACTCGGTCTGGCACGCACGTACCAACTCGCGGAAAGCTTTATGTGACGCAGGCGACCGGTCAATTAACTTTCGACGATGGAACGAAAATTCTCATCCGACATGATCCTGCTCGGCGACTCATCTTGCCTTGATCTCAAAATTTGCGTCTCAGAGACGAACGTTACCTTGCAATGGGTGTGGTGATCAAAAACGGTAGGGGGAATTGGGCAGTGCATGCTATGGTCGCTTAGAGCGCGGTCGATCCAGAGGACGGCGGGACGGATCTAACCTTGGCCATCGGGAACACACCTTTGGATGTTCCTATCTTGATCGTTCCGCGCTCGCCACGCCCTCGCACCAGTTCGCACTGTCAGCCTGGTAGTCGTCGGGCGCCACCCGAGGCGGTGCACTGTTTCCTCAGAATTTGAAGTGCAAGTTGCGCTCTTGGGAAACTTTCCGGGAACTCGGCTCGAGGCCGGACAGCGGGTTTGGCTTTGAGATGCTTCCGATGCGCTGAATAAGACCTGCGCTTCTTGATGGAACCTTTATTCTAGGCGTGAACGTTTTGCCCTCTGGCCCGCGCTATTTCGCCTAGTACTTCTTGCACCTGATAGTTGTATTGACCGCACAATGTGCAGCTTTATGTTGTTGCATGGAGACGCCACTCACGGATCCACAATACAGCGAGGCGCAGCCGAGGTTTGCTGCGCCTCGGGTCCGCCCCTCCAAGCCAGTCTACCAATCTATGCATTTGGCATCGCCGCGACCAATCCGCGGATTTCACCTATGGTTGAAATCGGTTATCGGGTCGCGCTTCATATGTTGACGCTTCACTTCGTGAATTTCGGGACTCGAGTTTCAGCACCTGGTCACCGCTCGCGCAGCGCTTCGGCGCGGGCCTTGCGCAACGGTTTCAGCAGATAATCCAGTAAAGTTCGTTCGCCCGTCAGGATATCTACAGAGGCAACCATGCCCGGCTTGATCTCAAGGGTCTGATCGCCGCGGCTCAATGTCGAGGTCGCGGTCTCGACGATCACCGGGAAGTAGATTTCTCCACTCGCCTCGTCGGTCATCGCGTCGGCTCCGATGCGCGCAACGGTCCCGTCGAGGGCGCCGTAGATGGTAAAGTCGAACGAGGTGAGCTTTATGCGTGCCGCGAGGCCCGGGCGAACGAAGGCCACGTCTTCGGGACGAAGACGCGCCTCAACTTGGAGCATGTCGTCAGCCGGTACAATCCGCAGCACTTCCTCGTCGGGTTTGATGACCTCGTCGACGGTATTTACATTGAGCTCGGTGACGATACCATCCACCGGCGCACGAAGGTTCGCGCGAGCAACGGCGTCCGTCGCGCGGCGGATGGATTCGTCGATAATCTCCAGTTGGTTCCGGATTTCTGCTCTCTCGGCGGTGACCTCGGCGCGGCGGTTCAGCGCTGCCTCTTCGAGGCGCGCTTCGCCCTCGCGCAGGGCTGCACGGGCTTGCACGAGGGCGACTGTTTGCCCGTCGCGCGCCTGCAGCAGCCCAGATCTTTCGCGTTCGAGCGGAAGCATCTGTGCCCGAGGGACGACGCCGGAGCTGGTCTTGAGGTCGATCTCCTCGTTCAGAAGTGCGAGCCCTTCGGCATTGCGCTCAATGGCAGATTGCAGCTTGCTGATCTCCTGGGTCGCCTGATCCACTTGTGCTTGCAGAACGGCACGCTGGCCCATGTAGGCGGCACGCCTGCTGGCAAGCAGAGCGGCTTCGCGCAAGGCAAGCGCAGAGGCCGGATCGAGCCCGGTGAGGCCAAAGTCGAGCTCCTCGGCGCCGCGCGCCTCGGACTCGAGCATAAGGCTGCGGGCGACAAGCGCATTGCGCTGTGCCTGAAGCTCGCCGAGGCTCGAAGAGCTTGTTGTGTCGTCGATCCGCACGAGGATGTCGCCCCGCGTGACCTTGCTCCCCTCGGCGACATGGATTTCGCGCACGATGCCGCCGTCCAAGCTTTCAACGATCCGCGCGCGGCCTGATGGCACGACACGTCCGGGCGCGCGGGCGACCTCTTCGATATGCGCCAAGGCAGCCCACAAGATGCCGCTGCCGGCCAGGATGAGAACGAGCAGCAACGCGAAGGTTAGCACACGGGAGGGACGGTGGAGGCGCGCCGCTGCCGCACCGGGCGCGAAGTCTTGGAGTTGCCAGCTCCGGTCCGCACTCATGACCGCGCCCCGCCAGCAAGCCTGTCCAAAACCTCGCTCTTGGGTCCATCCTGAACAAGTTTACCCTGATCGAGGACAATCAGCCTTTCGGTCAGGGCAAGAAGTCCCATGCGGTGGGTCGAGACGATGAGGGTCATCGGGCGTCGGTCCAGTACAGTTCTAAGGCGCTCGACGAAAAGCTGTTCGCTGGCCTGATCCATGGCAGAGGTCGGCTCGTCCAGAACCAGGATCTTGGGGCGCATCAGCAGTGCACGCGCCAGCGCAACTAACTGGCGCTGCCCCCCTGAGAGGTTGCTGCCGCGCTCGGAGATGCGCATGGCGAAGCCATCTGGGTGCTGCGCTGCGATCCGATCCGCGCCAGCCTCCCGGGCGGCGCTCAGGATGTCACTGTCCCGCGCACCCGGCACCCCGAAAGCGATATTCTCCGCCAGAGTTCCGGAAAAGAGAACGGCGTCCTGGGGAACCAATTGGATGATGGATCGAAGCTGGGCGCTGTCGATTTGCTGCAAGTTGATACCGCCAAGGCAGACTAGTCCGCCCGTCGGGCGATAGAGCCCTGACATCAGGCGCACGAGACTGCTCTTGCCAGCGCCGACGGGCCCAAGCACGCCGATATGTGCGCCGTCCGGAATTTCGAGCGTGATCGTGTCGAGCGCGTCCATCGACGCAGCCGGATACCGCAGGCACGCAGCGTCGAGCGTCAGCGCGCCTTGCAGGTTCGTCGCATTCACTGCGGACAGGCGCGGCGAGGCATCGGACTCGAGGCTCATAAGCGTATCGAGGCTGCGCAGCGTGGCCATGGCGTAGCTGCTGCGCAGGAACAAGCTGGCGAGGGCACCACTGGGCGCAAGCGCTCGGCCCGAGAGGATCACCGCTGCAATCACCGCACCCATGGTGATATGCCCCTCAAGGGCCATGTAGACCCCGATAATGACAATGCCGATAGATGAGCATTGTTGAACAAAGGCGGTCGAAGTAGTGGCGAAGGTCGCGAGCGTCCGGCTGCCCTCCTGCGCCGTGGCGCTTTCCAGGACCTGACGTTCCCAACGGCCCTGCATGCGGCCGTGACCGGAAGTCGCCTTGAGCGTCTCGAGCGCTGTAATGGCTTCGACGGCCACGGCGTTCTTGACGCCGCTGCTGTGCCGCGCCCGGTTGGCGGCCCGGCGTAAAGGAATGAGGATCGCCAGACCTATAAGACCCCATGATCGCGTTGCAAGGTGATTAGGTCGGCGGTCTCTCCCACGGCATTCTGCATGCGAGGGTTGCTCCGG
>NZ_JAAGOV010000089.1:0-10886 GCF_010500785.1 Salipiger sp. PrR003
CAAGCTGAGCTCGCGTCTCGCGCGGAAGTGCATCGCGTGACCGTGGCCGAGATCGAAACTGGCCGAAAGAACGGCTCTCTAGATGCTCTCAAAAGGCTTGCCGCTGCCCTGTGCATCACCGTGGACGATCTGATCTGAAGGATTAGAAGAGCGCCGGCATCGTGCCCGGCGTCATTTTCAGAAAGCCGGTTTGCTCCTGCAGGATCGGCTCGACTGACATCACTGAATCCTCTGGTGCCGCTCCACTCAGGCCCCGAGTGGAGTGGATAGGCGGACGTTTGCCGCGATTTTATGGCATAGCCTACAGCCGTGGAAGCTCTCGCGCCTTCGGCAAAGCGAGGTAAGGATTGTTCGACACGATAGGCGCTTCCAAATCGCCCGCCAGCTCGATCACCCAGGCCGCGACTGACTTGTCTGACGGGCAGATGTCGATATTCACGTCACGGTCCAGAAGCCGGCGGAATGCGCGGAGATCACCCTCTTCGCCCGACGACATCCGGCAGGCGTCAGGGGCCAGAACGATATGCGGCGTGACCCGACGCGCGTGCAGCATATCGATCACGGTGCGCAGTGCCTCCAGATTTGGGGTCCCACCCTCCCAGCACATCACGTCCATGCCATCGACGATGGCGAGATCCCGGCGCCAAGCCCGCGGCGCTGACTCAAGGTCATTGAAGGAGGACCCGGACGCCTCCTGACTTGGCGACTCCGCTCTGAGATGGGCGCGATCGGGGTCACCGGTGACCAATCCAACTCGGGAGGCGCCTTCCTCGCCCTGAGACACAGATACCTGCGCAAAGAGCTGTTCGGAGGCCGCGTCCAAGGGCGTCTGAGAGGTCGGCAGTCGAGCGGTGTTCGCATCCGCAATGCGGCCTGTCACGACAAGCTCCGAAGTTTCCACCCCAGTGGAAGCCGGATATCTTCGAAACCAGGCAATCGGCTTGCGGAAAATATCGAATAGAACCCTGAGAAACATTCTTCGTGTAATTGATGGGGTGCAGCGCAAAAATGATAGAAAGATCGCCCGCAGCAGGGGCATCAATGAGGAACCAGCCACTTTCGGGGACGCCCTCACTGTCGCACCATGGCCTTGGCGAAGTCCAGCGTCATGATGACTGGCGGTGGCGAGGTGCAGGAATTGCTTTGCAGGCTGCAGATTTTCTCGGAACAACTTGAGGACACGGCCTCATGGGTGATTTTGTCATTGTACACGGCCCGAAAGGGCATGTCTGGCACGGTGCTCACATCCTGGTAACAGAAAGGGCCGAAAACCATGTCGTGACAAGTCTGGGCACCTTCAGACCCGACCGCTACGGCACACTCCGCCTCGAGACCAACCCTGCCTTCCGCATTGAGGAGGACCCGGAAGTAGAGCAGATTTGACCATGATGCCAGTCTACTACTTGGGATTTAGCCACGAGCTTTGACTTGGACCGATAGCTACCCTGCAGGGTCTCAGCTGTGAGAGCGACGATCGTGTCCGAAATTTGCTACACATTTCGGACAATCGAGGCGAGAGTGCGGTCCCGCATCGATGCAGCCGGCCCCTACGGTCTCGAAGCACCGTCGCGCTAATCTTCAGGGTGCCGCTGGGGCCATTGCCGAAAACGGTCGTTAGCGCCTTTCCTGACTGCTCACCTACCGCGCAGGAGATCCTGAACGACCGAGGGCTGCTTGGCGATGAGCGCCAGCAACACCTGCGCCGGCCCGGTAGGCTGCCGGCGCCCCTGCTCCCAGTTCAGCAACGTGCCCTTCGCGACTCCAATGCTCTTGGCGAACTCGCTTTGTGACAGTCCGGTTTTCTGCCGGACTTTGGCGACATCGACGCTGGCGACCGCAACGTCATGCACCTTGGCGCCAGCCTGCTGGCCCGCTGCGAAGGCCAGCGCCTCTTCAAGACCCTTGGTTACAGATTCAAATGCGCTCATCTGTTATCCCCATACTTGGCAATGATCGCTTTGCTCATCTCTACGGCCGCGGCCTGCTCCGACTTCGTGAGGTTGGCTTTCTCGTTCTTGGCGAACACCGTGATCAGGAAGATCGGCATGTGAATGCCGCCGAACACGTAGATCGTCCTGAACCCACCGCTCTTGCCGCCGCCTTCCCGCGGGATGCGAACCTTGCGCAAACCGCCGCCCAGTGACACACCAGCCTCCGGGTTCGCGGCGATGAAAGTGATTGCCGCCGCCCGCTCCTCGTCCGACATGATCGCCTTTGCGCGCTTCTGGAATTCGGGAAGCTCGACCACTGTCTGCAATCGTGTCATCTTCTGCTACCATATATGCGTCATTGACATATACGTCAACGGCGTACCCTCGAAGTCCGCCCTTGGCAAGCATCCAGCCTGGTTCCCAATCGACAAAGGAGCTTCATCCATGGACGCAGACGACGACAAGATCGACGAGGCTGTGCTCGCGTTGCTGTGGCTAACGCTGCACGACGAATGCCGCGCCTGGAAGGGGATGGATTGGGCAGTTTTGGACCGCCTTTACGAAAAAGGGCTCATCCATAACCCCGCCACGCGCGCCAAGTCCGTCATGTTCACCGAGGAAGGCTTGAAGGTTTCCGAAGTGCTGTTTCGCAAACTTTTCGCACGCTCTGGCGACTAGCTGGGGGACGTCCCAAAGCGTGGTGTAGCTTTCGATGGCCATCGGGTTTCTCGGTGGGTTCAGGTTGCTGAACCAACCTGAACCGAGGCATGCCCCCGATGACCAAACCCATGATGGCCCTGCGTGCGCTGGTAGCGAAGAGCGCCCATGCCGACCTGCTTCGCGAGATGATCAGCGTTGATATGAGGCAGTGGGCAGTCCAACTGTCCCGTGAGCGCTGACGCTGGACAGGCGCCGGCATCGCCGCTGTGCCGGCGACCTGTTCGGGAACGATCCTGAAGTTTGACGCGCCCTACTCCAAATCCCGGCGCCTCAATCAGCACGCTACTCTCACCGCAGGCGCCCCTACCCCGAGAGCGGTTTCGTCCTTGTCCGCCTTGCTGACCCTCCTGCACCCCGCAGCGAAGGGCCGCTTCACTGAGCGCAATTTCGAAGGACGCGACCAGCGCAAAAGCCCCCCTGGTGCCCTGCCGACTACCTGTTGAAGTTCGCAGCACCCGAAAGCTATCGTGGCGCCATGATAAGAAGCCTGCTTCCGCTCACCGCCCTGCTGACAGGGTCTGCATTCTTGCTCTTCGCTGGGGGCGTAAACGGCCTGATACTCCCGATCCGCGGTGAGGCAGAAGGCTTTTCAGCGGCGTCGCTCGGGCTTCTCGGCACTGGTTGGGCAATCGGCTATGTCGCTGGCTGCTTGCGGACGCCTGCCATGGTCGCCCGCGTGGGCCACATTCGGGCCTTCGGGGCGATGTGTGCGATCGCTGCTATCGCGGTCCTCCTATCCCTGGTGTTCATCACGCCGTGGGTCTGGATCCCCGTTCGCGCGCTTTCCGGCTTCTGTTTTGCCGGGGCCGCAATGATCGTGGAAAGTTGGCTCAACGAAAGATCTGACGCCGCGTCGCGCGGCCGGGTGTTCGGCATTTATACGATGGTCAATCTCGCCGCCTCCACAGCGGGGCAAATGGTGCTTACTCTCGGCGATGCGAACGGCTATTTCTTCTTCGTTCTTGCGGCAATGGTCTATTGCTTGGCACTCTTGCCGACGGCGATCAGCGCAACAACGACACCTCGGCCACTCACCCAAGTCTCGCTGGACCTCGGCGGTCTCTGGAGGAACTCGCCCATCGCCGTATTCGCGGTCCTGATGGTAGGTATTTCCAACGCCGCTTTCGGTACGCTGGCCGCGGTTTACGCCGCCCGGATCGGGCTCTCGCTCAGCAACATCGCACTCTTCGCCAGCATTCCAATCCTCGCGGGTGCTGCGAGCCAGATTCCCGTTGGGATAGCGTCAGACCGCTTCGACCGGCGGCGCGTCCTGTTGGCAGTGACACTCCTAGCGGTTGTCGCAGATAGCCTCTTTTTGCTGACCGGCGTATCGCAGCCCTGGGTTGTTTTGCTCCTCGCGGCCCTCTTCGGCGCAACGGTCTTCGCAATGTATCCGGTCATTGTCGCACACGCGAACGATCACGCTGCGCCTGGATCGTTTATCCAAGTCAGTGGTGGGCTCTTGTTGGTGTTCGGCATCGGTTCGATCTTTGGGCCCACCCTGGCCGGTTTCGTGATGACCACCCTTGGCGCGCCAGCACTCTTCGCCGTGACCGGCGGCGCCCATGTGCTCCTCGCGCTATTCACCCTCGTCCGGCTCTGGGTCGCACCTGCTGTCGCAACCGAAGACAAGGTCAATTTCCAGATGAAGCCTTTGCCACGAGCGTCGACCCCTGAAACCGCTGCGCTCGCCGCTGATCAAGAGGAACTTGAGGCGGACCAGCTAGCGGCGGCCCCAGATGCAATGGAAGACTGATCCCCCGATATCCACTTCAGAAGGAGGTACCGCGAAAGTGTCTGTCCGCTACCCACCTTGAATTGCCAAAGCGTCGGAAACCATCGATGATGGCAGCTAAGAGCGGGATTCTTCGCGGGCCTCGGGGCGCCGATTTTTTGACGCCTGTCACCCACCACTCACGGAACGGGTTGCGCTCAGCCGCTCCGAGCATCTGACTGCCGATGCAGCTATCCCGCAAATTTTTTTGACCGATATTCGTCGCGGTGAGAGACAGTCAATAAAATGCCCCGGCTCTGGTCAGGTAGGTCCAAACCCGGGGCTCTGGTCATCCAAAAGGTTTCTCGAGAAAGTTTCGCCCTCCCCATCGGCACTGGGAAATTCCAGCATTCGCTCGCGTGGATCGTCAGGCACGTTCGTCCACTCACGGACAAGGATGAAGGTGAGCCGAGCCAGCGATTCCGTCGAGTCTGTTCAGCCCGGAGTTGTTGAAATTCAGTATCCGGTCAACTTCCGGGGAAGGTGCGCCACAATAGATGGTAGCGCCCCGCGGACGTTCCGCGATGATTGTATGCGCGCTCAGGGGGCTCCACCGTTTCGATCACAAAGCTTGGCGCATGGCGAGGCCTTCTCAGCTCTTCCGCACGCAACGGTCAAGGTCTCGCAGCAGCAGCCGATTATTGCCAGCGCAGCCGTCAAGTGCGAGCTTTCGTTTGCCCAACCATGAATCGTTGTTAACCTAAAGCACTATGCCGCACGCATCCAAGAACGTGTCCTGCCTCAATGCGCATAGAGTCCGCAAACTCGATGCTCAGATCAGGCTTCATCTGTGGAAGCTCGGGCAAAGCGCTCCCGCCAGATCCTGCGAAGAGACCCGTCGGCTCGAAATTGAGCTCGGCGCAATGTGCGCGCGTCTCGCCAACATCTATGATGCGCAATCGGCCAAATGTCAGGCAAACCGGGCGCCTGGCCCCGCTTCATGAACCGATGGCGGACGCCACGCGCCGCCGCTGTCAAGCCGGTGTGGAGGCCGTACCGACTGGCTTTGAGGGTGCCGCTTCGGGATACTGCGGCTTCACCGCTTCTGAAATGACCTCGGTGGCCTCGTCGGTCGCCTCGGTCGTCAACTCGCTCATCGCTGCCCCGCAGCTCTTCATGACCTCGGCAAGTGCAGCGGCCATGTCCTGAGCGAGCTGGGCCTGTGCCTGCGAAAACTCCGCAAGCGCGGGGCCATACTCGGACCGTTCCCGGACTTCGGACAAAGTCTTAAGATTACTCAACGCCTTCTTGGTCGACGATGCGAAAACATCCGTCGACAGAGATGCGGCTTCCAGCGCGATGCTCGCGAACTTCCCCTGGAACTCCGAGAAAGCGGCGAAGCCGGACGTGGCAGCTGCCGCGTCATAGGGCATGGACATGCTGTATGGAGCCTTTCCGAAGGCCGCTTGGGTTCCCATGCTGAACTCCTCAATTGCGGGGTAAGGGAATGCAATGAGTGTGATCGCTGCAATGCGGCATAATAAGAGATTCCATAGACGGCGCTCAAATGTCAGGGCTGAGTGGCGATTTTTCGCCGGCAAGCATCTCCTGGCGCTGCGGCAATAGCGGAGGCCGCCAATGGAGATGCTCGGAAGTAGAGCGCTGCAGGTTGAGCCATTGCACGCTAAGAACATCAAGGCTCCCTTCCACGTAGTTGCCCACCGTCAATGTGGATAACTCCGCGCACCGGCCGGATTCACGCGTCGACGCAATACAGGCCACTTGATGCGCAGCGCTCAGGGCCGCTCCCTGTGAGCCCCTCAGCTCTTCAACGCCATCCGCACCAAATCGGCGCGCTCGAGCTGACCAAGAAGCCGCTGCCGCAGCGCGGCTAAGCCATCCTCTCGCAGGTCATCGTTGAAATCCCCGAGGCGGGGCTCGAGCACCGAAACCGAAATGCCTGCGTCCCTAGCCCGCGCGCTCAGCTTGTCGGCCGCAGCCTGCCCGGCATCGTCGAGATCTCGCGCGATGTAGAGCTGGCGTAGCCCTTCGGGCAGGTCGACGGCGCCGAGGTGGGCAGCCGAAAGCGCAGCCCAGACCGGAAGGCCCGGGAGGGCCTCGCGCAGCGACAGCATGGTCTCGAGACCTTCCCCGATCGCAAGGCACTCGCTGGCGGCGTCGATCTTCACGGCATTTCCCAGAAGCTCGCCCATGGCCCGGCGTTGCACCTCGACGGGTGCCTTGTCCGATCCGTCCTCCGCGAGCCAGGTGCGGTGTACGCCGCGAAGGCACCCTGCCCTGTCGGTCACCGCCGCGATCAGCGCGGGACGCGGCTTGGACGCGGCCTCGTCGTGATCGCGATGCCAGCAGCGCGGATGGAAGCGCAGCGCCGATGCGGACGCTGCGCGGGTGATGCCGCGGCGCTGGAGGTAGGTTTCTGCGAGGCTCCCGGAAAGCGGAACCGACGCCTCATAGAGACGCTTTGCGGATGTCCGTTTGCCGGATGTGCTTTTGCGCGTTCGAGGCGTGCTCGGATGCGCCGCCGGCATGGGGCGCCCGAGGTGTGCCCGGACCTCCTCCAGAAGATCGGGAAACCGGGCGATCCCGGTCCGCGCCTTGATGATGTCGAGCAGGTCGCCGTATTCACCGGTCGCACCATCGGTCCAGCGGCCGCGTGCACCCTTTCCTTCATCAGGACCGGTGAGGCGCACGTAGAGCGAGCGCCCGGGCGTGTTCTGCAGGTCCCCGACCAGCCAGTACCCTCCTTCGCGCCGCCCGGCGGAGAGATAGTGCCGGCACACGCTTTCGGCGTTCTGGGCCAACTCGCGCAGCAGGTCCTGAGTTTCGGTAGTCATGGCAAAATCACTCTTTGCATATCGCATGTTCCCTAGACGCCACGAACTTCGAAGTCCCTGAGGGGGTGCCAAAATCCGACCCCTGAAAAATCCGCTATCGTTGCCGGCCCGCCCATATCGACCACGGTCGACAGGTTTCCGAGGCATTGTTTTGCAAACGGTTCGCGCGCTCTGGCGGCAAGCTGGCGCGCGAAGGAGCTGCATCGAGGATGCGGGCCTAGCTAAAGGTCGCACACAGGCGGGCGGCGTCTCCTGCCGAAGAGACGGCGCAACTCGCGTGCGTCGAAGCCCGTCTCCGCGATCACCTGCTTCTTCGGCACCAAGGGGTCGGCCCACAGGAGGCCCGCCTTGCCGAGGCTTTCAAGGCGCGTCCGTTGTCGAGGTTCCTCCTCGACCGATCCAATCTCCTGTTCATAGGCGGAGTGGTTGAATTGGTTCATTGCTTTCCCTTTCCCGGCGGACCCCACCAACACGCGGCCTGCCGTCTTCTGCGGCGCAGCTGGTCGCGCCGTGATGGGAAGTAACAGGAGCTTACACGTTGACCGCAATGCGAATGGCTCAACCTGAGCGGGAATTTGCTTACCCTACGTAACTGCGGCCATTTAGAGGCTGCCCTCTCCACGTCTCTGGCGCAATTGCGCGCGTTTTCTGCCACTTAAGCCGCCCTTGCGGCGCCCGCAGAACCCACAGCCTCGAGGCCACCGTGCGCAGCGGAAGGCCGTCGCGATGATCATTCTGCTGGGTCGCACGCGCTGCACCGCTACTCGGCATTCTGGCGCATCGACAGCCCGATGAGCCCACCAACGATGTTCAGCGTGCCCTCCTCGTGCCGCCGTGTCATGGCCCTCAGATACCCTCCGGGGCTGAGGATCGGTGTCTCGGGATCGCCGGCTCTGGCATCGAGGATGAACACGCACCAGGTCGCGTCCTCCACGCCCATCTTTCGCACCGCATCGTCCCAGGCGGAGCGATTGATGCCGAGCTCTGGCAGGCGGCAAAGCGCGGCGACGGTGAAATCATGGAGGTGCAGACTCGACCAGCCGCCCCGGCCCTGCCGGCGGGCACCCAAGTAGAAGCGCATCTCCTCGGAGGCGAGTGGGATGAATGTCTGGATCGGGATGTTTGTGAGGATTTTGGACTTGTGTTCGGCGGCCCCCGCCCCATCCTTTTCTTCTCGGCAAGACGGCGCGCCGCCCGGCGCGGCGTCCTCTACATTCGTGCGCGCGGGCTTGCCCGCGCTCCGCTGATCAACGCTTGCGTTACAAGGTACTTCGTTAGAATCTTGAGTTGTATCTTGTATATAGGACCGCTCGTTTTCGTGCGGTCGACCGTGCGTTTCTGACATCGCCTGCAGAAGATCCAACGCCGCAGTGCAGAGCACGTCCGCCTCGGCGACATGCGCCTTCAGCTCCTCCACGGGCATCCGGTGCAGCTTGTCCGCGTTCGGCCAGGCCTCGAAGGCGTCGGCAATGTCCTGAACCTCGGCCGCCAGCCCGTGTTCCGCGATCAGCTCAGCGAGGCAACTCTTCAGGTGCTTCTTGTGGATGCTGCGAAGCCCGCGCAGCTTCGCGTGATGCTGGCGTCCCTCTTCGATGCCTTCTCGGAGCGCCAGGAACTCCTGGCACCTCTTGACGGCCACGGAGAAATACACGCCGCATCCGACAAAGCCCGAGCGCGCGCCGTTTCCCATGGTGCGCTTCTCGATCAGCCCGGCCGCGACCAGTTGCGCCTCGTCCGCCCGGATCCGGCTCGGCGAGACCTTCCGCTTCTTGGCGATCTCGGATTGCGCGAGATAACAGCAGGGCTCCTCTTTGCCGCTCTTGAAGGCGCGGGGGCGGGTGGCGCCGATCATGGTTCGGAAGGTCGCGAGCGCAGCGCTTCTGACCCCGAGTAGCGGCGCCACGGCGTCAATCAGCGCAACGAAGCCGTCGCGCTCCATACCCTGCGGCAAAGAGGGGAAGGAGATGTGTTGTCGAGTCGGTAAAATGGCTTCAGCCATATGCATCGGTCTAATTTCCTCGTCCGGTATTGGCGAGGCGGCGCCAGACAGAACTCACCCGATCGCACAGGTGCGTTTTTCCTTGTCTGGCAATGGGGGAGGCTGATAGAGTCGCAAGTGATGAGGCTTGCTTCCAAGGGTTTGCACACCCTTGTTCTAAGAGCTCCCCCGTGAAGGTTGCCGCCTTCGCGGGGTTTCTTATTTGGGGGGTGGGGAAACTGCTCCTTTTTCTCCAAGCGCCGCATGCGGCGACGCGCCTGTCTCTCTTGATCCGCTCTGCAGGCCGAAGCCTCGCGTGGCGAACGGGCCCCTAGTAATTCACCTGCTCGTAGCCGTAGTTGCCCTGGTAGTCCGACCAGTCCACGAAGACCGATCGGCGCGAGATGTAAGGGCAGCTTTCGCCCCAGCCCTCATCACCGACAAAGGCCGCCGGGAGCGCCGAAGGGCTGCTGTCGCGCCAGTAGAAATCCCCCTGCAGACCGTATCGACCAACGCGCACGCGGCTCCTCCGCTCACAGTGGTCATTGTCGCTGCCCCGCTCGCGCTGGCGCATGTATTCGACGCTGTAGACCCGGATCGAACGCACGAAGTCGAAAACCGGGTCGCTGATGTCGATGTCGGCCACGCCATTCTCGGAGGTGTAGTCGGCGATCTTCTGCAAGATGGCGCGCCTCGGGGCGCCCCCTACCCCAGCCTCTTTCAGCGCCACAGAGATGAGCGCGTCCGGCGGTAGCGCGCCTCTGAGCACAGCCGCGGGTCCGATGTCCCCTCCAAACGGGAATTGGACCGGGCGCGCGCCTCGGTCAAAGACCACATCGTAGAGGCGCTGCTCCGGCGTTTGCCCCGCGTTTCCCGGATAGGCCGCATGCATCGGGCAGCGCCAGATTTGCAGCGGCGGCTCGATCGGCGACGGCGTGATCCGGCGGATGAACTCCGTCTTTGCCGCAAAGCAGGGCGCCGAGGCGGGCCAGCCGCCGGAGAGACACAGCAGGATCGCGCAATCGATCTGATAGGCGCGCGCCAGCTGCGATGTCACAGCCAGGCTTCCGGTGAAAGCCAGGGCAGCCGTGGCCGCAGCGCAGAGGAGATATTTCATCGCCGAACTCCCGTTAAAGGTGTGCCGTCAACCAACCACATCACTTCTTTGGATGTCCAGCGGGTTTCGCGATCGATCCATCATTCTTGAATGTGTTTCTGATCTGAATGAAGGACTTGCAGGCGCGCGTAGGCCTCGAGCGCGGTGTCGATGTCCTGCCGCGCCGTCTCTTCCGCCATCTGCAGGCACTGCAGGTAGTGCTGCGCCTCGGTGAAGTAATTCGAGAACTCCAGTCCAAGCTCATCGCGGTACTCGTTGATCACGTCCTGCGGCAGGTCCGCGGTAGGGACCGGCGGCGGCACACAGTCCAGCGCCGTCGTTTGCGCTACGGCCGAGTTTGCAAGGCTCGCCGCAACCAGGGCCGCCCCAGAGGCAGCCCCTCCGGCGCACCGGGTGGTATGCACAAACATCCGCATCATGTCTTGGGCATCACTATGTGGCACTTTTTCCGTTTGTAGTATCTTGCAATTACGTATTGCACCATCTTCTGTTTCACGCTACCCAAAAAATGTGTATGCCTCCTCCATGTCACTCGACACATCGAACGACCCCAGGAACGAGGCAAAAAAAT
>NZ_JAAGOV010000090.1:0-10545 GCF_010500785.1 Salipiger sp. PrR003
TGATCGGAAAAGCGCGGAGTGCGGTTCATTCTCGAACGGTCGGACCGGGCACCCTGCCGCGAGAGCGGCTTAGTCCAAGTGCGCAAAGGTGTCATCCAAGAAATACGTCTTCTGGGCCGCACGCTCCAGTGCTCAGTCGGGTGTCGGCCTCGATCAACTGGCAGTCTTGAGCTCAGGCCCCTCATGCATCGTCGCGGCGATAGTGCTGGATGCCCTGCAAGCCTCAAAGCCGCGGACAGTCGATCATAGTCAAGGGCGCTCGAAATGGCGCCTCCACGCGATCGCGTGCTGAGGGACGATGAGGGTCTTCTGTCGTCCACGTGATAACCCGCGGGGGCTACCCTCCCCGCAAACGCTCCCAAAACGCTGATTTCCTCGCGTGAGTCTCGCGCAGCGCTTCAAGATAGTCCGCGTGCGATAGGTGCATGCCGTAGTCGAGGATCTCGGCATCCGCGGCGGCACAGTCCATCAGGTGCCGGGCGGCGTGGCCGTAGCGCCCTGAGCGGGCCCTACCCAGCGCGAAGTCGATCATGGCGCGCCACAGCAGCACGGCGGCGAGCGGGTGGCCGGGGGCGAGGGCGTCGGCGAGCGGGGTGAGGACCTCATAGGCATCGCCGTCGATCTCCTTGCTGCGGGCTTCGATCAACTCAGCCGCCAGCGGCAGGTCGGGGGCCTGCAGGCAGTAGGCCAGCGCCTTCTCGACCGGTTTGTAGGTGAGGACGATCCGGCGCGCGGCGTCCTCGGCCTCGATGTCCTCGAAGTCGGGCAGCAGCTTGATATGGCGGCGCAGGGCGTCGGGGCAGAGCCGGCGCTCGAAGCGGTGCCAGAGCGCGGCCTTCAGATCGTCCTTGCGGCCGAGCGCCTCAAGGCAGGCGAAATGGGCCTCGTCCAGTTCGGGCGTGTCGAACCACGGATCGCCGCTTTCGCCGGGCAAGGCGGCCTCGATCAGCCGCAGAGCGTCCGTGGGGCGGCCCGCCGCCAGCAGCCGGGTCGCGGCGGAGGGAGCGATGGTCGAGTAGGTCAGCTGCTCGGGGCTGTATTGCGCAAGCCAGCTGTCCACGTCGCCCTCGGCATCGGCCACGTCCTGCAGGATCATCTCCGCCGTGCGGTTGCGCCCGGCAAGGGCGCGCTCGGCGCGGGCATCACGGTCGGAGATGAAATCGTAGCGGGCGAGGTCGGCATCGGTTAGCGGCGATTCGCAGGCCGCTTCGGCGAGTGCTTTGAGGCGGGCCAAACCGGTGCTGCCGAGCGCCTCGGCCAGCGCAGGTATGGCGTGGTCGAAGGCGCCGTAGCCATCATTCGAAATCGCCTCAAAGACGCTGTCGGCCAGAGCTTCGGGAGCCTTGCCCAGCCTCGGCCCAAGCCGTCCGATGACCGCCATCGCCTGGCGCATGACATCGCCGATGGTGCCCCAGCTGTCGTCGGTACGCTCATGAATGCCGGCAGCAAGCTGCAGCTGAGCCCAGAGCAGATCGAAGGCCGCGTCCGGTGCATCAGGTGCGATGCGGGTCTCGATGAGCGTCGTCAGTTCCGCCAGTTCCTGCGCCAGCTTCCTCTGCGCCTTGCGGGAGATGAAGGTACGGCTGCGGCGGATGGAGGCGAAACGTTTGCGCACGTCGGCGGTGATCGCCTCGGGGCCCAGATCGGCGGAAAGCGCCATGCGCACCCGGCGCTGGCGTGCCGCGTCGCCTTTCACCGCCTCGAGCAGCAGGTCGGCCAGCGTGTCGGCACCCAGCTCAAGGAGGTTTTTCTTGTTTAGAGCCTTGCCTGCCATCGGGGTCCTCCTCTGGTGACGCATCCTTGGGCGGGATCATGCGCCCAGACGCGCGCTTTGCAAGCATGTGCTAGATATGGAAAGGGCGCCCAGTGGGCGCCCTACATGTAGATCCCGGGAAAAACTCAGCCTTCCATGGGAAAAACTCAGGTGTCTCTTACACACTCAGTGCGTCCAGGCGCTCCGGCGATCCACCGCGAAGTTTTCGGCATAGCCGCGGGCGCGCAGGTTGGGCTTGCGCTTGTTGGGCTCGTTCACCTGCGCCTCGATGCCGTGCTCGGCGGCATAGGCGAGGGCCGCCTCCTTGCTGTCGAACTTCAGGCGGACCTGGCTCTGGGTGTCAGACGAGGAGGTCCAGCCCATCAGCGGGTCGACCTCGCGCGGGGAGGCGGGGAAAAACTCGAGAATCCAGTCCCTGGTCTTGGCTTGTCCCGACGACATTGCCGTCCGAGACGGCTGGTAAATCCGTGCACGCATGGAATCCCTCCTGACATTCATTGGCGTTATCGAGAATTTATAGTGCCGGGGCAAGAGATCGCGGCGCGGCGGTGCGGCAAATCTTCCCGAACCCTTGCGTCTTGCCCGCAGAAAAGGAACATTCCGTGAAAATACCCTGCGCCCGCGAGCGAGTCTCCCAGCCAACCGAGCCCGAAACCCCTTGAAATTGCCGTGCGGCGCGACACGTCTTGCAGGCGCCCGGAGATGACCACATGCCCTATGCCCATTCCGACAAGTCGATGCCCATGATGCACGCCCCCGCGCCGGATGTCCGGACGCGGGAGAAGCTCGAGGGCGGCATCAGCTTCCGCATGCAGACCGAGTTCTCGCCGGCGGGCGACCAGCCGACAGCGATCGCCGAACTTGCGCAGGGGGTGCGCGATGGCGAGCGCAGCCAAGTGCTGCTTGGCGCGACGGGCACCGGCAAGACCTTCACCATGGCCAAGATCATCGAGGAGACCCAGCGCCCGGCGATCATCCTCGCGCCCAACAAGACGCTGGCGGCACAGCTCTATGGCGAGTTCAAGGGGTTCTTCCCGGACAACGCGGTCGAGTATTTCGTGTCCTACTACGACTACTACCAGCCCGAGGCCTACGTGGCCCGCTCGGACACCTATATCGAGAAGGAAAGCCAGATCAACGAGCAGATCGACCGGATGCGCCACTCGGCCACCCGGGCGCTGCTCGAGCGCGATGACGTGATCATCGTCGCCTCGGTCTCCTGCATCTATGGCATCGGCTCGGTTGAGACCTATGGCGCGATGACCCAGGACTTGCACGCGGGCAGCGAATACGACCAGCGCAAGATCATCGCCGATCTGGTGGCGCAGCAATATCGGCGCAACGATGCGGGCTTCTCTCGCGGGGCCTTCCGTGTGAGGGGGGACAGCCTCGAGATCTGGCCCGCCCACCTTGAAGACCGGGCGTGGAAGCTCTCGTTCTTCGGCGAGGAGCTGGAGAGCATCACCGAGTTCGACCCGCTCACCGGCGAGAAGACCGGCAGTTTCGACCGCATCCGCGTCTATGCGAATTCGCACTACGTGACGCCGAAGCCGACGATGCAGCAGGCGGTTATCCAGATCAAGAAGGAGCTGCGCCAGCGGCTCGACCAGCTTGTCGCAGAGGGCAAGCTCCTGGAGGCGCAGCGGCTTGAGCAGCGCACCAACTTCGACATCGAGATGCTCGAGGCCACAGGGGTCTGCAACGGCATCGAGAACTACTCGCGCTACCTGACGGGCCGCGCGCCGGGCGAGCCGCCGCCCACGCTGTTTGAGTTCATTCCGGACCACGCCATCGTCTTCGCCGACGAGAGCCACGTCTCGGTTCCGCAGATCGGCGCGATGTACAAGGGCGACTACCGGCGCAAGTTCACCCTCGCCGAGCACGGTTTCCGGCTGCCGTCCTGCATGGACAACCGGCCCCTCAAGTTCGAGGAATGGGACGCCATGCGGCCGCAGTCGGTCTTCGTCTCGGCGACCCCTGCGAACTGGGAGCTTGAGCAGGCGGGCGGCGTCTTTGCCGAGCAGGTGATCCGCCCCACGGGACTTCTCGATCCGCAGGTCGAGATCCGCCCGGTGAAGATGCAGGTGGACGATCTGCTCGACGAGATCCGCAAGGTGACGGCAGATGGCTACCGGACACTCTGCACCGTGCTGACCAAGCGCATGGCCGAGGATCTGACCGAGTACCTGCATGAGCAGGGCATCAAGGTGCGCTACATGCACTCGGATATCGACACCATCGAGCGGATCGAGATCCTGCGCGACCTGCGGCTTGGCGCCTTCGACGTGCTGATCGGCATCAACCTGCTGCGCGAGGGCCTCGACATCCCCGAATGCGGGCTCGTGGCAATTCTCGATGCGGACAAGGAGGGCTTCCTGCGCTCCGAAACCTCGCTGATCCAGACCATCGGCCGTGCCGCGCGGAATGCCGACGGCCGGGTGATCATGTATGCCGACCGCGTTACCGGCTCGATGGAGCGGGCGCTGGCCGAAACCGAGCGCCGCCGTGAGAAGCAGATGGCCTACAACGAAGAACACGGCATCACCCCGGCGACGGTCAAGAAGAACGTCGACGACATCCTTGCCGGTCTCTATCAGGGCGACGTCGACATGAACCGCGTGACCGCGTCGATCGACGCCAAGCAGCAGGGCTCGAACCTTGAGGCGGTGCTGGAGGGGCTGCGCGCCGGCATGCGCAAGGCGGCGGAGAACCTCGAGTTCGAAGAGGCCGCGCGCCTGCGCGACGAGGTCAAGCGGCTCGAGGCTGTCGATCTGGCGATCCACGACGACCCGCTTGCGCGGCAATCGGCGGTCGAGGCGGCGTCGGAGGCTGCGGTGAAATCGAAGGGGCGCTCGACGGCCGGCCGTCCAGGCCAGCGCGGCGGCAACGTCAAGCGTCGCAAGCGCTAGGCCACCATCCCCCGGCATGAAAAAGCCCCTCTCCACGGTGGGTGGAGAGGGGCTCTTGTTTTCGCCGTGTGATCGCGTGAGCGATCAGCCGTCGTTCTTCTCGTCCGGCGGGGTCACATCGATGTCGGGCAGGGTGACTTCGGCTTCCTTGGTGTCGACCTCGACGTCGACGTCCGGGACGGTCACTTCTTCGGTCTTGGTGCCAACTTCGACCGAGCCGACCTCGGCATCGACCTCGGGCAGCTCGCCGCCGTCAACCGAGACGTCAACGTCGGGCAGGCTGCCCTCTTTCGTGACATCAAAATCGATCATGTATGCGCCGACGCCGATCACGACAGCGGCGGCGGCAACGAGGGCAACGATGGATCCGGTACGCATGTTCAGTTCCCTTCCGGTTTGATCCGGCGCTTTGGGCGCCGTGGTGTTTCGGTAAAGGAACCGTGAGGGCGGCTTGATGGTTCCAGAAATATTCTTCGGAACCAATGTGTTGCGCGGAGCGTTTTGGCGGATTTTCGGATCAGCCGCAGAACACCCGAAGGATCTGTCCGGCGCTGTCGGTCTCGATGTTCATCCGGTCCGCGCGGTAGTCCATGGTCATCGCCTGACCGGGTCCGAGAATGCGCAGCTTGGCGCCGGGGGTGAGCTCGAGGTCGCCGACGGCGTGGCCGATCTGGCTCTGATAGGCCGAGGCGCCGCAGCTGTCTTCGCCACTGGAGGCGGCGCTCTCGGTTTCGCTGCAGCCGGCAATGCCCGCGCAGAGTCCGAGCGCGATCCCAATCCGTCCCAACATCGTGTGTCTCCTTGCTTTCCTTACGCTGGCAGGTAGGTCACGGCAACGTGCAGTCCAGCGCCGATCGGCCGCAAAAGTCGCTCTCGACCGGCGCGGCGTTCGCAGCTAGGCTTTTCCGCATGCACCGGTTTCTGCTCATATCCTGTCTCGCCCTGGCGGCCTGCGGCACGCCCTATGAGCGCTGCAACCGCGAGGCGGCGCGGTTCTATGCCGATGCGCTGCAGGAGCAGAGCCGCATCTCGCGAGATCTGGCGCGCGGCTTCACCTATGTGACCGAATGGGAGACCCGCCGGCGCTGGCAACTCTGTGGAATCTATCACGAGCACCCGCATTATTGCTGGCGGACGGACACCGAGCCGGTGACTCGCCGCGTTCCGGTGCGTCCCTACGAGTTGCACCGTCGGCTCGACGAGATCGGGGCGGCGCTGCCACAGCTCGGACGGGATGCGGCAGCCGGGCAGGCCGAGTGCCGTCGGCGGTTCCCGGCGGAGGTCGCAGCCCAAACGCCTCCGCAGGGGTAGATCCGGCCCCGCGGGGCCGGATGCGGTCTCGAAGTGGGTTGTCGCTCAGGCCGCACGCTTGCGCAGCTCCGGGTGCTGCTTAAGCACCATCCCGAAGGCGACCAGCGCCACGCCAGTCGAGAGCAGTTCGACCGAGAGAAGCACGCCCAGCACCACCGCCGCCGAGGACGGGAAATTGGTGAAGATCATGAGTGCCAAAATCACCGAGATCGCGCCGCTGATCAGCAGCGCCAGCTTGTAGCGCCCCTCTGCGACCGAGAAGCCGTAGATCACCTTGGCGACGCCGCCGACAAGGAACATGATCGCCGCGACAAGCGTCAGCGAGATCAGCCCTTCGAGCGGGTTGGCCAGGAAGCTGATGCCCAGCCAGAGGTAGATGATCGTCAGCAGAATGGCCAGCAGGCGCTCCTTCATGCCGGTCACGCGGAAGATGCTGATGGCCTGCACCACGCCGATGATCAGGAAGAACCAGGCGACAATGGTCTGCGCCGCGATCGAGGCGGCGAAGGGGTTAAAAAGCGCGAACAGCCCGCCGAGGATGCTTGCGATACCGAGAATGATCCACATAAGCCAATGCTGCATTTCCAAATTCCCTCAATACACCCGGCACGCGGCCGGTGCCTCGAAGGTGCGCCCCTCCCCGGGGCTCTGTCAACCTCCCGTTAACGTTCGGGAAGTTCGCCGTGCCGGGGTGTGGGTTCGGGGGCAGACGGCACATCGACGCGCTCGGCCAGAAGCAAGGCGAGCCAGCGGGTCTTGTCGAAGCTGGCCAGCACGATGGCGAGGATCGAGGTCAGCGGCACCGCGAGGATCGCGCCGGGAATGCCCCAAAGCGTCGTCCAGAGCGCCAGAGCGAGCAGCACGACGAACGGGCTGAGATTGAGCTGCCGGCCGATCAGACGCGGCTCGATGATATTGCCCAGCGTCACCTGAACCGCAGTCAGCGCCGCGCCAAGCCCGACGGTGAGACCGATCGAGCCGAATTGTGCCAGCGAGAGCGCCACCGGGAAGGCGACGGCCAGCAGGGAGCCGAGGTAGGGGATGTAGTTGAGCACGCCGATGACCACCGCCCAGAACAGCGCGAAGTCCACGTTGAAAGCCCAGAGGATTGCATAGGAAATCGTGCCCAGCACGATGTTGATCAGCGTCTTGAAGGCAAGGTAGCGGCTGATCTTCTCGTTGATCGCGCCGACCACGGCGAGCACGCGCGCGCTTTGCTCGGGCGAGCGCAGCCCGGCGGTCAGGCGGCGCTGGAAGGAACGGCGCTCGGCGGTGATGAAAGCGGCGTAGATGATCACCATCAGCACCACCGAGCCAAGGTTGGTGAAACCGCCCAGCACCGCCAGTGAAAAGCGCCGCAGGTCGATCCGCCCGACGGTCTCGGCGGTGACGCGCTCCCAGAGCTCGTCATTCTCGAAATGGAAGTACCCCGCGACCCCGTCGACCATGGCGCGAAGGTTGTCCTCGTATGTCGGGGCGACCGCCATGATCTCGCGCACGGTGGCCGAGAAGACCGCCGCCAGAACGAAGACCACGGTGGCCGCGAATGCCAGCAGAAGCAGTCGCAGCGCGCCGAGTGGCAGATACCCAAGCACCGGCAGTCGGCGCAGGGCGCCGGCCACCGACTCCAGCAGGTAGACGAGGATCGTCGCCGTGACGATCGGCAGCAGGATGGATCGGCCGAGCACCAGAAGCGTCCCGGCTGCCAGCACGAAGATCGTGGACAGCACGAGCGTCTGGAACGGCGTATCCCTCATCGGCACCATGTCATCCTCCGGGCGGGTGTCGCCGGAGTGGGGACGATGCGGGCGGGGAAGTCAACGCGGACAGGCTCAGAGCTGCCCGCCGATTGGTAACAGACCCGTCAGCCAAGCGGTGGTGGCGCGCATTTGCGACAGGATCGGCTCGGAGCGGTAGAGCCGCCAACGGTTGCCCGCGTCATGTTCGAGCCATTGCATCCGGCCGTCCTCGCCCAGTTGCACGTGGAAGGCGGCCTCGGGCAGCAGCTTCTTGAAATTCACCGCGGCCTGCGTGGCGAGGGCAGGGGAGTCCACGAGGATCCCCATCTCGGAATTGATCCGCACCGAGCGCGGGTCCCAGTTGAATGAGCCGATGAAGAGCAACTTGCGGTCCAGAACGAAGGCCTTGGCGTGTAGCGCCGAGCGTGACAGGCCGAGCCCCGACAACGTACGGTCCGGCCGCTCCTTCTCGGCCCGCAGCTCCCAAAGGTCGACGCCCGCCTCGAGCAGGTCGCGGCGCGAGTGGGCATAATGCGCGTAGACCGCTGGCACATCGGTTGCGTCGAGCGAATTGGTCAGCACGGTCACATCGACTCCGCGCTCCTCGAGCGCGCGGAGCAGCGCCGTGCCGCTGTCGCGAGGAACGAAATAGGCCGAGACAACGAGGAACTCGCTTTCAAGCCCGTTCACGTAGGGCAGCATCGAGGCGGCAAAGGTCTCGGAGGCAGGCAACTCGCCCGCGGCCTTCTCCGGCGGATCCGCGAGAAGTGTCGCCCGCGCGGCGGTGAGCTGCAGCGGCTGGCGCTTCAGAGACGCGATGTGATCGAGCAGCGCGCCGCCGTAGGGGGTCAGCGCGATCCGCTGCCTGTGCCGCGCCAGCGCCGTGCGCACCGTTTCAAGGTCGGCCCCGTCTTCTTTCGGCGTGATCACCTGCGATGCCGGGACGGCGTAGCGGCTGTTCCAGTAGCTGTCGAAGGTGCGCCCAACGTCGTCCACCACGGGGCCGGCGGCCAGCAGGTCCAGATCGTCGTAGTTCGATTCCTCGCGCGCCGAGAAATACTCGTCGCCAATGTTGCGCCCGCCGACGATGGTCACCCGGCCGTCGAAGGTCATCGACTTGTTGTGCATGCGACGGTTGATCCGGCGGAATTCGAGCAGCGCCGACAGCGCCTTGCCATGCGAGCGGGCGAAGGGATTGAACAGCCGTATCTCGATGTTTGGGTGCGTTTCGAGCGCATGGGTGGCCTCGTCGTAGCCGCGGGTGTCCATGTCGTCGAGCAGCAGCCGCACCCGCACGCCGCGGTCTGCGGCGCGCAGCAGCGCATCCGTAAAGAGCCGGCCCGCCTCGTCGTTGTGCAGCAGGTAATATTGGGCGTCGATGCTGGTCACCGCCTGCTCGGCAAGGCCCAGCCGCAGCGCCAGCGCGTCGATGCCATTGCTGATGATATGCACGCCGGACGTGCCGTCGGTGCGGCCCTGCCACATGCGGGTGATCTGCGAGAGCGGGGCAGAGGCCGGTGCGGACAGCGCGGCGCTCGTGGTGCGCGGACCCTCGGGGAGCTGGCTGCTGCAGCTCGCCAGAAAGACGCAAAGGAAGAAGGCGCTAAGGAACCGGAACATTGTGGCCTCGGATCTTGGGCTCGGAGGATCAGCCTCGCCGAGCTTGGCCATTTCCGCAAGCAGGGCAGCTGACGTAAGGTCCGGAGCGCGGCTTTTGCGCCGCAGGGCACCGGGGCCGAAACGCCTGACGCAGGTGTAGTGTGGTCACAGGGCGTGCTGCATTTCGGGGAATTGTGTTTTTCGTTAGGCAGATTTCCTGCCTCCCGCTACGGCTTGTTCGAACCACTGTTGGGGAATGGTGACATGGTGTTTTCAAGAGTCCTTGCGGGGGCATGCGCCCTTTCTGTCCTCGCCGCATGCGAGCCTACGACAGCGCAATTGGTCACGCAGGGCAAGCCGATCGATATCGTCTATCCCGTTACGTCAGGGGTGACCGCGGCGCGGCTGCAGAACGATACGACCGATTGCCAGATCGAAGCGGCTCAGAGGGTGCCGCCACAAATCCTGACGACCACCACGCCGACCCGCTCGAGCCCGACCGAGACCCAATGCGTGACCAAGGGCAACACCGTCACCTGCACGACCACCGGCGGCGAGATCTATGGCGGGGAAACCTATTCCTACGACGCCAACGAGAGTCTGCGCGCTAGGGCGGAAGCGCAGTGCCTCTCGGGCAGGGGCTACAAGTTGGCGACGATCCCGAAATGCCCGGCAGCCTATGCGACCCGGCCCGTGCTGTCGCAATTCTACCCGCTGTCGGCGGCGACCTGCTATCTGCCGGGCGCCGGGGGCAGCTACGCGGTGACCGAGATGTTGCGCTGACCCAGGGCCGAAGCGCGGGCGCGACGGGCGGTGCGCGCGCCGGCACTTGGTCCATGACCTCCCAAGACGCACCGGCCAGCCAAGCCTACCCTTTTGCGCGGCATTGCACTTCTCGCATGTGGGGCGCTCCGGGACTCCTGACCAAACCGCGCGCAAGCGCTTGTCTCGGGAGCTCCGATCATGTCGATCGGGGGACTGTCGGACGAGGCTGCGGCATTGCAACTATGCCCCCCACCAATGGGGGCGGCGCCTGGCGTTCCTTTCGGAGCGCAAGGCGCTGCCTTCTGTTTTTTCTGCGCGACGGCAACTGCGCATCACGGACATGCGTGCTAGCCGCAGCGAACGGCAGCAAAGTCGGAGGTTTTTCGATGTGGGCCGCGGGGTGATGGCGGTATTCTGCGCGATGGCGGCCCACGTTGGAAAACCTGAC
>NZ_JAAGOV010000091.1:0-9187 GCF_010500785.1 Salipiger sp. PrR003
GACGAACCAATAGTAGGGTCGGCTTTGCTTGCGGACAGATGCGAGCTCGTCTGCCCCTGCGTCTTTCACTCTATTTTTCATGAGCGCTATTTCGCTCTCCAATTGTGAATATCCCGTCTGCGGTGCAGACTTGAAGAATTTTCATGTTACTCTCACGACACGAGGCCAGCAGGAAATACGAGGCCCCTTGGGGTCCGTCGCGATAGCAAGTAGGAAGATCTTGTACATCAAGATCGGATTTTTCCTAATGAGAATTCCCGGGCTGACCGGCCGTGCTCCTGGTTTTCGGGCTTTTGCGGGCTTGGTACTTATCACGGGGCTCGCCGCATGCGCGACTCCCGGACCCGGCGAAACACGCGACGGTGTCTTTGATCCGCAAGAACCCGCCAATCGCCGCGTACATGCTTTTAATAAGAGGGTTTATTCCCGCCTATCGGGTGACGGAGAGCCCGGATTCATCGAATCCCTGCCAGATCCTGTCAAAAATGGGGTGGTGAATTTCTCCGATACGGTCGCCTTGCCGCAGACCGTGGTGAATCAGTTGCTGCAGGGGCGGCTGCTGCGCGCCTCGCGCAACACGCTGCGGTTTTCGGTCAACGCGACGCTGGGGATCGCCGGGCTGATGGACGTGGCCAGCCCTATGGGTCTGCTTGAGGATCGCAGCAACTTCGGGGAGACGCTCTATGTCTGGGGCTTCCCCGAGGGCGGCTATATGGAGCTGCCGGTTCTCGGCCCCTCGACCGAGCGCGAGACGGTGGGTCTCTTCGTCGATTTCTTCACCGATCCCTTCGCCTATGCGCTCCCCTCGCCGCAGCGCTATGTCCGCTACGGCGCGCGGCTCGGCGAGCTGATGATCAAGCGCAGCGACTACGGCGACGCGATCGATGCGGTGATGGAGGGCAGCGCCGACAGCTACGCGCAGGCGCGGGTGATCTGGCTCGAGAAGCGGCGGCACGAGCTTGGCGATGACAGTATCGAGGGATCGGGGTTCATCGATCCCGAGGCCATGGACACGGAGGGTTTCTAATGGGGCATTTCACGAGCAGGCGGGGCTTTCTTGCCGGGGCGCTGAGCGCCTCCGCGTTTGTGGCGTTACCGGGCGTGGCGCTCGCGGCCAGCGCGGCGCAGGCGGAAAAGCTGGTGCAGGGGCTGGTCGGGGACGTCAACGCGGTGATTGCCTCGGGCGCGTCCGAAGCCGCGATGATCGCCGAGTTCGAGCGCATCTTCGTGCGCTACGGCGACATGCCCTATATCGCTGCCTACGTCATGGGCGCCGATGGCCGCCGCGCCACGCCGGCACAGAAGAAGGCCTTCACCGCCGCCTTCCAGGGGTACGCCGCGCGCAAGTACGGCAAGCAGTTCCGCAAGTTCATCGGCAGCGCGATCACCGTCTCCGGCACGCAGAAAGTGAAGAACGCCTACCAGGTCGCCACCGTTGCCAAGCTGCGCGGGCAATCGCCCTTCGAGGTGAGCTTCTTCGTCGGTGAGAAATCGGGACGCTTTTACAACATGTATGTCGAGGGCGTGAACATGCTGCTCACCGAGCGGACCGAGATCGGCGCCATGCTCGACAGGCGCCGCGGCGATATCGACGCGATGATCGACGACCTCCGGCAGGCGGGCTGACCGCGTCTCTAGCGGTCAGGATCGGGGAGCGCGCGCTTTGCGGGGCGCCGCCTGTACCGGTCGGGCACCCGCAGCGCCGATCGGCTGGAAATCGTCGAATTGTGCGCGCTCGCCGGCCGCGGCTTGCATCCCTTTGCTGGGCGGCGCCAACTGGGGCAGACAGGTCTTGGGGGAGGATGTGGCAAAGAGATCGGCAGCGATGTGCACCGCGGCATCAAGCTCGCGCCCAACCCCCTGATGCGGCATTTTTTCACCCGCGATGTTCTTGAACCGTTCAGGGTCTGCGCCCATCTTTACCCCGAGGCCCGTGACCTTCCCGTGCTGCTTGTCAGGCGGGGCAAATCCAGACGGGCGCTTGTGAAGGAGAGACAGCATGAACTTGGAGAAGTTCACTGAACGTGCGCGCGGGTTCATTCAGGCCGCGCAGACCATCGCAATGCGGGAAGGCCACCAGAGGCTGGTTCCCGAACACCTGCTGAAAGCCCTGATGGACGATGACCAGGGGCTGGCCAGCAACCTGATCACCCGTGCCGGCGGCGCGCCGCAGCGGGTGGTGGAAACCCTCGATCAGAAACTCGCGAAACAGCCGAAGGTCTCGGGCGACGCCGGTCAGGTGTATCTCGACTCGGCGACCGGGCGCGTGCTCGACGAGGCCGAGAAGATCGCGAAAAAGGCGGGCGACAGTTTCGTTCCCGTCGAGCGCGTCCTCATGGCCCTCGCCATCGAGCGCAGCGGCGCCAAGGAGGCGCTGGAGGCCGGTGCGGTGACGCCTCAGAAGCTGAACGAGGCTATCAACGACATTCGCAAGGGCCGCACGGCCGACAGCGCCAATGCTGAAGAGGGGTACGATGCCCTCAAGAAGTACGCGCGCGATCTGACCGAAGCCGCGGAGCAGGGCAAGATCGATCCGATCATTGGCCGCGACGACGAGATCCGCCGCTCGATGCAGGTGCTCTCGCGCCGTACCAAGAACAACCCTGTTCTGATCGGTGAGCCCGGCGTGGGTAAAACCGCGATCGCCGAGGGCCTCGCGCTGCGCATCGTCAATGGCGACGTGCCCGAAAGCCTGCGCAACAAGCGGCTGATGGCGCTCGACATGGGCGCGCTCATCGCCGGGGCCAAGTACCGCGGCGAGTTCGAGGAGCGGCTGAAGGCCATTCTGAAGGAGATCGAGACCGCTGCCGGCGAGATCATCCTCTTCATCGACGAGATGCACACGCTTGTGGGCGCGGGCAAGGCGGACGGGGCGATGGACGCCTCGAACCTGCTGAAGCCGGCGCTGGCCCGCGGCGAACTGCACTGCGTCGGCGCCACCACGCTCGACGAGTACCGCAAGCACGTCGAGAAGGACCCGGCGCTCGCGCGGCGCTTCCAGCCGGTGATGGTGCAGGAGCCGACGGTCGAGGACACGATCTCGATCCTGCGCGGCATCAAGGAGAAGTACGAGCTGCACCACGGCGTGCGGATCTCGGACTCGGCCCTCGTGGCCGCGGCGACGCTCTCGCACCGCTACATCACCGACCGCTTCCTGCCGGACAAGGCGATCGACCTCATGGACGAGGCCGCCTCCCGCCTGCGCATGGAAGTGGACAGCAAGCCCGAGGAACTGGACCAGATCGACCGCAACATCCTGCAGATGCAGATCGAGGTCGAGGCGCTGAAGCTCGAGGATGACCAGGCGTCCAAGGACCGCCTCGAAAAGCTCGAGCGCGAACTGGCCGAGCAGGAAGAGCGTTCTGCCGAGATGACCGCAAAGTGGCAGGCCGAGCGTGACAAGCTGGCTTCGGCGCGGGACATCAAGGAACAGCTCGACCGGCTGCGCGCCGATCTCGAGATCGCCAAGCGCGAAGGCAACTTCGCCAAGGCCGGTGAGCTGCAATACGGGAAGATCCCCGAGCTCGAGCAGCAGCTGGAGCAGGCCGAGAACGCCGAGAGCGACGTCATGGTCGAAGAGGCCGTGCGTCCCGAGCAGATCGCCGAGGTCGTCGAGCGCTGGACGGGTATCCCGACCAGCAAGATGCTCGAGGGCGAGCGCGAGAAACTGCTGCGCATGGAAGACGGGCTGCACAAGCGGGTCATCGGCCAGAACCAGGCGGTGCGCGCCGTCGCCAACGCGGTGCGCCGGGCGCGGGCCGGGCTGAACGACGAGAACCGACCTTTGGGCTCGTTCCTCTTCCTCGGGCCGACCGGTGTGGGCAAGACCGAGCTGACCAAGGCCGTGGCCGAGTTCCTCTTCGACGACGACAGCGCGATGGTGCGCATCGACATGTCGGAGTTCATGGAGAAACACGCGGTTGCCCGTCTGATCGGCGCGCCTCCGGGGTATGTCGGCTATGACGAGGGCGGCGTGCTGACCGAGGCCGTGCGGCGGCGCCCCTATCAGGTGGTGCTGTTCGACGAGGTCGAGAAGGCGCACCCGGACGTGTTCAACGTGCTTTTGCAGGTGCTCGACGACGGCGTGTTGACCGATGGCCAGGGCCGGACCGTGGACTTCAAGCAGACGCTGATCGTGCTGACCTCGAACCTCGGCTCGCAGGCGCTCAGCCAGTTGCCCGATGGGGCGGACAGCGCCGCTGCCAAGCGCGACGTGATGGATGCGGTGCGGGCGCACTTCCGCCCCGAGTTCCTCAACCGGCTCGACGAGACGATCATCTTCGATCGGCTCAAGCGCGAGGACATGGATGGCATCGTCGAGATCCAGCTTGCGCGCCTGCTCAAGCGTCTGGCGAACCGCAAGGTCACCCTCACGCTCGACGAGGGGGCCAAGAAGTGGCTGGCCGAGGAAGGCTACGATCCGGTCTTCGGCGCGCGTCCGCTCAAGCGGGTGATCCAGCGCGCGCTGCAGGATCCGCTGGCCGAGATGATCCTCGGCGGCGACATCCACGACGGCGACACGGTGCCGGTGAGTGCCGGGGCTGACGGGCTGATCATCGGCGATCGCATCGGCGCCAGCAACCGGCCCCGCCCGGACGACGCCGTGGTGCACTGAGCGACATGCCTCGCACGTAGTAAAGGCCCGCCGTTTCGGCGGGCCTTTCGCATTGGCGGGCGGGATGCGCCCCTAAATGAGAGGGGGCGCGGCGCTGGCTGCCGCGCCCCCTCGCTGACGCCGTGGGCGCCGACCGGGGTTGAAGAGGTGCCGGCACCGCGTGGGGGGATCACTGCGGCATCAGCACTCCGTCGATCACGTGGATAACTCCGTTCGAAGCTTCGATGTCCGGCTGGGTCACGTTGACTCCGCCGACGGTGACACCGCCTTCGGTCATGATCTCGAGACTTTCGCCCTGTACCGTCTCGGCCATCATGCCGTTGGTCAGGTCGGAGGACATCACCTTGCCCGGCACCACGTGGTAGGTGAGGATCGCGGTCAGCTTGTCCTTGTTCTCTGGCATCAGCAACGTGTCGACCGTGCCCTCGGGCAGGGCGGCGAAGGCCTCGTCGGTGGGGGCGAAGACGGTGAACGGCCCGTCGCCGCTCAGAGTCCCGACCAGCCCGGCGGCTTCGGCGGCGGCGAGCAAGGTGGAGAAGCTCCCGGCGTCCTGCGCGGTCTCGACGATGGTCTTGCCCATGTGCGAATCCGCCAGCGCGGGCGCGGCGGTCAGCATGGCTGCGGTGAGGGCAACGGATGTCATGCGGATCATTATGATCTCCTCCTGTTCGGCATTGAATGTACCCAAGGTTACGCGGCGAAGGTCGGGGCGGATCACCCCCTTTTGCCGAGATCAGGGCGTGGAGCGTGGTTGTCTCGCGCTTGTGAGGTGGCGTCAGCCCGGCGTGAAGGGCATGCCAGAGGGCGCCAGGCGCGGCCCGGCCGCGCTTGGACGGCACCGGGGCGGCGCAGCTTCGTCGCTAACATGCCGCGCAGGCGTCCCGCGGCGCCCTTCTCGCTTTGCCCCCTCTGCCGGGCGTTGTAACGATGCCGCCGAACCCGCTTCGACAACCGACACGTTCTACAGACATCCGAGGGAATAATGGGCGCGGCAATGTACTTCCTGCAAATCCTGGCACTGGTCTTCACAGTGGCCATCGGCTTTGCAGTGCTGGCAGTGGTACTCCTGTACCTGATCGACACCACCCAGACCGGCGACGCGATCCGCCGCAACTACCCCGTCATCGGCCGCTTCCGCGGCTGGTTCACCAAGCTCGGCGAGTTCTTCCGCCAGTATTTCTTCGCCATGGACCGCGAGGAAATGCCCTTCAACCGCGCGCAGCGCGACTGGGTCTACCACGCCACCAAGGGCAAGGATAACACCGTCGCCTTCGGCTCGACCCGCAACCTCAACATCCCCGGCACGCCGATCTTCGTGAATGCGGTCTTCCCGCCGCTCGACGACCAGTTCTCGGTGACGGAACCCATGGTGATCGGGCCGACCGCCAAGCTTCCCTACGTGGCGCGCTCGATCTTCAACATCTCCGGCATGAGCTACGGCGCCATTTCGCGCCCGGCGGTCGAGGCACTGAGCCGCGGGGCTGCCGAGGCGGGGATCTGGCTGAACACGGGCGAGGGCGGGCTCGCGCCTTTCCACGAGCTTGGTGCCTGCGATCTGGTCTACCAGATCGGCACCGCAAAGTTCGGCATTCGCGACGAACACGGCAATATCGACGATGCCAAGCTGGCGGCGGTGGGCGCCCGCCCGCAGGTGAAGATGTTCGAGCTGAAACTGGCGCAGGGGGCCAAGCCCGGCAAGGGCGGCATCCTGCCCGGCGAGAAGGTCAACGCCGAGATCGCGGCGATCCGCGGGCTCAAGGTCGGTCAGCCCGGCATCTCTCCGAACCGCCATCGCGAGATCGACACCTTCGAGGATCTGCTCGACATGATCGTGCACATTCGCGAGGTCTCGGGCCGGCCGGTGGGCTTCAAGACGGTGATCGGCTCGTCAGACGAATGGGAGCGAATGTTCCAGCTGATCGTCGAGCGCGGCCCTGAAAGCGCCCCCGACTTCATCACCATCGACGGCGGCGAGGGCGGCACCGGTGCCGCGCCCATGCCGCTGATCGACCTCGTCGGCATGCCGATCCGCGAGGCGCTGCCGCGCATCGTCGACCTGCGCGACCGCTACGGGCTGAAGGAACGCATCCGCATCGTCGCCGCCGGCAAGCTGGTGAACCCCGCCGACGTCGCTTGGGCGATCTGCCTCGGTGCCGACTTCGTCACCTCGGCGCGCGGGTTCATGTTCTCGATGGGCTGCATTCAGGCGCTGAAGTGCAACCGCAACACCTGCCCCACGGGCATCACCACCCACGACCCGCGCCTGCAGAAGGGGCTCGTGGTCGAGGACAAGTACAAGAAGGTCGCCAATTACGCCAAGGCGGTGATCAAGGAGGTCGAGACCATCGCGCATTCCGTCGGCGTCTCCGAGCCACGCCAGATGCGCCGCCGCCACGTGCGCATCGTGCAGGCCGACGGCAGCTCGATCCCCTTCTCCAAGCTGCGCCCAAGTTACAGAGGGGACACCGCAACGTGAGATCGCTTTGTTTGGCGGATCGGCGGTTCTCCGCTAGCTTGCTCGAAACCCGTTACGGGGCAGATGTGCAGGAGGACATCCGATGGCGTTCCGCTGGAAAGGCGATCTCAAGGATCATCACGTCACCGACGAGGCGCATTGGCTGAACCGCCGGCAGATCATCGGCGGCGCGGCCGGGATCGCGCTCGCCGGTCTCGCCGGGCGCAGCCAGGCGGCGGAGACGCTTGAGCCCAACAGTTGGGAAGAGATCACCAGCTACAACAACTACTACGAGTTCGGCACCGGCAAGGAAGACCCCAAGGCCTATGCCGGTGCCCTCACCACCAAGCCCTGGACGGTGACCATCGACGGCTTGGTTGACCGTCCCGGTGACTACGCGCTCGAGGACATCCTGTCGAAGATGACTGTCGAGGAGCGCATCTATCGCTTCCGCTGCGTCGAAGCCTGGTCGATGGTCGTGCCGTGGAACGGTTTCGAGCTTGCCGATCTGCTGGAGCTTGCGGGCGTGCAGTCAGGGGCGAAGTATGTCGCCTTTGAAACCCTCTACCGTCCCGAGGAAATGCGCGGCACTGCCTACCCCGTGCTCGACTGGCCCTATGTCGAGGGTCTGCGGCTCGACGAGGCGGTGAATCCGCTGACCTTGCTGGCCACTGGCATCTACGGCAAGGACATCCCCAACCAGAACGGCGCGCCGCTGCGGCTGGTGGTGCCGTGGAAATATGGCTTCAAGTCGATCAAGTCGATCGTCAGAGTCACGCTGACCGATAAGGAACCGCCGACCTCGTGGAACAAGTCGAACCCGCGCGAATACGGTTTCTATTCCAATGTGAACCCGCAAGTTGACCATCCGCGCTGGTCGCAGGCCACCGAGCGCCCGATCGGTGGCGGCTTCTTTGCCAAGCGCAAGCCGACGCTCATGTTCAACGGCTACGAGCAGGAGGTCGCTGCCCTTTATGACGGCATGGACCTCTCAAAGAGTTTCTGAGCCATGGTGATTTGGATCAACAGCGTAAGTCGGCGCCTGCCGCCCTGGCTCCTCTACATGATCGCACCGCTGCCGGTGGCCTGGTTCCTCTACCTCGGCTTCACCGGAAGGCTGGGGGTCGAGCCGATCCGCGCGCTCGAGCACAAGCTGGGCGAGCTCGGGCTGCAGATCCTTCTGCTGGTCTTGGCGATCACCCCCCTGCGCCGCTACGCCGGTCTGAACCTGCTGCGCTTCCGCCGGGCGCTGGGGCTGGTCGCCTTCTTCTATATCACCCTGCATCTTCTGGTCTGGCTGGTGCTCGACGTTCAGATCCCGGCGCAGATCTGGGCCGACATCGTCAAGCGCCCCTATATCACCATCGGGATGCTGGCCTTTGTCCTGATGATCCCGCTGGCGCTGACCTCGAACAATCTCTCGGTCCGGCGCCTGGGCAAGCGCTGGCGCAAGCTCCACTGGCTGACCTACCCGGCGCTCCTGCTTGGGTCCCTGCACTTCGTGTTGCTGGCCAAGGGATTCCAGATCGAGCCGCTCCTCTATCTCGGCGCGACGGTGCTGCTTCTGGCGCTGCGGCTGAAGAAACGGAGCTTCGGCCGACTCGGCACGGTCGGAGGGGCGAGAGGGTAGGGCGGCCCTGTGCGTGGGGCGCGCATCTTCATGCCTCTCCTCGGACGCGACTCGCAGCGGTTTTTGCACAGGCATGTGGGTAACCCTGTGGGCCGCGCAACATCTGGACCCAGGTGAGAGTTTCCGGCCTCGGGTGGACCTAAGGGAAGCGCGGCATCTGGGTGGGCCCAAGAAGAAAAATCGAAACGTATCTTGTTGTTATTGCGCAGTTATTCAGGAATCTCGCAAAAACTTGCGCCTCTTCGGAAAAATCCGCTTGCAGGCCCCGGGGGGTATCCGTAAAAGGCCCCTCACCGGCGGCGCTGAGGCGCACGGCGGGACGCCAGACGGGGCGGCGGCGCGCGGAAACGCGGGGCCGGCGCAGACGAGGCGGACAGGAAATTCGAGAGACGGGCAGGCGGGCGCGCCGAAAGTTAGGGCGCACTGGTCTGGTTTTGTCTCTCACGCTCTTTGACATCGCAGATATCTGAAGAGATATGCGGGCGGC
>NZ_JAAGOV010000092.1:0-8775 GCF_010500785.1 Salipiger sp. PrR003
CTGATGGACAACTCCCGCGACGATGTGTTGGCCTACATGTCGTTCCCTCGAGAGCACTGGACCCAGATCTCTTCGACCAACCCGCTGGAGCGGGTGAACCGAGAGGTAAAGCGACGTGCGGATGTCATCGGGATCTTCCCGAACGACGCCGCCATCATCCGCCTCGTCGGCGCTCTGATGCTCGAAACCAACGATGAATGGGCAGTGGCGCGGCGATACATGAGCCTTGAAACCCTGGCCCGCGTCACCGACAATCCCACCGTCAGGTTGCCCGCCGTGGCATCCTGATCAGACCCGGACCTCTCCGAAGGTCGACGCTCCTACACCACGCGCGGGGGCACTATCGGTCCGCCAGATAGGCGGCCTGCTCTGCAGTGGCGAGCCGCGCCGCCTCGGCGGCCACCGAAGGCTCGATTGTCTGCCGCGCCTGCATGAGCTGCATCGGCGAGGCGCCCTGTACGATGATCTGCTCGCGGATCGGATGGCCGAGTGGCCGCGGACCGCAGAAGGTGCCCTGCCCGACATGCCGCCAGATCTCCCCCTCGCGCTCGAGTACCTGCAACGCGCCGCGCAGCGTCTCGCGGCTGCAGCCGAGCTGACGCGCAAGCTCGCGCTCGGGCGCCAGGCGCGCGCCGACCTCGGTGGCCAGACCAGCCACCAGCCGGCGCAAATCCAAAAGGACCACCTGCCCCCGCTTCGATGCCATGCCATGGCTCCCCCTTCGTCCGACAGCCAGACCAATTTGCAGGCCAATCTGCCCCCATGCAACACCTCGCCTCTCTAGAGGAGGACCCAAATGCTGACCACGACCATTCTCGCCCTTGCCGGTTTCGGCGCGGGGGCGCTCAACGCCATCGCGGGCGGCGGCACCTTCCTGACCTTTCCGGCGCTGGTCTGGGTCGGCGTGCCGCCGGTCATGGCCAATGCCACCGCCACTTTCGCCGCCCTGCCCGGCTATGCCGGAAGCACCTGGGCCTATCGCCGTGACATTGAGGCGGGCGACGGGCCGAGCCTGCGCGCACTCGTCGCAACCTCCATCCTTGGCGGGATCCTCGGCGCGCTTCTGCTGCTGGTCACACCTGAAGATCTTTTCGCAGGCGTCATTCCCTGGCTGCTGCTCGTCGCTCGCCACGCTGGCCTTTGCCGCTGGTCCCGCGCTGCTGCGCGGGTTGCTCGCCTCGGGGCGTCACCTGCCCGATGCCATCTCGCTGACGCTGCTGCTGCTCGTCTCGATCTATGGCGGCTATTTCAACGGCGGGCTCGGGATCCTGCTGCTGGCCGCCTTCGGGCTCATCGGCATAAGCGACCTGCACCAAATGAACGGACTGAAGACGCTGGCCTCGCTGGTGCTGTCGGCTGTCTCGGTCGTCACCTATAGCCTTGCCGGGCTGATCGACTGGAGCGCGCTGGTCGTCACCGGCCTTGGCTGCGCCGCAGGCGGCTACGTTGGCGCGCATATGGCCCGCAAGGTGCAGGACCTCTCGCTGCTGCGGACCTTCATCGTCACCGTCGGGCTGGTCACCACCATCGTCTTCTTCGCGCAGGCATATGGTTGAACTTTTCGCAGAATGCTGAATTTTTGCGCGGCAGGCATAGAAGGCAGTTCCCCATGCAGATCCTCCGCTCCCTCGGGCCGGCCGTGGCGCGCGTTTCCCTCCGCGAAGCGCTCCGCGCAGGCGTCGGCGCGCTGCTCGGGCTCGGCGTCACCGGGCTCTTCCTGCTCTCGCCGCAAGTGGACCTGAGCCTCGGGCTCTATCTCGTCGCGCCCTTCGGCGCGACCTCGGTGCTGCTCTTCGCGGTGCCCAACAGCCCCCTCGCCCAGCCTTGGTCCGCCATCGTCGGCAATACCGTGGCGGCGCTGGTGGGCGTTGCGACCTGCCTTCTGGTCGCAGATCCGGCGTTACGCATCGCGCTCGCCGTGGGCCTCGCGATCACCGCGACGATCTTGTGCCGCGCGGTGCATCCGCCGGCGGGGGCGGTGGCGATGACCGCCGCCATGAGCCCCGAGGCCATCGACCATCTCGGCTTCTGGTTCGCCCTGACCCCGATCGCCGCAGGCACCGGCGCGCTGGTCGTCCTCGCCGCGCTCTACGCAAAGCTCACCGGGCGGCACTACCCGTTCCGGCAGTTCGACGCCCCCAGCCGGCACGGAACCGGGAACCGCGATCCCTCCGAGCGCCTCGGGCTCTCGGAAGCCGAGCTCTCGAGGCTGCTGGAACGTTACCGGCAGTCGTTCAACCTCGGGGTCAAGGATCTGGCCCGGCTCATCGGCGCTGCCGAACTGCAAGCCGCGAGCCACCACGCAGGCCCGCTCAATGCCGAAGACATCATGTCACGCGATCTGATCACTGTTGGTGGCGGCACGAGCCTCGCCGAGGTCGCGGACCTGTTCCGGCGGCATCGGTTCACCTCGCTGCCAGTGGTCGGGCCCGAGCAAAGGTTTCTTGGGGTGATCTTCCAGATCCACCTGATCACCCGCGCCCGCGAGGATGCGCAGCGGCTTGAGCGGGGCTTCCTGCCCGCCTTCCGGCGGCTCGTCGATCTAGGCCGCGAGACGGCGGTGACCGCCTCGGACATCATGAAGGTCGCCGGCCCGCGCGCGACGCGCGCCTCCCCTGTCGCCGCGCTGCTGCCGATGATGGCGGATGGGAACGTCGATGCCATCCCGGTGCTGGAGCGCGGACGCATCGTCGGCATCGTCACGCGCACCGACCTGATCGCCGCGCTGGCGCGTCAGGCGCTGCGGCACCACTGAGATCGCCGCAGGAAAAAGCCTGCAGACAAAAAAATGGCCGAGACAAGCTCGGCCGAAGTCCAACAGGGAGGTAGGGAAAGGTGAGCTTTTCAGCTCAAATCCGAACCCTGCGTCCCATCTATGGGCGAAATGGAAACTTCTCAATAAGAAGCAGCATGCGTATGCCGCATACCCGTCAACCGGGTCCGCGTCCGCGATCCGAACAGACAGGCTGATCGCGAGCGGGGCCGGTACGCAAGGTTTCGAGACCGCGGCCGAAGCTCGAGTAATATCAGCATGGTAGGCACCGAAACTCCCATGCATCTTGCGCAGGACAGCTTTGCGCCAGGGAAGCTTGCGCTGAGCCGCGGCAATTCCTAACTAGCCATCACAGCACGAAACTGTGCTGGCGGAATTTGCCGGGCTCTCTCCTCCTCCCTGAGCCCCGCATTTCAGCGGCGGCCCCTCTCCTCCTCCCTTGGGGTCGCCGCACTCCCGCATCCAGCTTACACCCTCACATTGTCGTTCGCGCCGTCTCAACAGAACCGTGCTGCCTCCGATGCACACGCCGACGAGAGTGATCTTGGGTTGCCTCGCTGAAGACGGCACAGAAATACCTCGACACCTATCGCGCATTTAACTCTCTGTTCATCCCTCTACTGCATGATCAGCCGAAAGGGAGGACAAACCGTATGGACAATGCAGTCTCCTTGAGCGACGTGCTCGCGGATTACATCAGCCGGTACGGGCTCACCGAGAAGGCCCGGCTGTACTTTCTCGAGCACGTGGATCCGAAGACCTCGCCCGAGGGCCGTGAACGCGTCGATGCGAGGCAAGAACCCGGGCCAAAGTGACGATGCCTGTCGATCTTGCTTGTCGCAGCTTTACGCCTTGCAAGCGCCGGGATTGTCGGATCGGGATTGCCCAAGGCGACAACATCCGCGACACCGCGGCGGCCGTCGGCACCCGGAATTTCGATGATGTCCCGGGAAGTGGTGTAGCTCCTCATGGGCCTCGCGCTCACTGTCGGGCCGAGCTGGTCAGTCGCTCTGCGCTGCAGGCAGGCTGACCACGACATCATCGCAGACCGGCGTGAGCGTTTCCAGTGTCATGTAACGGCCGCGCTGGACGGTCCATTCCTCGGTCTGCTCCATCAGGATTGCCCCTACCAATCTCCGGATCGAGGCTTCGTTGGGGAAGATGCCGACGACGTCCGTGCGTCGCTTGATCTCACCGTTCAGGCGCTCAATTGGATTCGTGGAATGCAACTTCGCGCGATGCTGGGCCGGGAAGGTCATGTAGGCCAGCACGTCTTCCTCCGCCGTATCCATGAGCGTGGCCAGTTTCGGCAGCTTGGGCCGCATCTGGTCCGCTACCAGCCGCCACTGGGTCTTGGCCGCGGCATGGTCGGGCTGCGCAAAGGCGGTGGCGATAAAGGCTGAGACTACCCTGCGGCTGCTCTTGCCCGCATGGGCGAGCGCATTGCGCTGGAAGTGGACGCGGCAGCGCTGCCAGGTCGTGGACAGGACGCGGGCGGTAGCGGCCTTGATGCCCTCATGCGCATCGCTGATCACAAGCTTCACGCCGCTGAGGCCACGGCGCACGAGGTCGCGCAGAAACTCGGTCCAAAAGGGTTCGACCTCGGAGGCACCGATCGCCATGCCCAGCACTTCGCGCCTGCCGTCGGTGTTGACGCCCACCGCGAGCGTGACCGCAACCGATACGATCCGGCCGCCCTGGCGCACCTTGAGATAGGTGGCATCGATCCAGAGGTAGGGCCATTCGCCCTCGATCGGCCGTGTCAGAAAGGCGTCCACACGCTCGTCGATTTCTTCGCAGAGCCGGCTGACCTGGCTCTTCGAGATGCCGGTCCCGCCCATGGCCTGCACGAGGTCATCCATCGACCGCGTCGAAACGCCATGGACATAAGCCTCCTGGATCACGGCCGTCAGGGCCTTCTCAACAGAGCGCCGCGGCTCGAGGAACGAGGGGAAATAGGAGCCGGTGCGCAGGCGCGGGATGCGCAGTTCGACGCTGCCGGCCCGGGTCTGCCAGTCCCGATCGCGATACCCGTTGCGCTGCGCCAGGCGCTCGCTGTTCTTCTCACCATAGTCAGCACCGGTCTTGGCGCCGACCTCCAACTCCATCAGCCGTTCGGCAGCAAAGCCGATCATCTCGCGAAGCAGGTCGGCATCGGCGCTCTTCTCTACCAGCGCACACAGGTCCATCATGGGTTTGGTCATCGGGTCTATCCCTCGGTTCAGGTTGGCTCAGCAACCCGACCCTACCGAGAAACCCGATGGCCACCGAAAGCTACACCACGCCCTGGGACGTCACCGGAATTTCCGGATTGCCCACCCCGGAGAGCTTCACCTTTTCCTTGTTGGTCCACATCGCACCTACGCTGGCAAAGAACTGCCCGCATAGACACCCGCAGACATTGGTATGTCCCGGCCCGCAGGGCATGCAAGATGCCCATGGCGCCGAATAATCGCTCAGCTAAGCCCGGCAGCGTGTCGCAATGCCTCGTTCATCCGCGTCTGCCACCCCGGGCCATCTGCCTTGAAGCGCGCCACGACTTCAGGATCCAGGCGCAAGGAGATCGCGACCTTCGGGTTCGCCGCCTTCGGACGCCCGCCTGCACTCTTGCGCATCTTCTCGGCCAGCGCCGGAAATGCTTCGGTGAAGGGCTTTGCCTGCGCGAGCTGCGCATCCGTTGCCTCGGGAGCATCGGGATCGCTGGCGATCATAGCTTGCACCTCGGCTTCACTAAGTGGCTTCTTGGTCATAGAAGTTCCCTTTCCCTCCGGCTTGAAGGGCGCATCGAGATGACCGAAACGCCCTCGCTTCCCAGAATAGCGAAAACGACTGCGATGGTTCCATCCGCAAGCCTTCCCATCGCGATTTGACGGTTTTCCTTCGCCGGAACGACCAACGAGGACAGAAAGAACGCCTCGTCCAAGTCGGAAAAATCGAGCCCATGCTTGGCCAGATTGACCAATCGCTTTGGCTCGTCCCAGACGATCATCATGAGCGCATCCTACATCCTCAATATAGTTTATGTATCTACAACAACCAAGACACGCCAACGAATAAATCGCGACCACGAGTGGCCGCCGGGTCGGAGTCTCTTGGCCATGCCTGCCGGAGCAGGTAATGCGCCGGGATCAATCTCCGATTGCTGCGCGTGGCTGCGTCGATCGTCACGACTTCATGGGCTCAGCGCCTTTTTCCACATGAATGAATTTTCCCGGAAAACTAGCCCGATCACCCCGTCATTCCCGGATTTTCCGGAACACGCCTCGCTTTGCGACGGTTGCCCCTGTGACTGCCGCAGCGCGGCATCGCAATAAGGAGACACCCATGACACGCACACTGATCGCAAGGGCTACGCCAAAGGCCGGACAAGCCGACAGGCTCGCAACGCTGGTCGAAACACTGGTCGGACAGGTCCGCTGCGAGGCGGGCAACATCCGCTTCGAGGCCTTCACCGAACACGGCGGTGCGGTGGTGATGCTCGAGGAGTACCGCGACGACGCAGCCTTCGAGGCGCATCTCGATCAGCCCCACACCCAGGAATTTAACGCGGCACTTTCTGAAGTGGTGACCGGAGGTGCGTCGACCGTGACCGACCTTACCCGCTTAGCCGAGGAGACGTTCGCGGCCCAGGGTGTGCGTGGCGTCGATCATGCGGGCCTCACCGTCCCCGACATTGATGCGGCGACCCGCTTCCTTGCCGAAGCTTTCGGAGCCGTCACGCTTTACGATGTGCTGCCCGCGGACGGGCCGGACATGGAAGGCGAAGGGCCGCAGGCAGAGCTTGGTCTTGCCCCCGGCACGCGGATCACCCACATGCGCCTGCTGCGGATCGGCAACGGGCCGTGCCTGGAACTTTTCCGAATGAAGGACGGGGCCCAGTCCGACCCTGCTTGCCTCCAGGACATGGGGCTCACGCACCTCGGCCTTTACGTTGACGACATCGACGCGGCCTGCGCGGCCTTTACCCGCGCCGGCGGCATGCTGCTGAAGGGCCCGCATCCGCTGGCCAACAACGAGGACAAGGAGGGCAACGCAGGCATCTATGGCCGCGCGCCCTGGGGCACGCTGTTCGAATTGCTGACCTATCCCGGCGGTATCGACCTGCCCGCGGACGCCCCGGCCCCCCGCTGGACTCCAAAACCCTGAAGGACCGCTGCAATGATCAAGATGACGATGCTGCTCAAGCGCAAGCCCAAGATCGACCACGCCACTTTCGTGCGCCACCATCGCGAAACGCATGGTCCGCTGTTCCGCTCGATCCCCGAAGCGCAGACCCATGTGCTGCGCTACATCCAGACCCACCCGGCCGTGGGCGACTTTCCCGTCCCGCAGGCCAACTTCGACGGCACCGCCGAGATCTGGTTCGACAGCCCCGCAGGCATGAGGGCTGTGCTCGGGTCCGAGACCTACAAGCGGAAGGTGTTTCCGGACGAGAAGACCTTTCTTGACCATGATAACACGCTAATCCTGGTAGGTGTGCAGACCGATATCATCGAGGAGAGAAGTTAGCAGGAGTACGGGTCGTGTAATGCGGGGAGCGGAGAAAGGAGAACCTCCGCTCTGTCCCGCATAGCGGACCAACACGGTTTGCGGACACACCCTTAATCAACCCGCTGCGCCGGAGACGCTATCCCCCTCTCGCAGGCGTTCGCGGTGTCTTGGTGGTCTAGGGCCCGACAGCTCAGACCCTTAGCGCCCAGGCCCTGTCGCGGGAACCGGGCCCTAAGACGAGTGAGTCCGCCTTGCCGCCTTACAGGTCGATGACCGCCGGGCGCAGCGACCGCAGGCCCATTGCCAGCGACGAGACCTCTGCAAGGAAGGCGCTGGTGTCATTGCCTTCGCACAGCAACATGGCATGGGCCTCGGCATCCTGCGGTCGCCCGCACATCATGGCGCGCACGATGTTCAGAAGCAGGCGCTCATGGCCGCTGATCCGCGCCGCGCAACGGCGGCACCCCGGGTTCGAGAACTCGAAGACGCTCTTCCGGGCGAGCCGCATTTCCTGCACGGCGCGCTGGACCCCGCAGACGAGCCCCGGCGCAACCTCGCGCCCGAACAGCCGGTCGGCATGGGGCAGCGCGCAGGTCCAGCCTTCGCTTTCGGGCGTGGCAAAGCTCTGGAACTGAAGCCGCGCGATGGTCAGCACGCAATGCAGAGCCGGATCGAGCGTCGCGGCCCCGCGCAGATCGTGCTGCGGACGGATCGGTTCGCAGCGTCGGCTCGGGCGTTCGGGGAATATCATGGCAAGCCTTTCACATGCGGGATCGGACGGCCCCCACGCGGCTCGAAAAGGCGGGAGGCCGGCCGATCCGGTCTCCTGCAAGTCGATGCACATGAGGTCGGGCTTGCATGGCGGGAACCGGCTGGCGCTCCACGGCTTCCTGACAAAACGACTTGGGAATGGCAAGCCCCTCCCCGCCCCCTGCGCGTCACCTGCCCCAAGTCATGGATATGATGGCGCGCTATTAAATCGAGAGCCTATGGCGGTTCGGTCACGGCGCTACGTCGGACGCCAAGACGCGCCTTAAAGACATCAGCGCGATTGGTCATCTTGCCGCGCATGCCGGAAGTTCGGCGGCCCGCTACCGATCGCGCCGCTTGGGAAACGGAACGGCGGGCCAGAGCCCCCCTGCGAACGACCTGTTGCCACAAAGATACAAACGCCTTGCCTCAATTGGTCGTCATCTGGGCAGGTGGATTGAAGTTATCCGATAAAAACTGTCAAGAAGCGAGTAAGGATGCCTTAGCCATGAAACAGCCAGGGCCACCAGGATGGAGGCTCCCATGGTTGTTTCTCGAATTGCCCTGCTCGCCGGTCTTGGAGCGGCGTGGACCACACTTCTCGCGACGAGCGCCATGGCGCAGGATAGCGCCGGGGTTGATCTTGGGACCCTCGTGCTCGAGGCGGAAAGCGACGATACGCTTGTTCAGAACGGCTATGTTGCCGAGAGTGGCCGGCAGGCAACGCGCACCGATACGGCGATCCGCGACATTCCGCAGAA
>NZ_JAAGOV010000093.1:0-8229 GCF_010500785.1 Salipiger sp. PrR003
GTGAGGAGGCATTGGCGGAATTGACCATGGAAAAGCTCCCTGCGTCTTCCCTGACCTGATATCCGTCGGGCCAGGCGTCTCGGTCGGGCGTCCTTACAAGAGCGAGCGGGGGGACGGCATTGCGCTGCGCGCTCACCAGCACTGCAAGCTGCCGTTCAGGCACCGCGCGGCGGAGGTCGGCACGGAGCCCAAGACTTGCCTTCGCCGTGCCGTACCTTCGCTGCGCGCGCATTCGGCAGGTGCCAGCCCTTCCACGACATTCGTGCCCCGCACTCTTACAGGTTGACGCGGGCGGAGACGCAGACGCCGCCCAGTCAGGTTGCGTGGCTCGTGATCCACCCGGATCTCAAGGGCGCTCCCGCGACGCGTGTTGTCTCAGATCCCATCCTGAGCATTTTTGCGCCAGATGCTGAAGGGCGGGGAAGCGCCGTTTGACCGAAGCCATCTCTGGCTTTAAGTTTGGCGTGTTTTCCTTTCAGAGAGATCCGTCGTGTCTGTGCAAGATCGGCAAGGCCGCAAGGACCAAGTGACCCTTCGGGCGCGCCCGGACCTGTACGGCATTGAAACCCTTTCTGCGCATTACCTGAAGCAGAGCTTTAAGCCGCACGCCCATGATGAATACCTCTTCGGTGTGATCGATGGTGGGGTTCACGCGGTCTGGTGTCGGGGCGAGATGCATCAGGTGCCGCGTGGCTCCGTGGTGACGATGCGGCCCGGAGACATCCATCATGGTGGCGCAGACAACGAGGCAGGCTGGCGGCAGCGGATGCTCTACATCCCCGAGGCCGGGATGCGCGCGCTGATCGAAGACATGACCGGCCATGCCGCCACGGGGACGCTGGATTTCGGAGCGGCGTTTCACGCGCGGCCCGATCTGGCCCGGAGGTTCGCCCTGTTGCACGAGGCGCTGCATGCTTCGGAGCAACGGCTCGCGCGCGATATGGCGCTGGACGCGTTGGTGGGGACGCTGATGCGCGAAATGGCACCGCAAAGCGTTTCACCTGTGCAAGCGGCGGATGGGCGGATCGCGGATGCGGTCGAGTTTCTCGATGCGCAGGTCGACGAAGATGTTTCGCTTGACGATCTGAGCCAGATCACCGGCCTGCGCCGCAGGCAGACGATCGATGCCTTCCGGCGCGCCACGGGCCTGCCGCCCCATGCGTGGCACGTTCAGAGAAAGGTCTTGCGGGTCAAACGCCTGCTCCGGGACGGTCAGACCCCGGCAGAGGCCGCAGCACAGACGGGCTTTGCCGACCAAAGCCACATGGGGCGGCATTTCCGCGCCATCGTCGGCATGACGCCTTCGGCCTTTGCCAAGGGCTGAGACCGCGTTTTCGTTCTATATCGCCGCCCGCCGTCCGGCCTATTGCGCCCTCATCTCACGTGAGACAGGAGGCCAAGGTGGCGGTATCAGAGAGTTTCAATGCACGGCGTACGTCCCTGTGGGCCGATCTCGCGGTATTGGGCGTGGCCTTGGTCTGGGGGGCGAGCTACCCGGTGGCCAAGGGAGCGCTGGCCTATATGCCCGTTCTGTTGCTGATCTTTTATCGCTTTACGCTGACGGCGGTGGTGATGGGGGCTGTGGCCCACCGGGATCTGCGCGCGGCCCCGCGGCGTGACCTTTGGGCTGGGGCGGTGCTGGGCGCGATCCTCTGCGCTATCTTTTTGGCAGAGACATGGGGCGTGTCACTGACCACGGCGACCAATACAGCGCTGATCATCTCGCTTTGCACGATCTTCACACCGTTTCTCGAATATGGTTTGCAATGCCGCATTCCGCCTTTGGGCGTTATGGCGGGGGCGGTCATTGCCATCGTGGGCGTCATGGTGCTTTCGGGCGGTATGGGCGCGCTCGGCGCGGGCGACCTGCTGGTGCTGTGTGCTGCGGGCCTGCGGGCGGTGATGGTGGTCTCGACCAAGCGCCTGATGGAGGGCAGCCGCATGTCTTCGGCCGCGCTCACGGCTGTGCAGGCCGCGACGGTCGCGGCGCTCACCGGGGCGATGCTTTGGGTGCAATCGGGCGCAGGGGGGCTTTATGTCCGGGCTGACCTCGCGGCATGGGGCGCGGTGGCCTTCCTGTCGCTCTTCTGCACTGTCGGCGCCTTCTACGTCCAGAACGCCGCGGTGCGCCGCACCAGCCCCACGCGGGTAAGCTTACTCATGGGCACTGAGCCGCTCTTTGGCTTTGCCCTCGCCTGGATGCTTCTCTCTGAACCTGCGACCTTATCGGCATTTCTCGGCGCAGCGCTCATCGTTTCGGGGACTTTCCTTGGCCTTTGGGTCGAAAGGCTCCGCGGACGCTCGCAGAGCTTGAAAAGCATCGATCACAATCGCAACGCGACCGGATCCGTTTTGCCCGTGGCCTGCCCCTTACCTTGGCCTGAGCGAGTATGCCGCGCCATGCCCTGGGTGCCTGTCTCGGTGACGCCGCGCTGCATCGCCTGCCACCTCGGCACGCGGCGGGGTTGGGCCGATAGTGACGGACATGCCGATCGCGGAGCCACTACGCGGTACGGCAATTACCTGCGCTCAGCAGACTCTGCGGAATGTCTGGACTAGTGTCTCTCGGCCTCTTCCTGCCCTTGCACGACATTCGGTCCGGCGTCGGCGCCAACACCGGCATACCATTCCGGCTTGGTCAGTCAGGCTGGAGGCGGCCGAAAAGCTGGATAACCTCCTGGCTTCCTCGCGCAAATGCCTGTTTGGGATGCGAACTTTTGCTTTCAACCCGCGCGTAGTCGCGCCAGTCCTCGCGTTGGAACGAATGCCACAGGTGTTCGAGGTCTGAGCGTTTTTCGACTGCCAAGGCTCGATGGGTTTGGCTCAGCGGGCTGAAGCGAGTTCGAATTTGTTCCTCTCGAAATTGTTCTGAGAGGTGCCCATAGGTGTTACTGACCGTGATCGTATTTGCGTGCCCGAGCTGCTTCGCGACGATTTCCAGAGGAACTCCGGCACGCACCAGATCACTCGCATAGGTGTGGCGTAGGCCATGAAAGACAAAAGCCTTGGGAAGACGCGCTTCCGAAACCGCCCGCCTGAAGAGGTTGCCGTGTTGGCGTCTCCAGACTTGTCCCTTGTCGGACGTGAAGACCGGGTCCCGGTCCTGCTTGCCTTCGCAACATGAGAGAAAGAATGCCATTCCCTCGTCTGGAAGAAAGACAAACCTTGCCGCACCCCTCTTGAAGGCTCCGACCCTGACCCCAAAGCCCTGTCGGCCGACATCCTCGACACGCAGCGCACCCAGTTCACCTACACGGCAGCCCGTGTAGAGCGCTGCAAGGACAAGTTTGCGGAGAGCGGGCGTACATACCTCGAGCAATCGCCGGCACTCTTCACGGGTCAGAAATATCGTGCGCGGGGAATGCGCGACCGGAATTCGATGGAGGCATCGCCAAGGCCGCTCCGACTGGATGCGGCTGCTGTCCCACGCGTGCCGAAAGGCCATCCGCAGGATGCTGAGCAGCGAGTTGAAGGTTCTCTTCCGTCTGCGCAGCACATCGACGGACAGTTCCTGCACCTCCTGGCGCGAGGAGTAAGGCATGAAGCCGAAACGCGGCGGCGTCTCGATCACCTGCTTGGCAAGCGCCAACACGTCAGTTGCGTCGAAGTCTTCGAGTGGAAGATGCGTAAAAGCCGGGATCAGATGGTAGTTGATAAGAACAAGATTGTTGTAGTGGCCACCGGGAGCGCGCGCCAGGCGGGTCCATTCCGTGTAATCGCGCAGAGCATGGCCGACCGTGTAGACGTCCCCGATGGGGCAGATGTTGATTTCTCGCGTCCTGCCGATCGGCTTCGGCTCATTCGAGACCTTCTGCATGTCAGACTGCGCAAACCAGGCGAAGGCGCGTTCCACGGCGAGACCGAAGGACACCTGCCCTCGTCCAAGGTTCAGGGCGGGGCCCAAGCACTTCTGGATATACCGTTTGTCCTTGGTCAGTATCCGAGCCGTCCAGTTGCAGATGCGACCGTCGGGCCGGTGGATCCCGAGGTGCCGGCACCGGAGAAGAGAATGCCAATAGGGTGTCTCGCGAAACCTCAGGGCCGCGATCGCCGCTTCATTCGCGAACGGGCATGTTTCGATTGCGTCGAGTGCTGTGGGTGGGATGAGATCGGAAAAGGTCGGCGGAGACGTCATGGCAAGCCTCCTTTGTCCAGCTGGCTGCCAAGCGTATCCTACGCTACATGGCGCGATCGTCGCACCAGAAAGCGACCGGGGCCTCCTTGCGATGCGGCCAACGAGCTGACTGCCGCGCTATTTCGAGGACAGCTTGTCTAGTTCTTCGGCACGGCTCCAGTCCTCGGACGCAGCTTCTTGCTCCACACGTTCAAGGAAAAATCTTCTGGCCATTTCGGTAAGCCCATATCGGCTGATATAATCGGACATTACGTCGCTCAAGGACACGGTGTTCTTCATCATGGCGCTCCTCCCTCTCCGCTCAGCATATGGGGAAATGTTGAAGGGAAGGTTAATCCAATGCTCGCCGCCCGGTGTACCCAACCTGCGCCGAGCGGCCGTTGCGGGTTTTCTGGACTCGGCTCATATGACCGTTCCCAGCCCAAACGTGCCGATCATCTTGAGTACCTAGTTCGGCAAAGCGGACCTTCATAGTTAGGACTTTGGACGACGAAGGAGCGAACGCTCGCGGCCGCGCTCCCCTGATTGCAAAAGCTCTCATCGGGTGAGTTCGGATGAGCCGATCCTCGCGGGTGATTTCGATGGGCAGAACGCAGACTGACTGCCTGAGCGACTGGGACATGCGCAGGAAGACGCTTGCGCAAAAAGTTGCCTTGGGTCACGGCCGAGCGAGGTTTGAATATCCCTATTCTCGCGCACCTCAATCGGTGGCATTGTTGATCGTCACTGAGAGGGTGCGGCGGTCCCACGGCCCGCGCCACCTGCGCCTTGCCGACGGCGCCTTTCCAGCGCGGCGTTTATCCGGGTGCCTCACATGCTTTTCGATCTCGGCTCCAACGCGCCTCAGGGCGCCCTTCTTCTGGTGGCTGCCGTCTTTGCACTGTTCCTGACCGAGCGCTTCGCCGCCGAGGTCACCGCCCTTGGCGGTGTGGCTGTGGCGCTGCTGCTCGGCCTCGTGAGCACCGACGATGTGCTCAAGGCCTTGAGCAATTCCGCCCCGGCCACCATCGGCGCGATGTTCGTGCTGAGCGCCGCGCTGGTGCGCACCGGGGTGCTCGAGGCGGTGGCCGAATGGCTGGGGCGCGGCATGCTCCGGCATCCGCGTAGGACGATCCTGCTCTTCTTTGCGCTGGCGGCGATTGCCTCGGCCTTCATGAACAACACGCCGGTGGTGATGATCCTGATCCCGGTGGTCTTCGGACTGGCCCGCCAGCTTGGCACCAGCGCCTCGCGGTTCCTCATGCCGCTCAGCTTTGTGGTGATCATGGGTGGCACCTGCACGCTCATCGGCACCTCGACGAACATCCTCGTGGACGGCGTCGCCCGCGATCTCGACCTGGTGCCTTTCTCGCTGTTCGAGATCGCCCCGCTCGGCATCGCGCTGGCTTTGCTGGGCAGCCTCTTTCTTGCCGTGGCCGCGCCGCGCCTGCTGCCCGAGCGGATGGCTTTGGCCGAGATGCAGGCGCCGCGCAGCGGACGGTCGTGGCGGGTCGAGCTTTTCGTGCCCGCAACCTCGCCGCTCATCGGCCGGAAGGTGAGTGACATTCCCGATTTTCGGCGCCGCGCCACCCGGATGGTGGACCTGATCCGCGAGGATGTCTCGCTGCGGCACAGCCTTCAGGCCGAGGTGCTGCACCCCGGCGATCGGGTGGTCCTGCATACTTCCGACACCGAGGTGGCGGGCTACCGGGGCGAAAGCTCGCGCAGCCTTGCCATTGCCGGTCTCGAGCCGGCAAACGCGCGGAGTCATCAAGTGGTCGAAGCTCTGGTGAAAGACCGCAAGGGCGCGGTCGCGGAGCTTGGCTGGCGGCGCAGCCATGGTGTCTACCCCATCGCACTGCACCGCAAGGGCAGCGCACGTGATCTGTTGGAAGACCGGCTACAGCTGAACCCGGGCGACACGGTGCTTCTGGACGGGCCCGCCGAGGACATCGCGCGGCTCGCGCGGGACGAGGATCTGATCCTGCTGGCGCCGCTGCAGGCCCGCGCGTTCCGGCGCAGCAAGGCACCGATCGCGCTGGCGGTGCTGGCCATGGTCGTGCTGGGCGCGGCGCTCGAGCTTGCGCCGATCTTGCCGCTGGCGATCATCGGCGCCGCCATTGTCCTGCTTACCCGCTGCGTCGAGCCCGACGAGGGCGTCGGCGCCATCGATGGCCGCCTGCTGCTGCTGATCGTCAGCATGCTGGTGCTGGGCACCGCGATGGAGCGCAGCGGGGCCATGGCGCTGATCGTGGACGGGCTTTCGGGGCCGCTGGCGCAGCTCAGCCCAATCCTCGCGCTGGCGCTGATCTACGCGGTGACCTCGGTGCTGACCGAGGTGGTGACCAACAATGCTGTCGCGGTGATCATGACCCCGATTGCCGTGGGCGTGGCACAGGCGCTCGGCCTCGACCCGCGGGCCTTCGTCGTGGTCGTCATGTTCGGCGCCAGTGCCAGCTTTGCGACCCCGATCGGCTATCAGACCAACACGATGGTCTACAATGCTGGCGGCTACCGCTTCACCGACTTCCTGCGTCTGGGCCTGCCGATGAACATCATGGCCGGCGTGGTGACGGTGCTGCTGGCCCCGGTGTTCTGGCCGCTGCAGCCGTAGAGGCTCAGAGGCTCAGAGGCTCAGAGGCTCAGGGCCAGAGCAGGTAGAGATAAGCGCCGTAGCCTGCGAGCAACGCCAGCCCTTCCCAGCGGTCGATGCGGCGCGCGGTCGCGGCGAAGACCACGAGCAAGGCGCTCACGCCCACCATCAGCGGCGCGTCGAAGGCGGTGATCTCGGACGGCACCGCGCCCGGCGCGATCAGCGCCGTGGTGCCCCCGATGCCGAGAATGTTGTAGATGTTGGAGCCGACGATATTGCCGAAGGCCACATCCCCCTGCCGCTTCAGCGCGGCGATCACCGAGGTCACAAGCTCCGGCATAGACGTGCCAACCGCAACGATGGTCAGGCCGATCACCGTCTCACCGATGCCGAAGGCACGCGCCAGCGCGACCGCCCCATCGACCAGGAGCGCGCCGCCGAGCACCACGAGGCCAAGCCCGGCAAGCGCCAGCACTATCGGCAGGATCAGCCCCCGGCGCCGCGAGTGGGCGCCAAGGCCCGGATCGGCCTGTAGCAGGGCCGCGCTCTTGTCGTGGATCGCGCCGTGTTCGCCCGTTGTGCGCTCCTGACGGATAACCATGAAAATGTAGGCGACCAGACCCGCGACAAAACCCGCACCGAGAAGGCGCCCCATGGGCAGTGCGAGCGCCAGAGCCGCGAAGAGCGCCGCCACCCCGAGCATCAGCGCCGCATCACGCCGGAGCGCGGCCTCGGCGACGATCACCGGGCAGATCAACGCCGAGATACCGCCAATCAGCAGGATGTTGGCAATGTTGGAGCCGACGATATTGCCATAGGCAATGCCGGGCGAGGCGCTGAGCCCGGCCTGCACCGAGGTCACAAGCTCCGGCATCGAGGTTCCGAAGCCGACGAGCGTGAGGCCGATGACAAGCGGCGAGACCCCCAGCCGCTCGGCAGCCTGCACCGCCCCACGCACCAACAATTCACCGCCGGCAACCAGCAGCACAAACCCCGCTATGAGCGGCAGCCAAGTCTCGACCATGTTGAACTCCGACGCCGACAAGCCGGCGCATCGCGGATGCAATTGGCGATGCCTGTGATAGCCTTCAAGAGTTGGGAAGTCGGCTCGTGGACAAAAATTAAAGCGTCGGTCGTGCGTGCGTCATCACGCTGCAGTGGCCCAGTGCACGAGTTCTGTGATCCCCGAAAGTTGTGTAAGGGCTCGAAATCCAGATCGCCGCGATCAACGCGAACGGGAGCTATAGAGCAATGGACCCGGCAGAGCCGCGTCCGGTTTCTGCGCAGAGCCGTCGCTCAGCGGCTCGCAGGCTGTGGCTGCAGCGAACGGCAGGAACTGTCCGCACTGCCGACCTCGGATCGTTGGAAATGCTGTGCCAAGGCCCGAACGGCCGGTTTGGGGAAGCTGCGCCGCGGCGGGGCCCAACTTGGCGACTGTCCGGAGAGGTGAAGGATTTTCGATGCGGGCCGTGGTGCAACGGTGCCGCTTGACGAGTGGTCGGCCGGCGTTGGAAATCCTCCC
>NZ_JAAGOV010000094.1:0-8024 GCF_010500785.1 Salipiger sp. PrR003
GATCGAGCGCGCGTACATCTCGTCATAGCGCGCGGCATCAATATGGGCCTTGGCCACGAAATCCGCGGACGGGGCGTAGCTCCCGGCGCTCGCAGTCTGGGCGTCGTCTTTCATGATGTCCTCCCTGAGGTCGCGGGCGGGGTCTTTCGACCAAGCCCTGGACCGTTCCAATTTTCTCCACAGTCGCGCGGCGACCTTGTCCATCCCTGACGCCATCATACCGCAGTTCGCAAAGAATTAAATAAGCCTCGGTAAACTATGGTTTTATTTGTAAATCATTTGCCCTGCGCCGCAGCATTTTGTAAATTACTTTGCCTGTTGGAAAGAAAGGCGATGGTTTCCAATGTGGTTACGTAACGTCACGGACCGTTTCGAACCGCGCGCACCCCTGCAATTGCAAGCAGGCCGGGCTGTGACAGTTTGATGCACCGGCTGATGCACAGGCCGGGGGCGGCCCGTGTTAGCGCCTCTCCTCCTGGCGTTTCGGATCGCGCTGCGCCGAGTCGGACAGGGCGGCAGATCGCGGCAGTTTGACCGCGCGGAACCTTTTTCTTCATTGCGTGTTCTTGACATGAGACGGGACGGCGAGGCGCAAGATGCGTTCCCCGTGCCGACATCATCAAACTGATCGGATCGCGCGGGAGCTCTCCCGCGGCGCCGGGGGCTTGCCGCCGGCCCGGGGGAGACGTGCGCTCCGGAACGACACCACAGTCGCGACCAAAGGAGGGTTCGCCATGGAATTCGCTGGAATCGGGGGGTTCATCATCCTCGTGCTCGACATCTGGGCCATCGTCTCGGTGCTCGGTTCGAGGGCCAGCACCGGTGCAAAGGTGCTCTGGACGCTGCTCATCATCGTGCTCCCGCTGCTTGGCTTCATCATCTGGCTGATCGCCGGTCCCAAATCCTCGCGCGCCACGGTCTGATCTCTGGCTGATCTCTGGCCAGCTAACACAACTTTCTAAATCATCGGAGAAACGACAATGCTTTACTGGGCACTCCTGTTTTTCGTCGTGGCCATCGTGGCCGCAATCTTCGGCTTCGGCGGCATCGCATCCGCTTCGGCAGGCATCGCTCAGGTGCTGTTCTTCATCTTCCTGGTGCTTTTCGTGGTCACGCTGATCATGCGCTTCGTGCGCAAGGCCTGACAGGGGCGGGGGCGGCCGGCGGGGCCGCCCCACCAAAGGCCCGCTGCTTCATGAGCTGCGCAATTCAACCAACGGGCGCGTAAAGATCGAGGCAAAGAAAAACCCCGCCTGTGGCGGGGTTTTTCATAGCTCCATCTCCGCAAGGCGCGGGTGAACTGTCAGACCTTCAGGGTCTCGGTCGAAGAGAAGAACATTGCCTGGCTCACGGCCGAGCGCACCTGCTCCTCGGAGTAGGGCTTGGAGATCAGGAAGGCCGGTTCGGGGCGTTCGCCGGTCAGCAGGCGCTCGGGGAAAGCGGTGATGAAGATCACCGGCCGGTCGCCGAGTGCGCCGAGAATGTCGTTCACCGCGTCGATGCCCGAAGAGTTATCGGCCAGCTGGATGTCCGCCAGAACCAGATCGGGTGTCTCCTTCGAGGCAAGATCGACGGCCCCCGCGCGGGTGCGGGCGACGCCGGTAACCCGGTGACCCAGATCGGCGACGATGCTCTCGAGGTCCATGGCGATGATCGCCTCGTCCTCGATGATCAGCACGCGGCCTGTGACCGCATCGGCCATCTCGCGGCGGGCGAGGGTGACGAGCTCGCTGGCCTCGGACTCGGCGATCTGCATGATCTCGGAGACTTCGGCGAGGCTGAACTCCTCGATGGTGTGCAGAAGCAGCGCCTCGCGGCTGTTGGCGGTGAGGGTCTTCAGCCGCGCCTGCGCGGTGGCGCGGGGGCCTTCGTCCTCTTCGGTGATCGGCGCGCCGGTGCTGGCCCAGATGCCGTGGAAGACGTGGAACAGCCCCACCTTGGGCGAGGATGCGCCGGTGAGGCCGCTTCGGTCGGCAAGGATCGCTTCAAGGGTCGCTGCCGCGTAATTGTCGCCCGAGGTCTGACTGCCGGTGAGCGCGCGCGCGTAACGGCGGAGGTAGGGAAGGACCGCGCCAATGGTTTGGCCCAAATCACCCTGTGTCATGAATACGTCCTTTTTTCGCTTTTCTCGGGAACCAAACGCAGCTCCTCGGCATTGGTTCCCTGATACGGCAAAGATATATGCAGAAATTGCGTACTGCAAAGGCAAGGATCATACGGCGGCAATGGTAAAATCGGGGCGGAATTCAAAAGAGGCAGAGGCGATCGACGAGAACCTCAAGCGTGTCTACCAAGACATGCTTGAAGAACAGGTACCCGATCGGTTTCTCGACCTGATCGCGCAGCTGCGCGCGCAGGATGACCAGAGTGGCGCCGGTGGCGACGATACGGGCGGGGCCAGTGCATGAGCGCGGATCCTCGTGACGAGATCGTCACCCATCTTCCCGCACTGCGGGCGTTCGCCTTCTCGCTGACGCGCAATTTCGCGCTGGCAGACGACATGGTTCAGGACACGCTGGTCAAGGCGTGGACCAAGATCAACACCTTCGAGCAGGGCACGAACATGCGCGCCTGGCTCTTCACCATCCTGCGCAACACCTATTATTCGAACCGCCGCAAGGCCGGGCGCGAGGTCTCGGACGCGGAAGGCATCTTCACCGAGAGCCTGTCCGAGAAGCCTGCTCACGACGGTCGGCTGCAGATGAACGATTTCCGCCGGGCCTTTGTCCAGCTTACCGACGAACAGCGCGAAGCTCTGATCCTTGTCGGCGCGCAGGGGTTCTCTTACGAAGAGGCGGCAGAGACCTGCGGCGTGGCCGTCGGGACGATCAAGAGCCGGGTCAATCGGGCGCGGGCGCGGCTTGCCGAGTTGCTCGAACTCGACGAGCACGACAAGCTCGAGATGACCGACCAGGCGACCATGGCCGTCGTGTCGGGCGCGCGGCCCAGTGGCGCCCTTGGCTGAGGCCGGGGGCGGCGGCACGGGGAAGAAGTGACGAAGGGCGTCCCTCGGGGCGTTGGAAATGACCCGGAACATGGCAGGGCGCGCATCCTGCCGGTCCGGCAGGCGGGCAGATCGGATAGAGGTGTCATGAAAACAGTCGCGGGCGTTTGGCGGCAAAGGCCCACCGGTCTGGCCGCGCGGATCATCCTGTTTCTGTCGCTGGCGCTCGTGCCGATCGGGGTGGTCGCATATTTCCAGACCAGCAAGCTTGCGGAAGAAACCCGCCTGCGCTCCCAGCTCAGCCTGGTCGCGCTGACCGAGGCCGCCGCCCTCGGCGAACGCGAGACCGTGCTGCGCGCGCAGGGGGGGGCGCAGGCGATCGGCGCGACGCTGGGACAGAAGCTCGAGGACCCCGAACGCTGCTCGGACCAGCTCGCGGGCTATCTCGGTGCGTCGCCGGGCTACAGCTTTGCCGGGATCATGACCCTGGACGGCGATGTCTCGTGCAACTCGCGCGGGGTCGAGATGAACGCCCGCGACTTCCCGCGGCTCATGCGCATCGTCGACCAGCCGGGCGCCACGGCCTGGCTCAATCGCCGCGGGCCGATCAGCGAACGCTCGGTGATCGTCGTGGCGCAACCCTATTTCATCGGCGGCGAATTGGCGGGCCACGTGCTGCTCTCGGTGCCCTCGGTGCTGCTGCCGCGCGGCCATGACGCGCCCGGACCCAACGATTTCCACGATCTCATCACCATCAACGAGCAGGGCGAGATCCTGACTTCGCGCGGCGACATCGACCAGGTCGCAAACATCCTGCCTGCCGATCTCGATCTCAAGAGCCTCGTCGGTCCCAAATCGCAAAGCTTCGCCGCCCGCAGCGCCGATGGCGAGACGCGGGTCTATGCCGCTGCGCCGCTGGTGCCGGGGATGATCCATGCGGTCGGCATCTGGAGCCGCGAGAACGCGGAGGCGCAGGCGATCAGTGTCAACGGGCTCGCCTTCGTTGCTGCCGCTTTGCCCTTCATGATGTGGGCGGCCTCGGTGATCGTCGCCTTCCTCGCCGTCAACCGGCTGGTCATCCGCCACATCAAGCGGCTCTCGCGCCGGATGCGCGCCTTTGCGCTCTCGCGCCGGGTGCCGGCGGTGCGCGACGAGGCGATGCCCGCCGAGCTTGCGGACATGGAGGACGACTTCCTCGACATGGCGGATGCGATCCTGCGCGACGAGGCGCAGCAGGAGAACGCGCTGCGTGAGAAGACCATCCTGCTCAAGGAGGTCCACCACCGGGTGAAGAACAACCTGCAGCTCATCTCCTCGATCATGAACATGCAGATCCGCCAGTCCCGCAACGACGAGACCCGCGCCATCCTGCAGCGGCTGCAGGACCGGGTGCGCAGCCTCGCCACCATTCATCGAAACCTCTACCAGACCGAGGACCTGGGCCATGTGAACGCCGGGCACCTGCTCAAGGACCTCGTCGGGCAGATGGAGCAGATGTCCGAGGTGAGCGGGCGAAGGGTGAACCTGACCATCGCCGCCGACGACATAGAAGCAGTGCCCGACCAGGCGGTGCCGCTGTCGTTGCTGACCGCCGAGGCCATGACCAACGCGATGAAATACGCCGGGCCGGGGCCCGACGGGGTGACCCGCGTGTCGATCCGCCTGGCGCGGCTGACCGGCGGCCGGGCCGAACTCGAGGTGATCAACTCCGCCCGCAGGGAGGTGCCTGGCGAGACCAATGCGCCGCGCGACCCGGGCGAGATCGCCGGGCTCGGCTCCAAGCTCATGCAGGCCTTTTCGAGCCAGCTCGGTGGCACGCTCGAACAAGATTGGACCGAGACGGGCGATTATCGCGTGCACATCATCTTTGCGCTGGTGGAATTCACTCCCGACCCGACAACCCCAGAGGCGATCCCCAATGTCCCGGATTTCTGATCTCGACACGCCGCAGCCGCTGCCCCGGCCCAAGACCGCCGAGGGCAAGCCGCGGCGCGTGGGCGTCGAAATCGAATTCTCTGGCCTCACCGAGGCGCAGGTGGCCCGTATCCTTGCCAAGGAATTCGGCGGATCGACCCGAGAGGAAAGGCGCGGCCATTGGACGGTGAGCGGCGGCGGCATGGGGGATTTCGAGGTCTATCTCGACAGCCAGCCGCTCGAACGGCTCGATCATGACGGGGTCGGCGGGCAAATCCGCGATCTCGCCCGTGCCGTGGTGCCGGTCGAGATCGTGAGCGACCCGATCGAGGTGTCGCAGATCGCCGAGTTCGACCGCGCCATTGTCGCGCTGCGCAAGGCGGGGGCCGAAGGCACGGGAACCGGCGTGCTCTCGGCCTTCGGGGTACATTTCAACCCAGAAGCGGTGTCGCTGGGGTACGCCGACATCATGCCGGTGGTGACCGCCCATGCGCTGCTCGAGGACTATCTCAAGCGCGCCGCCGGCACCGATTTCTCGCGCCGGGTGATGACCTGGGTCGCGCCCTATCCGCGGGCGCTGGTCGACCGGCTCGCCGCCGAGACCCCGCCTGCCACGATGACCGAGCTGATCGACACCTACCTCGCGGTCGCGCCGTCGCGGAACCATGGTCTCGACATGCTCTGCCTTTTCGCGCAGATCGACGAGCCGCGGGTCGCCGCGGCGGTGGACATGGAGCTGGTTTCGCCGCGCCCGACCTTTCACTGGCGCCTGCCGGACTGCCGCATCGACGAGCCCGGCTGGACGCTGGCGCAGGAGTGGAACCGCTGGGTGCTGGTCGAGACAGTGGCCGGGGACGCCGATCTGCTGCAACGGCTCTGCGCGGCCTGGCGCGACCACCGCCAGTCGATCACCTCGATCCGCATGGACTGGTCGTTCCGGGTGGAGCGCATGCTTCAGGGGGCGGGGCTGTGCGGCCTCTGATCGGGGTCACGGTCTCGCGCCGCTCGGGCTGGCGCGTATTTCCCTTCATGGCCTTCGCCGTCTGGCTCGCCGGGGGCAGGGCGCTGCGCTGGCAGACCGGGCACCGCGAGGTCGACCTCGAGTCGGTGCACGGCGTGGTGATCGGCGGCGGCGACGACATCGAGCCGACGCTCTACGGCGGCGAGCTGCAACTCGATGTCCGGCTCGACCCGGACCGCGACGCGCTCGAGCAGCACGTGCTCCGCGGGGCCTTCGAACGCAACCTGCCGATCCTCGGCATCTGCCGTGGCGCGCAGATGCTCAACGTGGTGCTGGGCGGCTCGCTTCACGGCGACGCCTATGCGGTGCATCCCTCGCGCCGCTACCGGACCGTGCTGCCGCGCAAGAAGGTGGACGTTCTGCAGGGCACGCTGCTCGCGCATACTGCCCGCTCGGCCTGCCTGAGGGTCAATGCTCTGCATTCACAGGCGGTGGACCGCCTGGGCGAAGGCCTGCGGGTGGCCGGTCGCGACGACGGCGGCATGGTGCAGGCGGTCGAGCGGCTGACGGACCCCTTCGCGCTCGGCGTGCAGTGGCACCCCGAGTACCTTGTCTACCGCCGCGCGCACCGGCGCCTGTTTCGCGCGCTGGTCGCCGCCGCCCGGGCGCGACGCGACGCCATCTGCCAGCTCGAGGCCGCCGAGGCGGATGCGGCGCTGCCCGGCTTCATGAACCGCTGAGGCGTCTCAGGCGTCCATCCCAGGCGTCTCAGGCGGCGACCATGTCGGCGACCTTGGGCGCGGTCTCGACCTGCACCAGCGAGAGATCCAGAACGATGTGCCCGCCGTGGGCCTCATCCGCATGGGTGACCATCTCAAACATTGGCACCACCCGCCGCTCGTGATGGAAGAACTTGCCGTTGTCGACCACGATATGGCTGAGCCGGCCGCGCGCGGCATCATAGAGCAGGTCGCTCACCCGCCCCGCCTCGCCGTCACGGGCAAAGACCGGCTTGCCGATCCAATCGGCGAGACTCTCGTAGCGCTCCAGCGCTGCCTGCCAGCGCGGATCGGTCTGCGGCTCCTGCGCGTCCAGATGCAGCGGCGCATAGGGCGAGCCGAAAGGTCCGACCACCATCGGCGGCATGGTCGCCATCAGCGCCAACATCTCCTCGCGCCCGCCCTGCATGTGCGGCGCGCGCTGCAGTTCCTCCTCGGTGACATAAAGCGGCAGGCTGCGATCCTCGGCCTCGGGCAGGCCGAGCGAGGAGGCGGTGACCAGCAGCCGCTCCGCCGCAGTGAAACCCGCCGGTGCGACGATCGCCCAAGCCAGCTTGCGCCCGTCGGGGTCGAAGAGCAGGTCCTGCAGTACAAAGTCCCGCTCGCCGCCGGTGAGGCGCCAGGTCAGCAGGTCCGAGAGCGAGATGAGCATGATCTTGCCTTTCGTCCGTTTACGGGAGCTTAACACGAAACTGCGACATTCCGTTCCGGAACCGCTCGGTGGATGCGGCGTTCCAATCCCAAGCACTGAAGGAGGCTGCCATGACCATCGATATCTTTATCGTCGGGTTGGCCGCTCTTATCGTGATCGCGATCCTGATCCTCGCCGTTACAGACACAACGGGAGAAGACAGGAACTCGCGCTAGCCCGAGCGACCAGATTCGGCCAAGGCCGGGGGCGATCTGTCTGAACACGTCGGGGACCCCGCCTTGCGGGGCGCACCCCTTTCGGACAACGAACCATGCCAGCAAAGACCAGCGCGGCTTCCCCCGGGAGCCGCGCTGCTTGCTTCTGAGAGCCGTGATTGGCGCGCAAGGAGGTGCCTTGATGCCAGCGGATCGGGACTCGGCCACGCATTGGAGTCCCTCCGTTTGCCAAGCGGTCGCAGCCGCCGGAGCGCAAAGCAGCCCGGGGGTCGGGGAGCCTGTTCGAGAGTGCGACGAGGTCGCCCATATCAGAAAGTCGGCGAGAAGACCGTTTCCCGGGCGGTTGCGGGAAACCGCCCTTGACGTCCATCGCACCGAGACTGGTATACCATCTGAGAATCCACGCCGAGCCCTTCCCGGGCGACGACAGCACAAAGGACATTCCGATGCTCGACAAATCCGTCTTCACCCCGCACGGCAAGCACCTGATCGCAGGCACCTGGGTGGCTGGCGAGACCAGCTTCACCTCCGAGCCGGCGCATGGCCCGAGCCACGACTT
>NZ_JAAGOV010000095.1:0-7877 GCF_010500785.1 Salipiger sp. PrR003
TTTGTGACAGGCGCGTCCGATCAGCGAAGCTGGACGAGCTGGATGGACGTGACGACCGACGACGTGCGGCTTGTCAGGGACGATCTTGATACAGCGCTCACAGACCAGCTCGACGATGCGTCGACCGTCGCCAACCAGGCGCTGCAGGATGCGGAAGACGCGCACCAGGCGGCAGACGCGGTGTCGGATGAGCTGGACGCGGCGGTGGCGAGCCTCACCGTCGATTACGACGCCACGCAGCAGGCTGCGCAGGACGCTCAGACGGCGCGTGATGCGGCAGTGCTTGCCAAGGACAGCGCAGCGGCCTCCAAGGCGGCTGCGGCCCTCTCTGAGACCAACGCGGGCAGCGCGGCGGATGCCGCGTCATCGTCTGCCAGCGCGGCTGAAACAAGCGCCACCGAAGCTGGACAGCAAGCGAGCGCCGCCACGGCTGCCAAGAATGCTGCCGCCACCTCCGAGAGCAACGCCTCCACGTTCGCGCAGAGCGCTGCGGCCGCAAAGCAGGACGCCGAAGGGGCAGCAGCGGCGGCTGCGTCTTCCGAGGAACTGGTGGCCAGCACCGCCGGGCTTTACGTGCACCCGACTGACTTCGAGCTTGACGGCAAGTTCTGGTCGGACGCCATTACCGGTGACCCCAAGACAAAGCCGGATAAGGCCGACGCGTTCCGCGATACGCCGGAAGGCCGGGTGATCTACCGGAGCCTCCCGCTGGCGAGCAACTCGCATCTGGTGCCGAAGTTCTATTTGCGCAACGCGCCGGGTAAGACGTTCCGCATGACGCTTCGGGCGCGATATGTGGGGACTTTGGGAGATCAGGGTCATGCGCCTATGCGCTTGCAGTTCCGCCGCATCAACGGCGACTTTAGCAGCACCACAGCAACTTGGACGCAAAACTGCATCTTCGCGGCGGCGAACACGGTCGAGACGTTTGAATACGAGATCACCGATCAGAACGGCCTGACCCCGTGGATGCTCGGCTTCGCCTATTGGAACTCGCTCTATACCGGCACGGGCGACGTCGAGGTGCTGAGCTTCGAGATCGAGGACGTGACCGCGCAGAAAGAGGCGCAAGACGCCGCCGCTGCCGCAGCCCTTAGCGAAAGCAATGCGGCGGCCTCCGAGAGCGGGGCGTCGCAGGCTGCAAGTGCCGCGAATACCAGCGCCACCAATGCCAACACCAGCGCGGGGCAAGCCTCGACCTACGCGGGGCAGGCGGCGACGGCCAAGGCGGACGCCGAAGGCGCGGCCAACAGCGCGTCCGAGTTCAGCCGACTTGCGTCAATCACACAGCGGGCGGCGAGCACGCGCAATCTGGTGGTGCAGTCGGATGTGAATGACGTGCCGGTGGGGACGAAGCCTGAGTTTTGGAGCAGTCACGCGACTGTGGTAGACGGGCGCCCCGGTGGCGTGCCTGTAACTGACCGAAGCGTCGACCTTCTCGATGGTGTAACCGCTGCGCCTTGGTATGTGGGCAACCCGGTCGGCCGGAAATACCGCTTCAAGGCCACGGTTCGGACGATCGACACCGGGGCCGTCTCGCGGTTTACGCTTCGGGGGGAAGACCAAGCGGGCAACCCTCTTCAGACGGTGGGCTCGGTCAATTTCCCCGCCGGGCAAGCGTGGGCCGTGTTCGAGGACGTTATCGAGGTCACGCAAACCAGCTACGTGAAGTTCGCCCCCGGCTTTGATTTGACCGATGGCGGCACGATCCGGGTCTATGACTTCCAGTGCCACGACGTGACCGAGGAAGAGAATGCCTCGGAGGCCGCGATGGCGGCCAATACGAGCGCGGAGAACGCCAGCACCAGCAAGGACCAGGCCGGCAGCTTCGCAGGGGCCGCGTCTTCCTCTGCGCAGACCGCTACCACGCAAGCAGGTTTCGCTTCAAACTTTGCGGGCCAAGCGGCTATCAGTAAAGAAGCTGCCGACGACGCGGCCGTTGCATCGGCGACCTACGCGCAGACCGCCTCTCGCATCGCAGGGCAGGGGGTGGGCTGCTTTGAAGATGCCTACTTCGAGACCTACGGCGAAGCAGGGTCGATGTGGCTCGATTTCAACGGCGGTCCCGACTCCCAGCCCCCTGCGGCCAACCAGATTTTCCCGGTCGGGAAGTCGCTCAGCTTCAATTACACCGACCTCACCGTATCGAACGGGGTGCGGATGCAGAGCTCTGACGGCTGGAAGGGGCCTCAGAACGAAGCGGCTTATGTGGTGGAGGTGATCTTCACCTACGTTGGCGGCGCCGGAATTGGCGGCGCCGGCGTCCTGCTCGACTGGAACCACAGCAGCGGCGAAAGTCGTGCCTCGGTGAAGCTGGAAGACATGATTGCCGGTGGATTGAAGGCAGGCGTGCCGACCTTCGCCTCGGCGATCCTCAAACGCCCGACCTCGTTCCCCGGCAACTTCACCACGCATGATGCCTGGCTCATGGCCAACTATGATGGCAACGGTTTGGGGCCGATCCAGCGCAAGCACATCCGGTTCCACTACTTCCAAATCCGGGCGGCCACGCCGCAGGACCTGCAGAACCTCGACACGGCCGCCACCGTGGCGCAGAACACGCAGACCCTCGCAACGCTTGACGGCAAGGTGCGGGCGAGCACTGGCATAACGGCTGCGGTCACCAGTGCTGGCAACACCGAAGTCGCTGAACTGCGACTGACTAGCTATGATGACCCGGATGGTTCGAGCGGTTCGGCTGTTGTTCTTAAGGGTGATGACGTCATCGCCGATGGCACGCTCACCACGCGAAAGCTGGCGGTTGGCTTCGCAGGCAATCAGCTGACCAACACTGCTTTCTGGGCGGGCTTGAACGATTGGAGCCGCGGCGCGGCAGGAGGTATCGGCGCACAAAGCAGTTTCTTGGTCCGGCCCCCGGGGGATTCCTTCGCGGGCCTTCGCTACCCCACCTTGTACATATACCAAGATGGCACGGCGACCGATGGCTATGCTGATTTTGTCTCGACCCCTTCCTACACAGCCGATGGTGGCAATGGTCTAGGTGCCCCATGCAGGGCGAACCAGAAATGGGAAGCGTCTGTTTATGTGGCGACGCACAGGTGCGTCGGGCAGCTGCGTATCCAGTGGGTTGATACCGGCGGCAATACGATCGGCTACGCCGGCCCAGCCACTATCCCCACCAATTTCGGGTCTACCGACAACCCTGACGAATGGCAGCGTATTGGGGTTCGCGGGACCGCCCCCACCGGGGCAGCCTATGCGCGCATCCACATCCGCAAACTCGGAACTCAGTCGAGCACAAGCAGCTACCTCTTCTTCCACAAGCCGATGCTTTGCGAGTGCCCGGTCAACGCCACCGAGCTCACCCCCTATAGCCCCGGCGGCTCGACCTTCATCGACGGCGATATCATCCGCACCGGGTCAGTTTATGGCGACCGGATGGTTGCAAGGTCCATGGAAGCGGACGTCCTCAAGGTTGGGGCTCTTACCGCTGAAGAGATCATAGCTGACGGCATCACCCGGCAGGGCGTGGCTGGCTCGGGCACCGTCACCAATAACAGCAGCACTTGGACGACGGTGGCCAGTTTCACCATTCCGAGCATGCCGAAGGCTTCTTACCTGCAGGGTACAATAGGTTTTGGCATGACGAAGACTCCCGCCGACATGAAAGCTGATCACGGCTTTTCATGGGAACTTAGGGTGTTGGTAAATGGTAGCGTTCGTGTCGGTCTCACCGCTTATAGTGCGCCCTTCACTAACAGTAACGAGAAATATCATTCGCGACCCTTCACCATGCAAAACGTGCCTGCAGGGGACGTCACGGTTCAATTCCAGATGCGGAATATGAGCGGTCAGGGCGTCACTGAATCCAATGTCTCTGCTATCGTAGCAATGAGGTGATGATATGACAGAAGAATACTTGGAGCCAGTACGGGCCATTTACGTTCAAGTGGACACTCAAGGCCGACCTGCCAAGTGGTCGTCTTCCCCGATGGGGGAAGACGATATAATCGTGTCGGCTTTGGACGATCCTCGGCAGCATTACTACAATGGCGAGGAATGGCTTCCGCTTCCGGCGGGAGAGGGTCCAGGCAAGCGGCTCGATCCCGTGACCGGGGAATGGGCGCTCGACGCTTCCAGCGACGAGTTTCTCGCGGCGATCAATGCCGAACGGGATCGGCGCATCAACGGCGGCTTTATCTTCGGCGGGGTGGTCTATCAGACGCGCCCGGAGGATCGCGAGAACATGGCTGGCGCGGCGACCAGTGCGCTCGCGGCGATCACCGATGGGGCCCAGCCGGGTGACCTTCGCTGGCACGGCGGGAGCAGCGATTTCGCGTGGATCGCGCAGGACAACACGCTGGTGCCAATGGATGCGCAGACGATGCTCGCCTTTGGGCAGGCGGCCATGGCCCACAAGCAGGCGCACATCTTCGCGGCCCGCGCGCTGAAGGACATGCCGGAAGCGCCGAGCGACATCACCGACGACGCTCTCTGGCCGTCCTAAGCGAGACCGGGCTCGGCCAAGCTCTGATTTTCGGCCGGGCTGGCACCACAGCAGCCTTCGAGAACTGCAAGGACTTCCCATGATCTTGAAAGACTTCCTGCCGCGCGTCCGCACGGGCGCGGGGCTTGTGCGCGACTTCCTTTACCTCGTCGGTGTGGTCACCCCGATGATGCTGGTCTTCCTTTACGGCCTCTATGCCTACAATCGCGAGTGGATCGTGGGCACGGTAAAGGCCGAGCTGGGCATAGACGGCCTAGCAACGGAAGGGGCAGTGACGCGCCTTGCCGAAACCGTCGAGGGGCTGGCCGAAGATGTGCGGCGTGCGACGGGTGAGGATCGGGTCATTCGGCAGCCGCAGGGGCTCTCCTATGTGGAAGAGCCGGTCTCGATCGGCGAGAACGTGGTGCTCTGGCTCACGGTGGCGCGCACTCGGCTTGGGAAAGACTGCCGTCTGACCGACTGGACGCCGCTCTTCACCGATAGCCGCAATGTGCCATTGGCTGGGACTCGCCCGCACCCGGGGAGCGTGCGGCGCCAGATCGGCGATGACTTCGAAAAGCTGCGGGTCGAGATGGTCCCGCCGCCCGGCCTCGAGCCGGGGCGCATCGAGCTCTACCTCGTGCTCGACTACGACTGCGGTGGCAAGCGTGTGCCGGATCGCACCGACGTGGTGACCTACCAGCTGGTGGGGTGAGCGCGGCGTTCGGCCTCGTTTGGCCCGAAAATACCGCTAAGGGTTGAAATTCCGAGGCCTGAACCCTCCCGAGATTTGGGGATGAGGGAGAGGGTCCGCGCCGCGCTCGGAGCTTAACTTATCGCTGAATTCAGCATTGTCACGCCCCGCCGTCGCGCGGGGCTTTTTCATGGGAAATCGCAATGAGACAGGAAATCCGCGCCCTCCAGGCGGGGGCAAATGCGCTCGGCTTCTTGGCCGGGCCTGAAGACGGCCTCTGGGGACCGCGCACCGAGGCAGGAATGCTAGCGCTGCTGGCGGCGCACGAGGGCCGCTGGGGTGATCCGGTCGAGACGATGCATCAGGCGATCGTCGACCTCGGCTATCTCTCGGCGGGACCGGTCAGCCGCGTCTGGACGCCCGAGCTTGACCGCGGGCTGCGCGCTCTGGTCGAGGGAGAGGGCCGGCCGCGGGCGGGTGCGATCGTCGAGGATGTCACGGTGTCGCCCGGCTGGGGTGGCTGGGTCTCGCACGAGAAGCAGGTTCTGCAAGGAAGCGCTGGCTACCTGGTCAGCCTCTTCGTGCTGCACACCACGGCCACCTCGGAGACCTGGTGGAAGGGCAAGTCCAACCGGCAGATGTTCGAGGAGGTCCGCAGCTGGCACCTCGCCAACGGCTGGCGCGACATCGGCTATCACGGGCTGATTTTCCCGGATGGTGAGGTGATCGAAGGTCGCGCGTGGACCGAGATCGGCGCGCATGTCATCGGCCACAACGCCGGCTCGCTCGGCTACTCAATGGTCCCGGTGAAGACCGTGACGCACATGGGCGCGGCTGAGGATTTCTACACCGCCGAGACGCTCGCCGCGATGCGAGGCGTGATCGCCAAGGCCTGCAGCTCCACGCAAATCCGCCGGATTGCCGGGCACAACGAATTCGCGAACAAGCTCTGCCCGGGCTTCAAGGTCGAGGATGCGGCGTGGGCACCGCTGGGGTGGGCCGCATGACCCGCGCCGTACACTACCGCGACCGCAACGCCTTCCTGCAAGACCAGGTGCCGGGGTCATTTTGGATCAGCGGTCCGGAAGAGAAGGGCGAGCAAAGCTTCATCTTCTTCTGTCCATGCGGTTGCGGCGACAAGTCAGTGCTGAAGATCGGCAACGGCTTCAAGCCGAAGCACGGCCCGAGCTGGTGCTGGAATGGCTCGACCGCTGCGGCCGAGCTCGCGCCGTCGGTCAATTGGCAGGGCCACTGGCACGGCTGGCTTCAGGCGGGCGTCTGGCGGTCGTGCTGATGCCCATTCTCCCTCTCACCGACTGGCGTCTCGCGCTGGTTCTCACCGCGGCGCTCTGCCGCCTTCCGAAAGGTTGCCAAGATGGACTTCCTCAAAGCTCTCCTTTCCAGCCCGGAGCTGGTGCAAGCGATCGCCGGGCTGCTCGGCATCGCACTCATGCTGATCATCAACCGCGGCGCGGCGGCCTTCGAGGCCTTCACCGGCATCAGGATTGAGGCGGCCGCGCGTGAGGCGCTTCATTCGGCCATCAAGTCGGGCGTCGAGGCCGCGCTCCTCGAGGGTCCGGACGCCGGATTCGAGGTGATCAAGGCGCATGCAATTTACCACGCGCAGCAGTCGGTGCCGGATGCGATCGCGCGGTTGGTGCCGGGAGATGGCGTGCTGGATCGCCTCGCGCTGCGCTACTATCGCGAGGCGATGGATCGGGTCGGGGTGCAGATCCCGGCCTGATCATCATCACAATCAAGAGCCCGGCCATCGCGCCGGGCATTTCGTTTCTTGATCCCGGTTTGTTCTCATTCTATCTGCGTCCCATGTGGACACGGAAGAGAACGGTTATCGCTGGTCGGGTGGTCGAGGATGACTGGATCGTCCGGAAGGACGCGCGGTCCGTGGGTCGGGTCTATGCGACCGGCATCTGGGACGAGAGTCTGAGTTGGATGTGGTTCGTCCAGGTGCCGCCTGTGGCGCAGGGCTATGCCTCGAGCCTCGAGGCGGCGCTGGAAGAGGTGCGTCGCCGCGTCTGAAGCCGGAGCTCGGGTCCGGTTTGGGTCCGGATTGGCGTTTTCAAAGGCTCTGAAATCGGTCTAAAACGCGCTCAAAGCGGGAACAAAAGCCTGACATTTCCACTACCGGAGCCCTCCGAAGGCAGAGGCCATAGGTTCGAATCCTATCGGGTGCGCCATTTCACAATTCGCTGTTGAAATATTCCCTAACACCTTGAAGGGAAAAGAAATTTTTGGGGTTCGAACACCCTGATTTCGGCAATAGCCGAGAGGCTCGACAAAAGCCAGTCTGAGCACCATTCTCTGCCCCTCAAAATCAGAATTATTCCAAATTTTCCAAGGGCTTGCCAGGAACTGCATGGCGAGTTCGAACGACTCCTCAAAGGTATACTTAGGCTTGCCAGCCGACGCCATTTGCTCTTTGATCAGAACTCTTTCCTCCTCGAGCTTTTTGATCTTCCGCTCGAAGGCCGACATAACGCTTGCGCTCGTCGCTTCGACGGTGCGTTCGACAAGCGTGTCGATCTGCTTTTCGATTTGCACCGCTTGCTTCCGCAGCTCTTTGCCAACGCTCTGGGCTTGCGCCAGGCTGAACCGCCCCGGGTTTGCCGGAGGCTGATTGTCGTTAGTTACGCGGCCTTGTCTTCAGTTTCCAGAGCTGCGTAGAAGTTGGCTTCTGCCTCGGCTGGCGGGATGTTTCCGATGGGCTCGAGAAGT
>NZ_JAAGOV010000096.1:0-7366 GCF_010500785.1 Salipiger sp. PrR003
AAACCGGCACCGTCAAAAAACGTCACCGTCATCCACCTGCGATGTCGCTCAGCACTCAACTGCGATGTCGCGCCACAGCGTCACTAAGACCTCTTCGCAGAGCGCATTCATGACCTCCCGGCTATGGGTGATGACAATGAACTGCACGTCCGGCTTCGACACAATGATCTCTTTGAGGCCCTGGCCCACAAGAATCTGCTTGCCAACTGACAGCCCTCTCTCGGGCTCGTCGATGATCTGAATTGGCGCCGTGGCAGAGCGTGCGATCGTCAGGGACTGATGGGCGGTCGCCTGGCCCGATGACTTGCTCATAAGCGACAGCTGAAGGTCCAGGTTGTCGAAGTCGAAGTCGGAGCGCACCTGCAGATGATCCTTCGCCAGATCGATGTAGGCCATCTTCGTACCGCGCGGCACCTTGGGTGTGATAGCGACCGGGCTCTTGTCAAAGCTGCTGATGACCTGCGAGCGCGACCAGGCTGTCTCGAAATGGGCACGGATGCAGCCCACCAGTGTGCTCTTTCCGGAGCCGTTGTCTCCGGTGATGACGGTCACCCTATCGGTCAGGGTGAAGGTGTCGCCTTTATTGAAAAGGCGGAAGTCTTCGGTGAATTCGATCTTTTCGATCAGCATGGATATTTTCCTTGGGCATTCGGTTCAGGCGAAGGGGGCTGGCAGCGACAGAGGACTCTGATTTTGCGAGCCCGTCGAAGGGTTGGGTGGCCGCATCAGGGCGAGTTTCTAGAGCTCCAGCCTGCGAACTTCGTTTCCGGCCTTTTCGACCTCTCGCATCTCATCAGCCGTGAGGGCAGGGGCCTGGGTTACGTGCAGCAGGAAGATCGCGCAGGCCAAAAGGATTGCATTCATGTGGTCTCTCCTAGGTGTTCTGTTCGGTGGGGGAGATCCGCAGAGCCCACGGACTCTGATTTCTGCATCCGCTCAAATTGGGCGTGGACGGTGTTTCGATACTGGACGGGGATCGGAAGTACCGTGGCCAGGTTCCCGTATTGGAATGCGAAGATGGCGTTCCGGGTCACCCTGTAGGAGGCGCCAAGGCCATGGCGGTGCCTGAGCCAATCCAGGTGGCGTCGAAACTGGCCCACGAAATCGGATACCTCCGCGCCATCGAGTGCACGTTCCGCTTCGCGCTGGGCGGCCTTCTTAGGAAGCCCCAGACGTTTTCGAATTCGCCTCACGGCATGGTCGGAAACCCAGTCCTGTTCAGGCAGGTCGCCCAGCGCGGCACCGGTTTCGGGGTCAACCTCGGGAAGGTCGAGAGCGATCTCTGGATTATCCAGCATGCGGGACCTCCTTCGCCAGAGCTTTCGCATCCAGGCGATCCTGGTAGCGAGCACGGCTGACGCAGCCAAAAAGCCACATTGAACCGTAGATGAGCGCTCCAAGTACGCTGCCGCAGACGAAACCGAGAAGGCCACCCGCCTGAAGTCCGGCGAGCCCGGCGATGAGGGGCAGCAGGACAACGAACCCCGTTCCCGGGTGAGATCCGCAGTCCGGTAGCGTGCCGGCGCCCCGCGCAATTTCAGAGAAGAGCTTTCTCACGATCTATCCTTTCGACTTGTCGCCGCCATGGTAGCCCGAAGAAGTCTAAATTCTGGTATATGCGGTGGCACTGGCCGTTCTGCGTTCGCCTGCTTGGCACGATCACGCCGGAAAGCGTGATCTCTCACGTCCTCTTCACCAAGTAGACTCGTCAGTCTTCGTCGACGTGACGCGCATGGCTGGCATTGAGATTGCCACTGTCGACACTGACCTCCCAAATGCCATCGCCTCGGGCGACACTGGGTTGGATGGCTTCGTCGCAAGGACGTTTGATGCCAAAACGTTGGCAAATGTCCTTCGCAATAAGCGCTCGGACTTCGTCTTCTTCGTAGGTGATATTGATGGCCGGCATGGCGGCTTACTCCACTAGTGCGAAGAATAGACTGCTTAAGTGCGCGCGGGATGTCAACAGTATGAATAGATGTCGTTAAAGGATAGGCTACGTACTCGCCTTCTTGCGGCCTCGCGCTGTCAGGGACCGAAAAGCAACCCGCAGGCGAGCCAGCGGACGAGAGCGGTGCTTCGTGAGAAGGTTCCGCGGCAGTTGCCGGCCGAGAGGCGAGTAGTCCTCAACCGTCACGGTCCAGAGGGCAGAGCCAAGTACCATCCCATGGTGCACACTGCCTTCGCGGGGTTTCACGCCTAAGTGCCGTTCGATGTCTTCACTGATAAGCGTGCGGATGCTTTTCGGCGCATAGGGAAAGCACGTCATCGGCTCATCTTCGCGGGAAGGGGCGCCGAGAGCCCCAGAGGGCACCTTCGCCACCCAATCGGCCTGGTCGGCGGAGCAAACAGGAAAGATGTCTTTCCAATGCGCGCGTAAGCCAAACCGGGTGCGGAGGTCTGTGGCGATAAGATTCCTGATGTCGTCGAAGTCATAGTTCACTGTGATGCTTGGCACACGCGCTCCATTCCAGCGTTCCGCCGGTTCAAGGTTTGCGCTATGGATAGAGTTTAGCGTCCGGCGGATCAATCTTTTTGTGTCCGAAGTCGATACCACGGCTCCTAGGGGAGAGGTTTCAGGATCTCCGTCACTCCATGCTTGCTGAACCCACTGATTTTTGGGATGTCCCGCGCCTCGGGGCGATCTCTGAATAGATCATTGGACACGATCGGCGCCTGCAGGCTCTCTGCAAGGTCAAGGATCCTGAAATCGGCCGGCTCGAACTTCGGGGCGAGCTCAACCTGGATTTCACGATCGAGGTCCTCTTTCAATTGCTCGGCGGTCAGGTGCTTGCCTTTGAGCTTGTAGCCAGCACCGCGGTCGAACACGACGTAGGGCTGCCTGCCTTTCTTCTGCAGGAAGTCCACTACCGCCCGCAAGGGGTCGAGGCTGGGCTTCCCGCTATCCCAGTGGATCACGTTGGATCCGTCTACGATGGCGACATCACTGCGCCATTCTCTCGGGGGTTTTCCTACCCGTTCCAGGGCAGTCGCCTGACAGGCTGTTGCGGTCCACACTTTGGTGGCCTTCCGCTTTGCCTTCGGTGAGCCGTTCGTGCCAGTGCCGTTCGAGCTCTCCCTGACCTGCGTTTCGCATTTGAGGTCCAGAAGGGCGTTGGCATCCTTGAATTTATTCAGGGCGGCCTCTTTGAGGCTCCGATCTGCCTTGGCCCGGTTGCTTGCCCGGACAGTGATCTCACCAAGCCGCTCGATCTTGTAGCCATCCACGTATTCGGCCGCCGTGATCTCGAAGACCCGGGAAAGCCGGCGTACTCGATGCATGTGCTGGCGCAGGGCGTCGATCTCAATTTCCTCGGGTGTGTTCTGGGGAACGGCAACGCTGGGCGCGGCGGCCTGAGAATTCCCTCCATCCCAGCGGATGGAGGGATCAAACCGCACGATTGTTTGGCGCAGGCGGCTCGCGTGCGCCCTTAGAAACCTCACTATGCAAGCCATCCTAACACCTTCATTCGATTCTGCCTCGTTCGACGATAGCCGGTGATAAAGTCTCTCCGCAATCAAAGAATAGATGCCGCATTCCGTGGCGCTGCCGGCTGCATTTAATTGCCATATTTCGCAATCTATCCTTGCTGACGCCGGTGCCTCGTGCTACAAATGTTGACATCAGACGAAAGGACTTGAGATGCCGGTTTTCCACCAGATCGACCGCGGCTGGAATGGGGTCAACTACGCCAAAATGCTGCTGCCGGTGCCGAGCGCTAAGAGTGGCTACTACGCTGTCGCATGGTACGATGACAACAAGCCCATGGAGCAATGTCTGGAACGGTGCGCAATGTGGGATCTGCACGACAAGGTGGGCGGCACGCTCAAGGAGTTCCACGGCAAGGAAATCGCTGAAATCGTCAAAACGGACGAGCGCTTCAAGGACCTCATGCCGGTCGGGGCTCAATTCTCGAAGAAGCTGAGCGTGCTCGTCTTCGATCTCTGATCACACCCACAGATTCTGAGAACTACACCCCTGTCGGTTCGAGCCCGGCAGGGATGACATAACACGCGCCGCACGACGGCCATTTCCAGGAGAATTCAATGCCGCACTACGTCAAAGGAACTAACATCCTCATCAAAGGCACCGCTGAGGTCATCGAGGCCTGCTACCCAATTGTAAAAGGCGACCAGGGGAAGATCGGCTGGGGATACGCCGTGGGTGGCAACCGTGAACTCTATGACGATGATGCCAAGCATCTTACCCGGAAGCGCGAGAAGCTGTTCTTCGATGAGGACGGGGAAAAGCACCCCGAGAGCAATATCGAATGGCGTGAGGACGACATCGACGACGAGGAAGACGAACTCTGATCGAGCTTGTCCGAGTTCGAGCAAAGCACTAAAAATCAGGGTAACTGTCAGAAAGGACCAACCCGATGCCGTTTTTCAGTTCCACCGAGATCAATCGCAACGGGGCAACCTACGCGACCATGCTGATGCCCGAGGAGGTTGGCGCCGGCCAGAAGCACTATGCGGGGACCTGGCACTCTGATCGTTCCAGCATCGAGCAGATTCAATTACAATCTCTGCGGGCCCTGCATGCGAAGGTCGGCGGAACTCTGAAAACGTTCACCAGCAAAGAAGTCTTGGAGGCATCCGAGCGGGACGAGAAGTTCAAGTCGTTGGCGCCCGTCGGGGCTCAGTTCTCAAAAAAGCTGACGCTGATGGTCTTCGACCTCTGACCCTACAATGGTGCATGATGCCGGTGTTGAAGCTTGTTCCGCAGGGAACTTTCCGAATGGCCTGAGAGCCGGGCGCCTTCTTGTCGTGAACAGAGAGTGACCCGAGATCACGGATCACTCTCGCATGTGACGTTGTCAGAAGTCCCCTGACTTCCAGAGAGCTTTCGCCTTCATGAGGATTTTCTCAGCTGTACTGGGCGGAGCCTGATCCCTCTTGGAGTAGATGACCTCCTCCTCGGGAGTCAGCGGAACCCCCTTGCCGACCTTCAGCTTCGCGACATCGAGAGGGGTCTCGACCAAGTGGCTATTTGTCTTGATGAGATACTCGATCATAGAGGCCTCACGAAACCAACTTTCCTTACAAGAAAGCGCTTCCTTGAAACGCAGGTACCCAAAACCCATACCTTCAGTAACTACCGGTTCAGCGTCGGCCACCACAGACGCTAGCCTCACATGGCTAAAATCTGGATGCCTCATCATCCTCCGGCCCCAGAGATCACGAATCTCTCGCTTTCGCTCCCTACTAAAGAGATAGTGATGACTTGCATAACCTTTCCAATGGCCGTTTTCCCGTAAGCCTTCAGACAGAAATTGGTTCATCACAACTTCAAAGAAGTGCTTATTCGACTTACTTCTCTCATAGCTAAGAAAACTTCCAGAAAATGTCTTTTGAGGACGATTTCTCACCAGCCAAGACGGCCGAGGGTCCTCAATATATTTGCCTTTTTCCACGTCCTTCACGCGGATGTAGTCATTGATCTCGCACAAAGGATCCATGCACGTTGAGATAAACTCGAACATCTCGACGCTACCCATGCCATCCCAAACGACAGTGGGTGACGTGACCTCCAAATCGTACCAAACGGAGTCAACGTCGTCTTTATTTAGCGCAGTCGGCACCGTATACCCTGGAATAATTACCACCTCAAATGGCATTGTCATGCCTCGGCACCACATATCCTCCTTGGCCGGCGAAAAGGTACTTGGTGAAAGCCAAGAGTAGAAAGGGCGGCCATAACTACTGCTGCTCGAAGGGCTATTGTTTTGTGCTAGCGAAATGTTGTACTTTTCGATGCCGGTCGTCATTTTTACCTCTTAGCTCTGAGGTTGAAAGACAACATTTGCTCTTTCGGGTCAAGAGACGCCTGACGACATTTGGCTAATAGGCTCTATATGAGTCTTTCTAGTACCATCGCCGGGTCTTGGCCGGAGTAGTGTACGGTCTCGAAGTTGACGGTGGATTATGCGTTGCAGTTTCATGAGAGCGACACGGTTGTGGTCTTGGGCACAGCCTGCGGCCTTTCGTGTAATGGCTGAAGCTCCTACTGGACCGAAACTCACCTCCTCGCATTGACCTGATGGGTGATCCAATCTATTCTTATAAGTGAACAGATGAGTGATGCATGCTTATTCAGAGATTTGAGGCTGGGAGCCTCGCAGACGCTCTCGCGGGCGAACTCAGGCCCTGGCACAGCCATTTCGCTATGGTTTGGTGGACTGAGCGTGATCGGCAGTCCATCGAAACTCGTGACGATGTTGAAGTGCTCTGTGGTCGCCTGGATGGTTTGCTCAGGGTCTACGACGGCAAGGATGTTCTGAAAGCTATCAGTGACGGCCCTGACCAGCCTCTTCGGAAGCAAGAATGGGCTTCCATGCAACTCTCTCTCGTGTTCTTCGACCTGTGATGGCGAACCGCAAGGAAAAACAGCACGAGCGGCTGCATCGCCTGAGCAGAGAAGCGCGGGCCATCCGTTTATCCTATGAGCGCGGTGAAATCACCGAGGACGAAGCCCTAACCAAGCTGCAAAGATTGCGAAGACCTGCCAACTGGTGGTCACGGCTCTTCGACATGCAGCTTCCGAACTAATACATGAGGAAATCGAGACATGGATTACAAAGCAATCGCAACTTGGGCGCTGGGCCACTCGACCGGTGCGTCGGCAACCTGCATCGCACGGCACATGATGGGCCTGCCGGTCGGGGGAGATTTCCCGCACGATAGTGGTGACTTCGGACGCTGCGAAGCGTTGCTGGATGCTGTCCCCGAGCTTCGTGCTCGCCTTCCAGAGATGGCCGCGGTCAGCGACATGTGGGCAAAACTGGTCGAGAACTGGGACCTCATTCGAGAGGCAGATGACCAGTTCATGTTCATCATGAACCTGCGAAACGAAGTTCGCAACGAGCGCGCAGCAGCGTCGCCCCGGGTGTGAGGCTCCTGATGGAAAACTCTGAAAATTCCCGTGAGATGCCGTGGAGCGATCTGAAGGTCGCCTTCGACATCGACGATGAAGATGGTCTTTGGGATTTGGTCGACCACCGTGGCACCGCTGAGGGCCAGCTCCCCGATGGATGGTCGCTTAACGAGACAGACAATAGCGGCGCTAGGACGGTCGCCATCTTCCGCGTTGAAGGCCCCTTGAGCGAGCAAGACGGCATTAAGGTTGCCGAGCTCCTCCAGCGCTTTCGGTGGCCGCACCTTGCCGAGGGAGGAGGCCCGACATGCTAACTGAGAAGCAGAAAGCAGCCAGAAGGCTTGCGGACAGCATTCGAACGACCCCGGGAGGGACAATGGAGGCGCTGTCTGAGAAAGGCTCCTGGCAGACCTGTGGCGCGACATCGCAGTTGAGTGCTGAGCGACATCGCAGGTGGATGACGGTGACGTTTTTTGACGGTGCCGGTTT
>NZ_JAAGOV010000097.1:0-6944 GCF_010500785.1 Salipiger sp. PrR003
GCAGCCCGTCGAACCCCTGCCCTGCCCTTCGGCCCCACGCGAGGCGCGCGCCCCGCGCGACTCTCCTCTGATCAATCTGCCAGAGCTTTCCAGCCTGCCCCCGGCCGAGGGGACGGGGCGGGCCTTGCAGGCGGCGAGCGGGACGCGCAGCCATATCGCGAAGGATGGCGAGCCGACTTGTGGGAAGGTCTGGCTTGATGCCCGGCCGAAGGCGGGGCGGGAGGAGTCAAGGGGTCCTTGGGCAGCGATGCTGAGCTACCCTTGGAAGGCCTTCGAAAGCACAACGCCTGATTTTTGGGCAGACTAGGTCCCAGCCAAGGCAGGAAGGGCCAAGGGGGTTTCTATCCACAGGGCTGCCCACTGCAACTGGGGATGAAAACCTTGGCACACCATGCAGCCATGCCGGCTGTGTTTTGCTGACGCGCGCCGCACGGCCGACGGACGGGTCCAGAGCGGACCAAGCTGCCCATACCTGCCTCCTCCGACGTGCCTGAGTCCGGATCATATCAGGCGCTTTTCGCGCAATTGCGATACTGCACCGCAGCCGCCAGGACGCCCCAGAGCGGGAGATAGTCGGGGCGAACCGGCGCATGGAGATCTGCAAGTCTCATTGCACGAACCGAACTTTCGATTACCCCTCCGCTGCAATCACAAACCGCCGAACATCGGTCGCTCAAAGCTCGCGACCCCTAAGAAGCCAGTGATCCGTCAATAAACCTTAACGTATCGTTCGATTTTCCGTCACATACCGCAGCTATCCCGACCACCGAAACAACGTGCAACCAGAATTGCAAAAAGGTGGTCCCCATGGACAGAAAACTTACCCGTATCGCCGGGCTGGGCCTCGCTGGCCTGCTTAGCTCAACCTCAATTGCGGCTGCAGAGGTCACCGTCGAATTCTGGCACAGCTTCGGTGGCTCGTCGGGCGACGCGCTGGCCGAGATCATCGCCAACTTCGAAGAAGCCAACCCCGGCATCACCATCGAAGCCGAGCATGTCGGCAACTACAATGACATCGTCGCCCGCCTGCAAGCCGCCATCCCCGCTGGCCGTGGCCCCGATGCCGTCATCATGGAAGTCACCCGCTACGGCCTGTTCGCCGACCGCGGCGTGCTGATGGACCTGACCGATTACCTGGAAGCCGATCCGCTGAAGGACGAACTGTTCGACTTCGCCCGCGAGGTCGGCGTCTACGAAGGCAAGAACTATATCGTGCCCTTCAACAGCTCGACCCCGGTGACCTATGTCAACAAGGACATCTTCGAGCGCGCCGGCCTTTCTGAGGACACGCCGCTGACCACCTATGACGAGATCCTCGCCGCCGCGCAGCAGATCCAGGCAAAGTTGGGCGACGAAGGCATCTATGGCATCGCGGCGCCCGGCCAGTTCGCGCGCTGGGGCTTGATCATGGATAATGACAGCGACCTGATCGACAGCGTGTCGGGCGAGATCCTGATCGACGCGCCGAACACCGTCGAGGCCTATGAATGGATGGCGTCGCTGGTGCATGACCACGGCGTCGCCTCGGCCGACAACGTGACCGACGAGAAGACCGGCCGCGACGCATTCTTCGCAGGCAATGTCGGGATCATGCTGAATTCGACCGGCAATTACCGCCAGTCCAAGGCGTCGCTGGGCGATGATCTGATCGTGCGCCCGCTGCCCTGTAACAAGGTCTGCGCCGCACCGATCGGCGGGGCCGGCATCGGCATCCTGTCGACGGCGGACGCGGAGGTGCAGGACGCGGCCTATGACTTCATCAGCTTCGCCGCATCGGCGGAATCGAACGCAATCTGGTTTGCGGGCACCGGCTATATGCCGATCAACCGCAACACCGCCGAGCAGCCGCTGGCGGCCGAGACGCTCGAGAACGAGCCGGGCATCCGCGTGTCGATCGAGCAGCTTGAAGTCGCCCGCGGCCGTCCGCGCCCGCCGGTCGTGACATGGATGCGCGCCACCGAGTACGACATGTGGCAGGCGATGGCGCTGGGTCAGCGAGAGGTCGAGGACACGCTTGCCGACTTCGCCGAGCGCACCCGCACCGAAGCAGACCGCATGGGCCAGTAAGCCCGGCAGAATTACCGGTGAGGGGCCCCGCTACGGGGCCTCTTGCCCGTCCGGTCCCGTGGTCCCCGCGCCCAAGGCACTTTTCCCCACATGCTTCGCAAACTGACCCCGTATCTGTTCGTGCTGCCGCTTCTCGGCTTCATGGCAGTCTTCACCTACATCCCGATCCTGCAAAGCGTGAACCTGTCGTTCCGCGAGTGGGATTTTATGTCGCCGACCAAGCCGTGGGTCGGGCTCGACAACTATCGGCTTCTGCTGACCTCGCGCGATTTCTGGAATTCACTGAAGGTCACAGCGGTCTTCGCGCTGATCTCGGTGCCGCTGCGGCTCGCGCTGGCACTGGCGGTGGCATCCTTCCTGATCCGCGAGACGGCGGTGTCCCGCATCACGCGCGGCGCGATCTTCCTGCCCGCCGTCACCTCCACAGTGTCGATCGCGGTGGTGTTTAGCTGGGTGTTCTCGACCGATTACGGTGCGATCAATGGGTTCATTGCCCTGCTCGGCTTCGACAAAGTGCCGTGGATGCAGGACCCGCAGCTTGCGCTGTACGTCATCATCTTCGTGAACACGTGGAAGCAGCTTGGCTATGACGTCATCATCTACACCGCCGGGCTTCAGGCGATCTCTATGGAATACTACGACGCAGCGGCGGTGGACGGCGGGCGCCGGTTCCATGTGTTCCGGCGCGTGACCTTCCCGCTCGTGATGCCGACCACGTATTTCCTGCTGGTGATCTCGGTGATCGACGCATTCCAAGTGTTCACCATCGTCGACGTGATGACGCGCGGCGGGCCCGCGGGCGCCACGGACATGATCGTCAACATGCTGTACCGCGTCGGCTTTTCCCTGTTCGACATTGGCACCGGGTCTGCGTTGGCCGTGCTGCTATTCATCTTCCTGATTGCGCTGGCCTTGCTGAAGGCTCGCGTGATCGGCCGGAGGGTCCACTATGACTCGTGAAACGTCCGCCCGTGCCCTTTGGATTATCAATGGCCTCACGCTGCTGGCCGCCGTCATCTTCCTGTCGCCGGTGCTATATTCCATTTGGATGAGCTTCCAGACATCGGATGCCTATTACTCCGGCGGAGTCGACTTCACGCTCCGCAACTACGAAGTGGCGGTCGGTCAGTACAATTTCGCCCGCTACCTGCTGAACTCGGTGATCGTGTCGGGGATCGTGACGCTGCTTGGAATCTCGTTTGCCACGATGGCCGCCTTCGCCTTTGCCCGGTTCGAATTCCGGGGTGGCAACCTGATGTTCAGTGCGGTGGTGGCGACGCTGATGATCCCCAGCCACATCACGCTGATCCCGAACTATCTGACACTGGCGCGCGCCGGGATGCTGGACAGCTACGCGGGCCTTATCCTGCCTGCGATCTCGTCGGGCTTCGCCGCCTTCTTCCTGCGCCAGTACATCCGCGGAATCCCCCGCGCGCTTGACGAGGCGGCATACATGGACGGCGCAACGCCACTGAAAGTGCTGTGGCGGGTGATCGTACCGATCTCGAAGCCGGCGATCTTCTCGATGGGGCTGCAATTGTTCATCGCCGAGTGGAACAACTACATTTGGCCGCTGGTCGCGATCAGCGAAAGCGACCTTTTCACGCTGCAAATCGGGCTGGCGCGGCTGTACCGCGTAAATCCGGGCGAGGACGTGATCGATTGGCCGCTGGTCATGGCGGCATCGACGATCACCATCCTGCCGGTCTTGCTTGGCTTCGTCCTCGTCGAACGCCACCTCGTGCGAGGCATCACGATGGGAGCGGTGAAATGAGCGCGACCCCGGAACACCAACAAGAAGACACCACAATGACTGATCTCCCTTCTTTCACCCGTATCGCCTCGCACCGGGGTGGCGCGCTGGAATTCGGCGACAGCACGCCGCGCGGCTTTCGCACCACTGCAGCGATGGCCGTGGACGAGGTCGAGTTCGACGTCCATCCCACCGCGGACGGCGCGATCATGGTACACCATGATGCCACGCTGGACCGCACCACCGACCGCACGGGCGCAATCCGCGATCTGCCCGAGGCGGCGGTACGCGCCGCCGTCATCGACTATTCCGGCGGGCAGCACCCGATCTCGCTCGCCGAGCTGTGCGATATCTACAGGGACAGCCGCGTCAGGCTGCGCTGTGAGATCAAACCGGGACCGGGCGGCATGGCTTATGCCGATTTCGCCCACCGCGTCGTGGCCGAGATTGAACGCTGCGGGATGCTGGCGAAAACCGGCTTCACATCGTTCCTCGTGCCAACCCTCGACGAACTGCGCGATGTCACCGACCGGCCTTTGCTTTGGTTGGTCAGCCCGCCGGTCCTGGCCCAGCTTGGCGCCAGCGCCGTAGCGCACCTGGCAAAGGCGCACGGCATCCCCGAGATCGGCATCAACGTCGACACCGCTACGGAAACGTTGCGCGATCACATTCGTGGCGAGGGGCTCGAGTTCGGCTGCTGGGCCGCACATACCACATCGCAGATCGACCACGCTCTGCAGCTGGGCGCCAAGGTGTTCACCACCGACCGCCCCAGCCTTGCCATTGCCCGCCGCGACGCATTCTACATGGAGACGGCATCATGAGCTCAATCACCCTTCGCGACATCCGCAAAAGCTATTCCAATGGCCCTCGGGTCCTGCATGGTGTCGACCTCGACATCGGCGACGGCGAATTCGTCGTCATCGTCGGCCCCTCGGGCTGCGGCAAGTCCACCCTGTTACGCCTGATCGCCGGGCTGGAACGCTGCGAGGACGGCGAGATCGTCATTGACGGTCGCCGCGCGAACGAACTCCCGCCGCAGGACCGCAATATCGCGATGATCTTTCAGAACTACGCGCTGTACCCGCACATGTCAGTGCTGGAAAACATCGCCTTCGGGCTGGAATTGCGCAAGGTCCCCCGCAAGACGCGCGAGGCCCGCGCCCGTGAGGTGGCCGAGACGCTTCAACTGACACCCTACCTCGACCGGAAGCCCGGCGCGCTGTCTGGCGGCCAACGGCAGCGGGTGGCGATGGGCCGCGCGATGGCGCGCGACACCTCGACCTTCCTTATGGACGAGCCGCTGTCGAACCTCGACAACGCCCTACGCAACGCGATGCGAACCGAAATCAAGACGATCCATCAGCGGCTAGGCGCCACCATCGTCTTCGTGACCCACGACCAGACAGAGGCACTCTCCCTTGCCGACCGGATCGCGGTGATGAAGGACGGCTACCTGCAGCAGTTCGACACACCGGCTGCGATCTACGACCGCCCGTCGAACCGCTTCGTTGCGTCTTTCCTTGGAACGCCGAAGATGAACTTCGTCACCTCCGACGCGGTCACAGGCTGGACCGGGAGGAGCGGAGTCGAGGTGGGCCTGCGCCCCGACACGCTGCGGCTGCATCGCAAAAAACCGGGCTCCGCGTCGATCGAGGCCCGGCTGACCCTGACAGAGATGACCGGAGCAGAGGTCGTGTTGCATTGCCAGACGCAGTCGGGTGTCATGTCCGCCATTGCCCACCGTGGGCAGGAGTTGCCCGCCCCCGGTGACCGAATCTGGCTGGAATACGACGTAGCCGCCGCGCACCTGTTCGACATGCAAAGCGGCGCGCGCGTCTGAAGCGGCGCGCTGCTGGGCCGGACGACAAGGCCCCTTAAAGAGATCATCCCTGCCGATGCAAAACCACGACACCGCGTTCTTGGACGACCTCATCACCCGCCACTCGGACCAGTTGACCGAGGCCGACACTCGCATTCTTGACGTGATGGTCCGCGATCCGATCCGCGCTGCGATGGAGAACGGCAAAGAGGTGAGCTTTCGCGCCGGGGTGCATCCCGCCTCCGCGGTGAGGCTGGCACGGCGGCTGGGGTTCAAGGGCTACCCGGAGTTCAGGGCTTTCCTTCAGCAGCGGCTGATCGAAGGCAACGGCGAGTTTGAGGATCCCACTGCCCGCATCGCCGCCCGGTTGGCCAAGGCGGGCGACGGCGGGCTTCTGGCCTCGGTTCTGGACAGCGAGATCACGGCGCTGGAAACCCTGCGCGCCAGCGTGACCGATGCCGACATCCGCGGCTTTTCCGAGGCGCTGCTGGGCGCGCGGCGAATTTTCATGTTCGGGCAAAGTCACGCCGCCACGCTGTGCCACCTCGTCGCGCTGCGCTTGCGCCGGTCTGGGTATGACGCGGTCGACCTGTCGCTGATGCAGCACCAGTGGCTGGAACACGTCGCAGGAATGACCGGCGACGACGTTGTATGGCTGATCAACTTCCGCAAGCTACCGGCGGCGGTTGCGCGGATCATGCAGGTCGCCGCCGCGCGCGGCGCGACGACGCTGGCGCTGACCGATAAGCGCGACGCCGCACTGCAACCGTCCCCCGTCCACCACATCGCGGTGTCGCGCGGGGAGGCGGGCGAGTCGCAAAGCCTAGTGGTGCCGATGACGGTGACGAACACGGTAATCCTCGACCTGGCGACCATCGACGACGGCCGCACGATGCGCGCGCTGGCCGAATTCCGCGACATGCGCGAGCGGCTGGCGCCGTATTGAACGGCGATTTCGCGGCGAGATTACAAAAGAAATAGCGGTTTTCGCGCAAGCGTACGGATGTGCTTCATTCTGTACAGCCTACTGTCAGGAGATCTGCACGAATGCGGATATTCCCCGACGGCAGCCAGCCACGCCGCGGCGAGCCTAAAGCAGCCGTTTGGGCTCAGAAGGTTAGACACGGGCTCGAGGACGAAGCCGATCACTGCGGTCAGTATCGACGCCCAGTTCGAGAAATCTCGCCGTTCGCCAACCGGGCGCTGAACTCATCAAGTGCGGACTTGGACTAAGCCGCTCTCGCGGCAGGGTGCCCGGTCCGACCGTTCGAGAATGAACCGCACTCCGCGCTTTTCCGATCA
>NZ_JAAGOV010000098.1:0-229777 GCF_010500785.1 Salipiger sp. PrR003
CCCAACGCCATCCAGATGGACCCGGCGGCGCGCCGCGAGATCGTCCAGTGGTACCGCGCCGCGACAAAGGGCTGAGCACGCGCCGGCCCTGGCGTGAGCGTGGCACCATGTCCCGCGCCGCTCGAGTCGCGGCCCCCCCCGGGGTGGAAACAGCAGGATCAGGAAGTCCGCGGCGCGGCTCCGTCCCACGCCTTTTGTGCCAAGCGCCGCCGCCAGCTGATCACGTTGTTGTTATGACCCGGGTGCATGGCGGGATCTCCGAATTGTCGGTGGTCCGACAGGCCGCCCATCTCTATCTCACCGCCGGTGCAGAAAGGATGACCCATGGCGACCGCAGAGGCAGTGCTGACCACCGTAACGACCGAAGGCTCCGTCCATCGGGCGGCGGCGCTGCTCTATGGCCATTGGAAACGCCTCAGCGCCGCGGCGATCCGCAGCCGCTTTCACAGCCGCGTCGGCGACGAGTGGCTGAAGCGCCGCGCCGAGTCCTGCCGTCCTGATCTGGTTCTGGGACTGGAGGCCGACGGCGACACCCGCGCCGTGCTCGAGATTTACCGCGTTGCCAAGACCCATGCCGAGATCGCGCTCTCGGTCGAGGATGCCTACCAGGGGCGCGGCTACGGGCGGCAGCTCTTTTCCGCCGCGCTCGGCCATGCGCGGGACATGGGGATCGAGACCGTCGAGGCCAGTTTCTCCCACGACAACCGCGCCATGCTGCAGATCGCGCTCAGCGCGGGTGCCAAGATCATCGCCGAGAGCGGCAACCGCTGCGCGACGATCTGGCTCTGAGGCTTTAGGCCGCCTTCGCCTCGCGGATCCGCGCGCGGCACCAGTCGGTCACCGCATCGACATCCGGAGCAAGCGGCTCGGCCAGGTCCTCGGCGAAGGCGAGGAAGGCATCCAGGTTGCCGGCGTTCACTGCCACAAGCACCGGCACGCCCGCCGACAGCGCCTCGCCGATCACCGGACGGAAGCCGCGGCCGTCGACCTCCTGCTTGCCGAACTTGTTGACCAGCAGCAACGCCGCGCCCTTCTGCAGCCCGGCGCTCACCAGCCCGACAACCCTTTCGAGCCCCTGCGGATCGAGCCGACACCCGCGCGACAGCGCCCCGAGGTCCTGGCTGATGCGCACGACGTCCGTGCCGCTCAGGACCTGCAGGTCCATGTGGCACTTGCTGGTCGGCCCGGTCTCGATGTTGTGCTGCACAGCGCCGGCGAGCGGCACGCCCTCGGCGCGCAGGCGGTCCGCCACCTCGCGCATCAGCACATCGACCTCGCCGCGGCCCAGACCCGTTACGTACCCAAGCATGCTCGTCCCCTTGAAACTCCGCGTCGCAGGTTACAAGATGCCCGACGTGCAGGCCAGAGGAGGCGCAAGATCACCCGCATGCCCGAAATTCCCCTGCTCCCGAACCCCGCCGACCCGCGCCTCACCCGGCGCATCTCGGGCACCGACCAGACCGGTGCCGAGACCGAGATCTCGGTGGTCGAGGAGCGCCCGCTCACCATCTATCTCAACCGCCAGGAAATCGTCACCGCGATGACCATCGGCGACTATCCCGAGTATCTGGCGCTGGGGTTCCTGCGCAATCAGGGGATGCTGCGCGCCGATGACGTCGTGACCGGCGTCGATTACGACGACGAGATCGAGACCGTCGTCGTGCGCACCCTTCGCGAGACCTCCTACGAGGAAAAGGTGCAGAAGAAGACCCGCACCTCGGGCTGCGCCGTCGGTACCGTCTTCGGCGACATGATGGAGGGGCTCGAGGGGCTATCCCTGCCGCAAGCCGAGGTCCGCACCTCTTGGCTCTACGCGCTGGGGAAAGAGATCAACACCACCCCCTCGCTCTATCTCGAGGCCGGGGCGATCCATGGCACCGTGCTTTGCGAGCGGGACAAGCCCTTGGTCTACATGGAAGATGTCGGGCGGCACAACGCCGTCGACAAGATCTCGGGCTTCATGTTCCAACATGGGCTGGGGCCCGAGGACAAGATCCTCTACACCACCGGGCGGCTGACCTCGGAGATGGTGATCAAGACCGCGCTGATGGGCATTCCTGTGCTGGCCTCGCGCTCGGGTTTCACCGCCTGGGGCGTCGAGATTGCCCGGCAGGTGGGGCTGACGCTGATCGGCCGGATGCGTGGGCAACGCTTCGTGTGTCTTTCGGGCGAGGAACGGCTGGTACGCGATGTGGATCCTGCCTCGGTGCCCGAGGAAGACCGCAAGTCCCGTCGCAAATCCGCCGGTGAGGCCGCAGAATGAGCCGCCCGCTGCAACAGCCGCTTGGGGTGATCCTCGCAGGCGGCCTCGCCACGCGCATGGGCGGCGGCGACAAGGGGCTGCTGGAGATCGGCGGCGCGCCGCTGCTGCAACGCGTGATCGACCGGATCGAGCCGCAAGTGGGCGGGCTGGCGCTCAACGCCAACGGCGAGGCCGCGCGCTTTGCCCGCTATCGCCTGCCGGTGCTGCCCGATACGATCGCCGGCTTCCCCGGCCCGCTGGCGGGCGTGCTGGCGGGTCTCGACTGGGCCGCCGAGCAGGGGGCCGACAGCATCGTGACGGTGGCCGCCGACACGCCCTTCTTTCCCTGCGATCTGGTACCGCGCCTGCTGCTCGCCGCCGAGGAGGCGCCGCACCTGCTGGCGTTGGCCTGCACACCGCGCTCCGGGGACGAAGCGCTGAAGTCCGGCGGCGGCAAGAAGATCAACCGGCACCCCACGTTCGGCCTCTGGCCGGTGTCGCTGCGAAACGATCTGCGCGCGGCGCTCGAAGGCGGTCTACGCAAGGTTGTGCTCTGGACCGACCAGCACGGCGCGGGCGAGGCGCTGTTCTCCGCCGAGCCCTTCGATCCCTTCTTCAACGTCAACACGCCCGAAGATCTGGCGCGGGCGCAGGCTCTGGCGTCGTGAGGATCTACGGCGTCACGGGCAGCAAGAACTGCGGCAAGACCGGGCTGATGGAGCGGCTGGTGGCGGAGGTCTGCGCCCGGGGTCTGTCGGTCTCGACGCTCAAGCACGCGCATCACAGCACCGATGTCGATCAGCCCGGCCGCGACAGCTACAGGCACCGGCAGGCCGGCGCGCACGAGGTGCTGCTCGCCTCGCCGCATCGCTGGGCGCTGATGCACGAGCTGCGCGATGCGCCCGAGCCACCGCTGGAGGAGCTGCTGACCAGGCTGAGCCCGGTCGATCTGGTGCTGATCGAGGGCTACAAGACCGCGCCGCACCCGAAGATCGAGGCGCATCGCGCCGAGACCGGCAAACCGCTGCTCTCGCCCGCCAACGCCAGCATCCGCGCCGTGGCCGCCGACAGCGTGGTGGAGACCGCCCTACCCCGCTTTGACCTCGACGACACCGCCGCCATCACCGATTTCATCCTGCGCGAGGTGGGCTTGTGAGCTTCGACACTTTCGTCGTCGTGGACTGGTCGGGGGCCTCGAAACCCTCGCCCGCCAAGCCGTCGAAGGATGCGATCTGGATCGGCATCGCCCGCGAAGGAAGCGTCGAAGCCAGCTACCACCGGACCCGCGCGGACGCGACCGACACCCTCGCCACCCTCTTTGAGACCGAGCGCGATGCCGGGCGGCGGGTGCTGGCGGGGTTCGACTTCCCCTTCGCCTATCCGGGGGGCTTTGCCGAGGCGCTCACCGGTACGCCGGGTCCGCTGCGGCTCTGGGAGGCGCTGGCGGCGCGCATCGAGGATGCGCCGGACAATGCCAACAACCGCTTTCAAGTCGCCGCCGAGCTGAACGATCTCTTCCCCGGGATCGGGCCGTTCTGGGGCTGCCCCGAGACGTTTGACGACCCGCGCCTGCCGAGCAAGGGCACGCGCCGGGACGGCCACAGGATGCCTGAACGGCGCACGTGCGACGCCACCCCCGGCGCGCAGACGGTGTGGAAGCTCTACACCACCGGCTCGGTCGGCTCGCAGGCGCTGCTCGGAATCCCCCGCCTGCAGGCCCTGCGCGCGCGCTTCGGCGCCGATCTCTCGGTCCGCCCCTTCGAGCAGCACGACACGCCGATCACGCTGGTCGAGCTCTTTCCCTCGCTGATCGCGAAGACCGTGGCCGCGCTGGCCGAGCCGGACGAGATCAAGGACCGCGCGCAGGTACGCATCCTTGCCGGGGCGCTGCGCGCGCTCGACCCACAACAGCTTGACGCCATGACCCGAGAGGGCGACGCAGTGGAAGGCTGGATCCTCGGACTCGGCCACGAGGAGACCCTGACCCGGGCCGCGCATCGCGCCTTTCCCCAACCCTGCGAGGCCCCCATGCCCTCCGATCCCGACAGCCCCCTCCTTCCGCCGCGCCTGCGCGACGACTGTTTCGCCATGCCGCAGGGCGTGAGCTGGGTGCCCGTCGACGAGGCGCTCGCCAAGCTGCGCGCCGCGCTCAGCCCGGTGACCGGCACCACGACGATTGCCACGGCCCGCGCCGCGGGCCGCGTGCTGGCGGCGGATGTGGCGGCCAAACGCTCGAACCCTCCGATGCCGAACTCCGCGGTGGATGGCTACGGCTTTGCCCATGCCGCAACCGGCAGCGGCGTGCAGCACCTGCCGCTGGTGGCGGGCCGCGCGGCAGCCGGGCAGCCCTATGCCGACGCCGTGCCGCCGGGCGATGCGGTGCGCATCCTCACCGGGGCGATCCTGCCCGAGGGGGTCGATACGGTCGTGCTCGAGGAAGATACCAACACTGATGGCACAACTGTGGTCTTCGACGGGCCGCTCAAGCCGCGCGCCAACACCCGCAAGGCCGGCGAGGACATGGCTGCCGGCGATCTTGCCCTGCGCAAGGGCCGCCGCCTGCGCGCGCCCGACCTGGCGCTGGCCTCGGCGCTCGGCATCGCCGAGCTGCCGGTGCACCGTCCGCTGCGGGTGGGCGTGCTGTCGACCGGCGACGAGATCATCGCCTCGCCGGAGCTGCCCGCCGCGCCGCATCAGATCTGGGACGCCAACCGTCCCATGCTGCTGTCGCTGGCGCAGGGCTGGCACTACGAGCCGGTGGACCTCGGCCACGTCGGCGACGACGCCGCGGCAATCGCGGAGCGCCTGCACGAAGGCGCGCGCGAGGCGGATGTGATCCTGACGTCGGGCGGCGCCTCGACGGGCGACGAGGACCACGTCTCGGCGCTGCTGCGCGCCCGCGGCACCCTGTCGAGCTGGCGCATCGCGCTGAAACCCGGGCGTCCGCTGGCGCTGGCGATGTGGGAGGGCGTGCCGGTCTTCGGTCTGCCGGGCAACCCGGTGGCGGCGCTGGTCTGCGCGCTGATCTTCGCGCGCCCCGCCCTGTCGCTTCTTTCCGGCGCGGGCTGGACCGAGCCGCAGGGGTTCACCGTCCCCGCCGCCTTTGAAAAGCGCAAGAAGCCGGGCCGGCGCGAATACCTGCGGGCACGGCTGAACGAAGACGGCGCGGCGGAGGTCTTCGGCTCAGAAGGCTCGGGGCGGATCAGCGGGCTCTCGTGGGCGGACGGGCTGGTGGAGCTGCCGGACGGAGCGCGCGAAGTCACGCCGGGTACGCCGGTGCGCTACATCCCCTACGCGTCCTTCGGGCTGGTCTGAGGCAGGCCGAAGCCGGACCTCAGCCCTTGCGGATCAGGTAGACCTGCGCCGCGCCCTCGTCCGCCTGACCCACCAGCGCATGGCCGGCCTCGTTGCAGAAATGCGGCACGTCGATCACCGCCGCCGGGTCGGTCGCGACCACCCGCAGCACCTCGCCCGTTCCCATGCCCTGCAGGCGCTTGCGCGCCTTGAGCACCGGAAGCGGGCAGAGCAGCCCGCGCGCATCAAGTTCCTGATCCCAAGTCATGCCTTCTCAATAGCAGACGGCCCGGCGCTGTCCATCCGTCTGCTGCCGCCTTTGATAGAGAACGCCTATCAACTGACGGCACAGCGATATTGACCGGCAATGACCCTATGCCCCAAGAACGGATACCCACCGCGACGACAGGGAGGCATTCGATGGCGCTGGATCAGCAGCAGGGGATCTGGAAATCCGGCCGCAAGGGCGGCAAGGGACGCGCCACGCCGAAGGGCCGACAGCTCGACGACCGCGCATGGGACGAGGTGAAGGCGCTGCTCGGTGACCGTCCGCGCCGGCGCGATCTGCTGATCGAGTTCCTGCACCTGATCCAGGACCGCTACCACCACCTCTCGGCGGCCCACCTGCGCGCGTTGGCCGAGGAGATGCGGCTGTCGATGGCCGAGGTCTGGGAGGTCGCCACCTTCTACGCCCATTTCGACCCGGTAAAGGAAGGCGAGACCCCGCCGCCCGATCTGACCATCCGTGTCTGCGACTCGCTGTCGTGCGAGATGGCGGGGTCCGAGGCGCTCTTCGACGCGCTTTGCGCCGGGCATGACCCCGCAAAGGTCCGCGTGCTGCGCGCGCCCTGCATGGGCCGCTGCGACACCGGCCCGACGGTCGAGATCGGCCATCTGCACGTCGATCACGCCACGCCACAGAAAATTCGCTCGGCGATCGACAAGGGCGATTTCGAGCCGGTGATCCCCGCCTACGAGGACTTCAAGACCTATCGGGCGGGCGGTGGCTATGACCGGCTGCTGACCCTGCGCGAAAGCGGCGACTGGGAGAAGGTGCAGGAGGAGATCTTCGCCGCCGGCCTGCGCGGCATGGGCGGCGCAGGGTTCCCCTCGGGCAAGAAGTGGGGCTTTGTGCGCGCCAACCCCGGTCCGCGCTACCTTGCGGTGAACGGCGACGAGGGCGAGCCCGGCACCTTCAAGGACCGCTTCTATCTCGAACGCACGCCTCACATGATGCTCGAAGGCATGCTGATCGCCGCCTGGGCGGTCGAGGCCGAGACCTGCTTCATCTACATGCGCGACGAGTATCCGGCGATCCTTCACATCCTGCACAAGGAGATCGCCGCGCTCGAGGCGGCGGGGATCGTGCAGCCCGGCTTCATCGAGCTGCGCCGCGGCGCGGGCGCCTACATCTGCGGCGAAGAGTCCGCGATGATCGAATCCATCGAGGGCAAGCGCGGCATGCCGCGGCTGCGCCCGCCCTTCGTGGCGCAGGTGGGCATCTTCGACCGCCCGACGCTGGTGCACAATGTCGAGACCCTGCATTGGATCGGCCGCATCGCCCGCGAGGGGCACGCGATCAAGTCCAAGGTCGCGCACAACGATCGCAAGGGGATGCGCAGCTACTCGCTCTCCGGCCGTGTCGCCAATCCGGGCGTCTACGTGCTGCCTGCCGGCAGCACGATCAATGATCTTATCGAGGCCGCGGGCGGCATGGCCGAGGGCCATGTGTTCAAGGCCTATCAGCCGGGGGGGCCATCCTCGGGGCTGCTGCCGGCCTCGCTGGGCGACGTGCCGCTCGATTTCGACACGCTGCAGCCGCATGGCACCTTCATCGGCTCCGCAGCCGTGGTGGTGCTGTCGGACAAGGACAGCGCCCGCGGAGCGGCTCTCAACATGCTGAAGTTCTTCGAAAAAGAGAGCTGCGGCCAATGCACGCCCTGCCGTGTCGGCTGCGAGAAGGCGGTGAAGCTGATGCAGGCCGAAAGCTGGGACGGGGAGCTGCTCGAGGACCTCTGCCAGGTGATGACCGACGCCTCGATCTGCGGCCTGGGCCAGGCGGCCCCGAACCCGATCCGACTGGTGATGAAGCACTTCCCCGAGGAGGTGAAATGATGCGCGCGGTCCCCTCCCGTCCCCCTGCCCGCGCGCATTTTCCCGGGCCGCAGCCGTCCTCCGCTCAGTCGGACGCGGCCCGGGACCAATATCGCCGCACATTTCCTTGCGGCTCTCCCAAGACCCTGACCCCCGGAGCTGCACACAATGGCTGACGGATCGAACCTTCCCCAGACCTCCTTCATCCTCGACGGGCAGGAGGTCACCGCCCTCCCCGGAGAGACCATCTGGCAGGTCGCCAAGCGGCTCGGCACCACCATCCCGCACCTGTGCCACAAGGAGGCGCCGGGCTACCGGCCCGACGGCAACTGCCGCGCCTGCATGGTCGAGATCGACGGCGAGCGGACGTTGGCGGCCTCGTGCTGCCGCGCGCCCGCCGAGGGCATGAAGGTGACCACCGACAGCGCCCGCGCGAAGAAATCGCGCGAGCTTGTGATGGAGCTGCTTCTGGCAGACCAGCCCGAACGCGCGCAGGCGCACGACCGCGGCTCGCACCTGTGGGACATGGCCGACCTGACCGGGGTTTCCGACAGCCGTTTCCCCAGGCTCGAAGAGGCCCGCATCCCGCTGCTCGATGACAGCCACGTGGCGATGAAGGTCAATCTGGATGCCTGCATCCAGTGCAACCTCTGCGTCCGCGCCTGCCGCGAGGTGCAGGTGAACGACGTGATCGGCATGGCGGACCGGGGGCATGACGCTTTCCCCGTCTTCGACATGGACGACCCCATGGGCGAAAGCACCTGCGTCGCCTGCGGCGAATGCGTGCAGGCCTGCCCCACCGGCGCGCTGATGCCCGCCACCGTGGTGGACGCGGCCCAGCACGGCGACAGCCGTGACTTCGATGAGGCGGTGCAATCGGTCTGCCCCTTCTGCGGCGTCGGCTGCCAGGTCTCGCTGAAGCTGAAGGACGGCAAGGTCAAATACGTCGAAGGGATCAACGGCCCTGCCAACGAGGGTCGGCTTTGCGTCAAGGGGCGGTTCGGCTTCGATTACATCCACCACCCGCACCGGCTGACCAAGCCGCTGATCCGTCTCGAAGGCGCCGAGAAGGGGCTGAACGTCGATCCTGCCAACCCCTTCACCCACTTCCGCGAAGCGTCGTGGGACGAGGCAATGGAGGTCGCGGCCAGCGGTCTGGCGAAGCTGCGCGACCAGGGCGGCGAGACGGTGGCCGGTTTCGGCTCGGCCAAATGCACCAACGAAGAGGCCTATCTCTTCCAGAAGCTGATCCGGCAGGGCTTTGGCCACAACAACGTCGACCATTGCACGCGACTTTGCCATGCGTCGTCGGTCTCGGCGCTGATGGAGAACGTCGGCTCGGGGGCGGTCTCGGCCACCTTCAACGAGATCGAGAACGCCGATGTCGCCATTGTCATCGGCGCCAACCCGATCGAGAACCACCCGGTCGCCGCGACCTTCTTCAAGCAGTTCGCCAAGCGTGGCGGCAAGCTCATCGTCATGGATCCGCGCGGTCAGGCGCTGAAGCGCTTCGCCAGCCACATGGTGCAGTTCCGCCCCGGCGCCGACGTGCCGCTGCTCAACTCGATCATGTCGGTGATCGTCGAGGAAGGACTTTACGATCAGGCCTATATCGACCGCTTCACCGAGAACTGGGAGCACGAGAAGCAGCACCTCGCCGGTTTCGCCCCCGAAACGCTGGAGGATCTGACCGGCATCGACGCCGCCACGGTGCGCGATGTCGCCCGCACCTTTGCCAAGGGCAAGGCGGGGATGATCTTCTGGGGCATGGGGGTCAGCCAGCACATCCACGGCACCGACAATTCACGCTGCCTGATCTCCCTCGCGCTGATGACCGGCAACGTCGGCAAGCCGGGCGCCGGGCTGCACCCGCTGCGCGGCCAGAACAACGTGCAGGGGGCGTCCGATGCGGGACTCATCCCGATGTTCCTGCCCGACTATCAGGACGTGACTGACGACGGCGTGCGCTCGGCCTTCACCGAGATCTGGGGCTCGGAAGACTTCAGCGGCCAGAAGGGTCTCACGGTCACCGAGATCATGGACGCGGTGCACGATGGCGCGATCCGCGGCATGTACATCCTCGGCGAGAACCCGGCCATGTCGGACCCGGATGTGACCCATGCCCGCGCCGCGCTGGCCAAACTCGATCACCTCGTGGTGCAGGACATTTTCCTGACAGAGACCGCCAATTACGCCGACGTGATCCTGCCCGCCGCCGCCTTCTACGAAAAGACCGGCACCGTGACCAACACCAACCGGCAGGTGCAGATGGGCCGCGCCGGGGCCACGCCCCCGGGCGACGCGCGCGAGGACTGGGCGATCACCGTCGAGCTGGCGCAGCGGCTGGGGCTGGGCTGGACCTACAGCCACCCGCGCGAGGTTTTCGCCGAGATGGCGCGCGGAATGCCCTCGCTCGACAACATCACCTGGGAGCGGCTGGAGCGCGAGGACGCGGTGACCTATCCGTCGCTCTCGCCCGAGGATCCCGGTCAGCCCATCGTCTTTGGCGACGGCTTCCCGCGCGAAGGCGGCCGGGCGCGGTTCACCCCCGCCTCGGTGATCCCGCCGGACGAGACGCCCGACGCCGATTACCCAATGATCCTGACCACGGGGCGGCAGCTCGAGCATTGGCACACCGGCTCGATGACCCGCCGCTCGAAGGTGCTCGACGCGGTGGAGCCCGGCGCCAACTGCTCGCTGCACCCCTCGACCCTGCGCAAGCTCGGCGTCGAGCCCGGCGGCATGGTCAGGCTACAGACACGGCGCGGCGAGATCGAGGTCATGGCCCGTGCAGACCGCGCGGTGGCGCCCGACATGGTGTTCCTGCCCTTCGCCTATGTCGAGGCGGCGGCGAACATCCTCACCAACCCGGCCATCGACCCCTACGGCAAGATCCCCGAGTTCAAGTTCTCGGCGGTGCGGGTCACGGCGGCGTAGCGGAGCGGCGCGCCCCGCCGTCAGCCCGCCTCTGGCAGCCAGACGGTGAAGACCGCCCCGCCGTCCGGCGCATTGGCGGCGGTGATCAACCCGCCCGCCCGCTGCACGATGCTTTGCGAGATCGACAGGCCCAGCCCGGTGCCTTCGCCGCGGCGGGTGGTGAAGAAGGGATCGAAGAGCGACGGCAGGTTCTCTGGCGGGATGCCAGGCCCGGTATCGCGCACCACCAGCGCCACGCCCGGCAGGCCGTCCCGCGCCTCTTCGGAGAGCAAAAGCGAAAGACGCCCTGTCTCGCCCATCGCCTGCGCCGCGTTGAGGATGAGGTTGATCACCACCTGCTGCATCTCGCCCGCGTCGATGGCCACCTGCGGCAGGGCGGGCAGTTCGGTCTCGACCGTGATCGCGCCCTTGCTCAGCGCGTGCTCGACCAGCAGCAGGGAATCCTCGACCAGAGGCGCCAGATCGACGGTCTCGCCGCAGTCAGAGAACTCGGCAGGGCGGGCGAATTTCAGCAGTTTTCCGACGATGGCCTCCATCCGCATGATCTGCCGGTCGATGAGCGACAGCTCGGTCTCGACTTGCGCGGCGGCCTGGCCCAGTTCCATGCGGATCACCTCGACGTTGCCCTGGATCACCGCCATCGGGTTGTTGATCTCATGCGCAACCCCTGCAGTGATTTCGCCGATCGAGGCGAGTTTCTCGCTCATCACGAGCTGGCGGTAGGTGTCTTCGAGCTTGGCATTGGCCTCGCGCAGTTCGGCTGTGCGCTGATCGACCCGGTCCTCCAGCTCCTCGGCCCAGGCCCGCAGTTTCAGGTCCCGGTCCTGCACCTGATCGAGAAGCCCGTCGAGATGCGCCGCCACCTGGCCGATCTCGTCCAGTCCCACCGGGCCGATGCGCGCCGAGAGGTTGCCCCGGCCCACCCGCCGCATGGTGTGGGTCATCCGCTCGAGCGGGGCGAAGATGCCCTTGGCCATCCACAGGAACACCGGCGCGGAAAGCGCCAGCACCGCCGCGAAGGCCGCCATCATCCACAGGTAGGCGGCGCGCTTGGCCTCGGCGAAAGGCGCCTCGAGGAAGCCGACGTAGAGCATGCCAACCCGCTTGCCGAAACTGTCGGTGAGCGGCAGATACCCCGAGATGTACCAGTCGTTGACCACGAAGGCGCGGTCGAGCCAGGTCCGCCCCTCGCCCAGCACCGCCTGCCGCACCGATGCCGAGACCCGCGTGCCGAGCGCCCGCACGTCCTCGAACAGCCGCACGTTGGTCGAGATGCGCACGTCGTCGAGGAAGAGCGTCGCGGTGCCCTGCCGCGCGCCGCCGGTGACCGGGTTGAGATAGACCAGCGCATTGATCGCATCGATGAAGCCGAGGTTGCTGTTGAGCAGGATGCCCCCGACCAGCACGCCCTCGCGACCCGGCAGCGAGACCGGGCTGGCTGCATGAACCACCATGCCGCGGTCTTCGACCCTGCGCTCGGTGGGCACGGCGGCCTGTGTCTTGATCAGATCGATACGCGCCCGGGCCGCGAGGTTGCGCGGCAGCGCCGCGAGCGCCTCTTCCGGGAAGATGTCGATGGCGGTGCGGGTCGTGCCCTGCCCCGCGGCGGCGATCACCGGCCAGTCGGCGGCGGCCTCGGGCACCTCGGAGGCTGGCAGGTAGTAGAGGAAATCCAGGAGCAGTTCAGAGCGTTTGTTGAGCAGGAACTGCCGGTCCGGCACGCCGTCTGCAAAGGCTTCGGCAAAGGCGACGGAGCCCGACACCCCCGACAGCTCTTCGCCGGTGCGCGCCATGAGCTGCGAGAGGTATTGCTCGGCGATGCGCAGGTCGCTCTGCACGTTGGCCGCCAGCACCTTGTCGTAATCCTCGGTCCAGCGGGTCATGCCGAGCAGCAGCAGGAGCGGCATCAGCAGGACCAGCGGCGCAAGCGCAAGGATCAGCAGGCGCAGGCGGACGGAGATCATCGGGCGGGACTTGGCTTTCATGTCGGAGCGAGCCTAGCACGGCCCTCGCCCCCGGTCAGTCTGGATCGTCGGGCCCGATTTGGGGGCCGGATTTGGGCGCGGCTCAGTGGTGGTGGTCGTGCGGGTCGTCGAGCGAGCCGTGAATGGCGAACTGCTCGAGCCCGGCGTCGCTGGCCTCGATCACCCGGTAGCTTTCGCGCACCCCGGCCTCGGTCAGCTCGCGGGCGACGGTGAGCAGGGTGTTGGCCGGGTGGTCGTCGCAGAGCTCGACCATCTGCGCCAGCTCTTCGGCGGCGACCGGGCGCGCGGCCTCGACCGAAGGCGCGCCGTAATAGGTCACGAAGTGCTCGGCCAAGAGGTCGGTCAGCGCCTGCATCTCGGCGGGCTCGGCATTGGTCACCGCGACGAAGGTCACCCGGCCGAAGGTCTCGAGCCCCAGCCAGCCGTTGGCAAAGGCCTGTCGCGCCTTGCCGGTAAGATCGCCCTCGGTCCAATTGGAGAACTCGAAGCCGCCCGAGATGCACCATTCCCCGGTGCGGGCGGGCGAGGCGAAGACACGGGTGTCGCTTTCGTCGAAATGGATGGCGCGGGCGAGCTTCATGCAAAATCCTTCAAGGGGCGGGCTCAAGCAGGGTGGTGAGCGGAATGAGATGGGTGGTCTCGCCGTCGCGCAGCAACATGCCGAAGTCCTCGTCGACGCCGAGGAAGGTGCCGGAAAGCCCGTTCTGCGTGACCTCCTCGCCCATGTCCTGCGCCAGTGCGCGCCAGTCGGTGTGCAGCGCGCGGCTGCCCTCGTCCTCCCAGCGGTTGACCCAGTTCAGCGTGTGACGCGCCCAGGCTTCCAGCAACGCGGGCGGCTGCACCTCGGCGCAGCCCTCGGCGAAGAGCGAGGTCTGGTCGGGGGTGTCGCCGGGACGGTCGCTCTCGGGGATCAGCGGCAGGGTGAAGCCGATGACCAGCCAGTCCGGCACTTGGGCGGGATCGCTCGTCGAGGCCATGCAGCGGAACCGCCCGCAGGCGGCGCCGTTGATCCGGATGCCGCCGTCCCAGTCCAAGTGCACCGAGACCTCGGGCGGCGCCATGACGCCAAGCGCGTTCTGGAAACCGACGCCGCAGAGCGGCAGCATCGACAGGGCCTGCTTGAGCGGCACCTCGGGGGCAAAGACCAGCGCGCCCTGAAGCACATCGGCGGTTATGCGATAGGCGACCAGCCCGGCATCGCAGCCCAGAAGGGCGCGCTGGCAGGCGTGGTCAAAGGCATCAGTGGTCACCTCCTCGCCCCACAGAAGGGGCGGGAAGGCAAGCGCGTCGGTGGTGCTCATGCCACCCCCTGCGCCACCAGCGCGGATGCGATCGCATGGAACGCCTGTGCCTGCGCGCTGTCGGGCTGGCTCACCACGATCGGCGCGCCGCCGTCCGAGGCGAGGCGGATCTGCAGGTCGAGCGGCACCTCGGCGAGCAGCGGCACGCCGAGCTTCGCCGCCTCGGCGGCGACGCCGCCATGGCCGAAGACATGCTCTTCATGGCCGCAGTTCGAGCAGACGTGGGTGCTCATGTTCTCCACCATGCCGAGGATCGGCACGTTCAGTTGCTTGAACATGTCGATGCCCTTGCGCGCATCGAGCAGCGCCACGTCCTGCGGCGTGCTGACCACGATGGCCCCGTCCACATGCGCCTTCTGGCTCAGCGTCATCTGCACGTCGCCGGTGCCCGGCGGCAGATCGACGATCAGCACGTCGAGCGCGCCCCATTGCACCTGCATCATCATCTGCTGCAGCGCGCCCATCAGCATCGGGCCGCGCCAGACCACCGCCTGATCCTCGTTGGTCATCAGGCCGATCGACATCATGGTGACGCCGTGGTTGCGCAGCGGCAGGATGGTCTTGCCGTCGGGCGAGGCAGGACGGCCCGAGACACCCAGCATGCGCGGCTGGCTCGGCCCGTAGACATCGGCATCCAGCAGACCTACGCGCCGCCCCTGCTGCGCGAGCGCGCAGGCGATGTTGGACGAGACGGTGGACTTGCCGACCCCGCCCTTGCCCGAGGCAATCGCGATGATGTGGTTTACCCCCGGGATGCGCTGCGGGCCTTGCGGCTCGGCCTTGCGCATCTTCAGATCGGGCGGCGCCTTCTCGGTGTGGCCGGTCAGCACGATCGAGACCGCCGAGACACCCTCGGTGGCCTTGAGCGCGTTCTCGGCCTGATCCTTGATCTTGGTGTAGGCGGCGCTCTGGCTGGGCGGGATCTCCATGACGAAACGCACCGCGCCCGCCTCGTCCACATTCAGCGCGCGCACGACGCCGCTCGACATGATGTCGCCGCCCGCAACCGGATCGGCGACGCTCTTCAGGACGGCCTGAACCGCCTCTCTGCTGGCTGGCAAGGGTTTACTCCTGTCCCTTGATCTCGCCCGTGACCTCATGGGTCAGACCGAGCTCTTCGATGGTGATCACGGCTTTCACGGCAAAACTCTTCCCGGCCGTGTCGCTGCCGCGCATGGCCTCCTCGATGGCCTGCTGCGAGGTGACGCCCACCTGCTTGAGGAACTTGCGCATGGACATGTTGAAATCGTCGCTCATTCGGGCCTCCTGTGGCTCGGCATTCAGTGGTCGCGCCGTTTGCTGAGGTAATCGTCCGTGGTCCGGGGACGCGGACGCTCGCCGGCGGCAAACGGGTTGTCCTGCGCATGATACTGCGCATTCACCCGGCAGTCGTCACACATCTGGATCATCCGCAGCTTGTCGCCGCCGAACATGGCGTGGGACTGAAGCTTTTCGGTGATCCGGTCAATGGTCGATTTCACCCCGAAAAGCGTGCCGCACTCGATGCAGGCAAAGGGCTCTTCCTCGTTGACCACGCGCTGCTCGAGCGCCTCGTCGCTGAGCAGAAGGCGCGGCTCGTAGGTGATCGCATCCTCGGGGCAGACGTTGGCGCAAAGCCCGCACTGCAGGCAGGCGTCCTCCTGGAAGCGCAGCTGCGGCAGGTCCGGGTTGTCGCCGAGCGCGCCGGAGGGGCACAGCGAGACGCAGGACAGGCACAGCGTGCAGGCGTCGGTATCGACCAGCACGGCGCCATAGGGCGCGCCCTCGGGCAGCGGAAGGCTCTCGGCACCGGGATGCAGCGCCTTCGCCGCCTGCCGGGTGATCTGGCGGCGGGTGCCCATCGGGCGCACCGGCGTGGCGACCGGCGCGGGGGCCTCTTCGGCGTAGAGCGCGGCGGACATGGCGTCGGGATCCGGTGTTTCCAGCAGGCGCACCTTGCCGCCACCGCTGATCGCATCCGACAGCGCCACCTGCGCCTGCAGCGCCGGCAGGTCGGCCCCCGGCCCTGGCAAGATTGTGACCGAGGCAAAGCCGGCGGCCAGCGCAGCCACGCTCTCGGCATGGCCGAAGGCGCCGATGGCGCGGATTTCCAGCGGGATCACGTCGGCGGGCAGCCCGTCGCCGTGGCGCGCCGAAAGCCGGATCATCTCGGCCCCATGCGCGTCGTGCACCAGAAGGCGCGGCGCTTGGCCCCCAGCGTCGAGGAAGGTCTTGGCCAGCGTCTGCACGCGGCGCATGGTGAGATCCACCGGCGGCGCATCGTAGCTGATCGCCCCCGACGGGCAGGCCGAAGAACAGGCCCCGCAGCCGGCGCAAATCATCGGATCGACCGTTACATGCTCGCCATCGGGCGAGATCGCCCCGGTGGGGCAGAGGTCGAGGCAATTGGTGCAGCCGGTCTGGCCCGCGCGGGAATGGGCGCAAAGCAGAGATTCGAGCCGCACGTAGAGCGGTTTCTCGAATGTGCCGACAAGGTGCGACGCCGCCATGACCGCTGCCGCCACCGCCTGCGGGCGCCCGGGATCGGCGCGCAGGTAGCCCTCGCGCTTTTCATGCGCCGGGAAGAGCGGCGGCTCGCGGCGCAGGTCGAGGATCACGTCGCACTGCGACACGCCACCATCACGTGGCTCGGTCAGGGTGAAGCTGCCGCGCCCGCCGGGCTCCACCTGGCGCAGCGCATCGATGGTCACCTTGAACTGGCCAAGCGCGCCCTGGGCCTTGCGCAGACGACCGGTGACCACGTCGAAGGCGCGGGTGTCGGGGATCTCGTCCGCCCGCTCGAGCAGCACCGTCACGCCAAGATGCGGGGCCAGCTGCGCTGCCGCCTCGAGCGCTACCTCCGGCGCGCCGAGGATCAGGCACAGCCCCTCGGAGATGACGTCGAGGGTCTTCTCCGGTGCCGCGGGCAGCATGGCCTCGGCGGCGAGGGCGGACATTTTGGGTAGTTTGGATGCGCCGTCGGCGCTCCAGCCGGCGCGGTCGCGCAGGTCGAGCAGCGGCGCGGCCTCCACCTCCAGCTCCTCGGCCAACGCCTCGAAGGTGCGGCTCTCCTGGGTGCAGCAGAGGACAACATTCCCCTGCGTCAATCCCTTGGCGGCGCGCTCGATCTGGCTGGTGCAGAGTGCCTTGCAGGGCGGCGCGACCTCGAATCCCGTGGCTTTGGCGAGTGCCTCGGCATCGATGGACTGCGTGCCCATACAATCACATGTAATCAAGGTCTTGGTCATGACTTCCTTCCTGGCGAACGGCGCGGATCCGGGCCGTTTTGCGCTCGGTATTGGGGCTAGCTAGCCCCGATTCGCCCTATCCCACAACTCAATTCCGCGAGCGGAAAGCCGCCCACGACCAGACCTCTGCACCGCTCCGCGCCGGTGTGATTCGCATGCCGCGTCGCAGCACCTTTTCGGAGTAAAAAGGTCGGATTGGACAGTTTGACCTTGCCGCATTTTTGCCCCCTCGACGACTACCCAAAATGTCCACCATCGGTCACAGAATACCGCTGTGCACAAATTGGCCCTTCCCCGAGGCGCTCTAGTTGCTTCAATCACAGTGGGAGGAAGGATACATCACTGTGACAGGTCATCCGAGCAACGATCAATACATGCCCGTGGGGGTGGTCCTGCGCCGCACTCCCGGCGTCACCCGGTGGGCCAAGTGGGCCTGGCGGGCCGTTGCCGTACTGCCCGGCGCCGGCCCTGCCGACTGGCGCGAGCTGCGCCGCGAGGGCGATGCGGTCGAGTATCACGCCGCGACGCTCTCGCTCGAGCTCTACCGTGCCGAAACCGAGGCCTACCTGCATGGCATCACTGCCCGCGAACCCAGCGTCTACGTCGTGATGCGCAAGACCCTCGGCGAACACCCCTTCGAGGTCGTGCTGATCACCGCCTCTCCCTACGAGGCGCAGGACTATTGCGACAGCGGCGAGGACATCGTCGAGAAGGTGCCGATGCCCGCCGGGCTGCTGGCATGGGTTGGCGATTTCGTCGAGCGTTACCACGAAGAGGAAGAATTCGTGAAACGCCGCCGGGATCGTGCCAAGGTGGATGGCCAGCAGGACGGCATCGGCGATCCGCGCATTTCCAAGCCCGCAGATATCTACGCCTCGCCCGCCCTGAAAAGAGGGAGGCTGCAATGAAGGATTTCTGGTCCCGCCGAAAAGCCGCCGTCGCGGCCGAGACCCGCTCCGACGAGCAGGCGCAGGACACCGCCCGCCGCGCAGAGACCGAGGCGCAACTGGCCGAGCGCAGCGACGAGGAACTGCTGGCCGAGGCCGGGCTTCCCGCGCCGGAAGAGATCACCGACGGCGAAATGGTCCGCAAGTTCCTCGAGTCGCAGTTGCCCAAGCGGCTGAAGAACCGCGCCCTGCGTGCCCTCTGGCGGTCGAACCCGGTGCTGGCCTGCCTCGATGGGCTGAACGACTATGACACCGACTTCACCGGCGTGACCCCTGCTGCCGACTTCAAGACGACCTATCAGGTCGGCAAGGGGCTGCTGGCGCATCTCGAATACGTCGGACGACAGCAGACCGAGACCGAGAGTGCCGAGCCCCAGGCGGAGGAGGATCAGGCCGAGATTGCCGACGCCGACAGCACGTCGATCCGCGCACCTGAAACCCTCGGCCCGACCATCGAGGCGCAGCCGGAGATCCCGCCGCTGCATACCACCGAGCCGCAGGTGGCCGAGGCCGCCCAAATTGACCCCGAGCCCGAGGAAAGCGCCCTGCCCGCCAGCGCGCGCCGCATGCGCTTTTCCTTCGAGGCCAGCTGATGACGGACACGCCTGACATGACCGCAGCCGCACAAGCCACTGCCCCGAAGATCGCCGACGAGGACCGCCTGCGCGCCGACCTCTACAACTTCCTCGGCCTGCTCCTCTCCCGGCCCGCCGACCAGGGTCTGATCGATCAATGCGCCGGGCTGACCGGCGATGCCAGCCCGATCGGCGAGGCGGTGACCACGCTGGCAAAGGTGGCGAAGATCTCCAAACCCAAGGCGGTGGAGAGCGAGTACAACCGCCTCTTCATCGGTCTCGGGCGCGGCGAGCTGCTGCCCTATGCCTCCTACTACCTGACGGGCTTTCTGAACGAGAAGCCGCTCGCCCTTCTGCGCCAGGACATGACCGCGCGTGGCCTCGCCCGCGCCGAGAACGTCTTCGAGCCCGAGGACAACATCGCCTCGCTGATGGAGATGATGGGCGCGATGATCGTCGGGCGCTTCGGCACCCCGGCCACGCTGAGCCAGCAGAAGAGCTTCTTCAACAAGCACATCGCCCCCTGGGCGAGCCATTTCTATTCGGATCTCGAGGGCGCCAAGAACTCGGTCTTCTATGCCCCGGTCGGACGTCTCGGCCGGGCCTTCATGGAGATCGAGACCGAAGCCTTCCGGATGAGCGCGGAGTGATCCGCACAAGGGCGGGCAACCGCCGCAACCCTGAGAGAGGAGGTCTCTCGATGAAGCGGAAAGACGAGGAGGCGACCAGCCGCCGCGATTTCCTGAAACTGGCCTCGACGGCAGCGCCGCTTGCGGCGGTCGCCGTGGCGACCACCACCGGGACCGAGGCGGAAGCCGCCGAGCCCGACCTGTCGTCGAACAAGATGCAGGACACCGCGCACACGCGCGCCTATTACGCCGCCGCCCGGTTCTGACCGGACGAGGCACTTCCCGCCAAGGACGACTGGTTGCGTGACGCCCGACTGTCCGAGGCACCCGATCAACACCAAGCAAGCCAGGCACCATGCGGGGGCCTAGCGCGCAAGGGGAGAGAGAAACATGTTGAGGAAAAAGACCAACGGGGTTGCGCGACGCCCCCAGCGGACAAGTATCCTTTCCGAAGTGGCGAACACTTCGGTTGACCGTCGCGCCTTCCTGCGCGGGTCCGGTCTGGCGATCGGCGGCCTTGCGGCCGTGGCCGCCACCGGAGGTACGGTAACCCAGGCCACCGCGGCCACCGCCACCGGCGGCGAGATCAAAACGGTGAAATCCGTCTGCACCCACTGCTCGGTCGGCTGTACCGTGATGGCAGAGGTGCAGGGCGGCGTCTGGATCGGGCAGGAGCCCGGCTGGGACAGCCCGTTCAACCTCGGCTCGCATTGCGCCAAGGGCGCCTCGGTGCGCGAGCACGCGCATGGCGAGCGGCGCCTGAAGTACCCGATGAAGAAGGTGGGCGGCGAATGGCAGCGCATCTCTTGGGAGCAGGCGATCAACGAGATCGGCGACCAGATGCTGTCGATCCGCGACAGCTCCGGCCCTGACTCGGTCTACTGGCTGGGCTCGGCCAAGCACAGCAACGAGCAGGCCTACCTGTTCCGCAAGTTCGCCGCCTACTGGGGCACGAACAACGTGGATCACCAGGCCCGGATCTGCCACTCGACCACGGTTGCGGGCGTTGCGAACACATGGGGCTACGGCGCCATGACCAACTCCTACAACGACATCCACAATTCCAAGGCCATCTTCATCATCGGCGGCAACCCGGCCGAGGCGCACCCCGTCTCGCTGCAGCACGTGCTGAAGGCCAAGGAACAGAACAACGCGCCGCTGATCGTCTGCGACCCGCGCTTCACCCGCACCGCCGCCCACGCGGACGAATACGTGCGGTTCCGTCCGGGTTCGGACGTGGCGCTGGTCTGGGGCCTGCTGTGGCACATCTTCGAGAACGGCTGGGAAGACAAGGACTTCATCCGCAGCCGCGTCTGGGGGATGGATCAGATCCGTCCCGAGGTCGCCAAGTGGACCCCGGACGAGGTCGAGCGTGTGACCGGCGTGCCGGGCAGCCAGCTCGAGCGCGTGGCGCGGACGCTGGCCAACAACCGTCCGGGCACCGTGATCTGGTGCATGGGCGGCACCCAGCACACCAACGGCAACAACAACACCCGCGCCTACTGCATCCTGCAGCTGGCCCTCGGAAACATGGGCACCGCCGGCGGCGGCACCAACATCTTCCGCGGCCATGACAACGTGCAGGGCGCGACCGACCTCGGCGTGCTCGCCGACACGCTGCCGGGCTACTACGGCCTGACCGCGGGCGCATGGGCGCATTGGGCGCGTGTCTGGGGAGAGGACCTCGACTGGCTCAAGTCCCGCTTCGCCATGCTGAAAGGCAAGGACGGCAAGGACAAGGAGATGATGGGGCTGACCGGCATCCCCGTCTCGCGCTGGATCGACGGCGTGCTCGAGGCGAAGGAAAACCTCGAACAGCCCGACAACACCCGCGCGATGGTCTTCTGGGGCCACGCCCCCAACTCGCAGACCCGCCTCAAGGAAATGAAGACGGCGATGGAGAAGCTCGACCTCTTGGTCGTGGTGGACCCCTATCCCACCGTCTCGGCGATCCTGCACGACCGGACCGACAACACCTACCTGCTGCCGGCCGCGACGCAGTTCGAGACCTACGGCTCGGTCACCGCGTCGAACCGCTCGCTGCAATGGCGTGACAAGGTGGTGGACCCGCTCTTCGAGTCCCTGCCCGACCACATCATCATGCACAAGTTCGCCACCAAGTTCGGCTTTGCGGATCGCATGTTCCGCAACATCGAGGTGAACGGCGAGGAGCCGCTGATCGAGGATCTGACCCGCGAGTTCAACAAGGGCATGTGGACGGTGGGCTACACCGGCCAGTCGCCGGAGCGCCTCAAGACGCACATGGCGAACCAGCACACCTTCGACCGCACGACGCTGCGCGCGAACGGTGGCCCCGCGGATGGCGACTTCTACGGGATGCCGTGGCCCTGCTGGGGCACTGCCGAGATGAACCACCCGGGCTCGGCCAACCTCTATGACATCTCTCTGCCGGTGGCCGAGGGCGGTCTGCCCTTCCGCGCCCGCTACGGCGTGGAGCGCAACGGTGAGAACCTCCTCGCCGAAGGCTCCTACACCGTCGGGTCGGAGATCGAGGATGGCTATCCCGAGTTCACCATGCAGATGCTGATCGATCTCGGCTGGGACAAGGATCTCACCCCCTACGAGCGTCGGATGATCGAGTGGGTCGCCGGGTACACGGACTCGCGTCCAGAGACCGACACCGAAGTTGGCGAGCAGTCGCAGACCGGCCCCTACCCCTCGGACTTCGCCGAGCAGATCGGCGGCGTGAACTGGAAGACCGACCTTTCGGGCGGCATCCAGCGCGTGGCGATCAAGCATGGCTGCGCCCCCTACGGCAACGCCAAGGCCCGCTGCGTGGTCTGGACCTTCCCGGATCCGATCCCGCTGCACCGCGAGCCGCTCTACACCAACCGGCGCGACCTGGTGGAAGACTACCCGACCTACGAGGACAAGACCTTCTGGCGGGTGCCGACCATGTACGCCTCGATCCAGAAGAACGACTTCTCGAAGGACTATCCGATCATCCTCACCTCCGGCCGACTGGTCGAATACGAGGGTGGCGGCGACGAGACACGGTCCAACCCGTGGCTCGCCGAGCTCCAGCAGAACATGTTCGTCGAGATCAACCCGCGCGACGCCAACAACCTTGGTGTGCGTGACGGGGCGGACGTGTGGGTCGAGGGCCCCGAGGGCGGCAAGGTCAAGGTCATGGCCATGGTCACCCCGCGGGTCGGAGAGGGCGTTGCCTTCATGCCCTTCCACTTCGGTGGCCATTTCGAAGGGGTCGACCAGCGGTCGAAATACCCCGACGGGGCGGACCCGATCGTGCTGGGCGAATCCACCAACACCGCGCAGACCTATGGCTACGACTCCGTCACGCAGATGCAGGAGACCAAGGCCACACTCTGCAAGATCATGCCGGCGTAAGGAGAGCGAGACATGGCACGAGCTAAATTCCTCTGCGATGCCGAACGCTGCATCGAGTGCAACGCCTGCGTCACCGCGTGCAAGAACGAGCACGAGGTGCCGTGGGGCATCAACCGTCGGCGGGTGGTGACCATCCAGGACGGCCAGCCGGGCGAACGCTCGATCTCGGTCGCCTGCATGCACTGCTCGGACGCGCCCTGCATGGCCGTCTGCCCGGTGGACTGCTTCTACCAGACCGAAGAAGGTGTGGTGCTGCACTCCAAGGACCTGTGCATCGGCTGCGGCTACTGCTTCTACGCGTGCCCCTTCGGCGCGCCGCAGTACCCGCAGGCGGGCAACTTCGGCTCCCGCGGCAAGATGGACAAGTGCACCTTCTGCAACGGTGGTCCGGAAGAGAACAATTCCGCGGCCGAGTTCCAGAAGTACGGGCGCAACCGGATCGCCGAGGGCAAGCTGCCCATCTGCGCCGAGATGTGCTCGACCAAGGCCCTGCTGGCCGGTGACGGCGACCAAGTGTCGGCGATCTACCGCGAGCGCGTGGTGGCCCGTGGCTTCGGCTCGGGCGCCTGGGGCTGGGGCACCGCCTACGACGAAAAGGCCAACTGAGCCAAGGACGGCGGGCTTTCGGGCCCGCCGGCAACGCAACGAAGTCCCGCGCGGGGCGGCGCCTGCCGCCGTTCCGCGCGATTCTCGCGTGACCCTACTTCATGGAGACGACCATGCTGCGCCACCTGCTGGCACTTTTCGCACTGGTCCTGCTGACCGCCGCCCCGCTGGGCGTCGCGGCGCAGGGCACTCTTCTTCCGCCCGAGCCCGACCGCTCCGCCACCGGCGGCGCGCAGACGCTCGAGGACATCATGCGCAGGCAGGCAGGCATCAAGGTCGATGACAGCTTCCGGCGCGAGAACATCGGCGGCGATGCCGTCAACGCTCCGGGCATGGGGCCGCTCGGCGGCGCCTCGGACCCGGACCTCTGGCGCGCCCTGCGCTACAACGAGGCCGACGTGCGCGCCTCGACGATCAACCCCAACGGCAAGGTGCTGATCCAGGACGGCGGCATGTGGTGGCTGACCTTCCGCCAGGGCCCGCTGGCCACCTACGGCGGCTGGCTGCTGCTCGGCACCATCGGCGTGCTGGCAGTGTTCTTCCTGCTGCGCGGCCGCATCAAGATCGACGGCGGCAAGACTGGCAGCACCGTGCTGCGCTTCAAGTGGATCGAGCGTTTCGCCCACTGGACGCTGGCCGGCTCCTTCCTGCTGCTCGGCTTCACCGGGCTCTTCACCCTCTTCGGGCGCAAGTACCTCGTGCCGCTGCTGGGCCATGACTTCAACGCCGCGCTGCTGCACTACTCGAAGCTGATCCACAACAACGTCAGCTGGGCCTTCATGCTGGCGCTGATCATGGTCTTCGTCATGTGGGTCTGGCACAACATCCCCGACCGCACCGACATCACCTGGTTCGCCCAGGCCGGCGGCATCATCGGCAAGAAGCACCCGCCCGCGAAGAAGTTCAACGCCGGCCAGAAGATCATCTTTTGGAGCGTGATCCTGCTCGGGGCCTCGGTCTCGGTCTCGGGGCTGTCGCTGCTCTTCCCCTTCGACATGCCCCTCTTTGCCCACACCTTCTCGGTGCTCAACGACTGGGGCGTGCCCGGCTGGTTCGGCATGGACACCTTCCCCGTCGAGCTCGCCCCGCAGGAGGAAATGCAGTTCGCGCAGCTCTGGCATGCCATCGTCGCCTTCCTGCTGATGGCGGTCATCATCGGCCACATCTACATCGGCACGATCGGCATGGAGGGCGCCTATGACGCCATGGGCTCCGGCCAGGTCGACGAGAACTGGGCGCATCAGCACCACTCGATCTGGTACGAGAAGGTCAAGGAGCGCGAGGCCGCCGAAGGTCATGGGTCGGCCCGCAAGTCGGCCACGCCCGCGGAGTGACCGAGATGGGCCGCCTGGCCTTGATCCTGAGCCTGATGCTCTGCGCCGCCCCCGCGGCGGCGCAGGAGTTCGCCACTCTGAAGGGCCACGGCGGACCGATCATGGGCATCGCCGTTTCTCCCTCGGGGCAGGTGGCGACCGGCAGTTTCGACAATTCCGTGGGTCTTTGGGACGCGCTCACGCCGACTTGGCTCGAGGGACATGCGGCGGCGGTGACCGCCCTGGCCTGGGGGCCCGAAGGCACGCTGGTCTCGGGCGGCGACGATTTCGCCGTGCGCGCCTGGGGCGATCCCCCGCGCGTGATGGGCCAGCACCAGGGAAAGGTCGCGGCGCTGGCGGTTTCGCCGGATGCCACGACCGTCGCCAGCGGAAGCTGGGACGGCTCGATCATCCTCTGGCCGCTCGACGGCGGCGAGGACACAAGCGGGGCCACTGGCGCGGGCACCGCCCTGCCCCCCCCGGGCGCCGGCGTCAACGCCCTGGCGTTCGAGGGGCCCGACACGCTCTATGCCGCGACGATGGCCGGGGCGCTGCTGCGCTATGATCTCACCACCGCAGAGGCACCTCTGGCCATCGCCCAGCATGGCTTCGGCATCAACCGGCTGGCCGTGGGTCCGGGCTGGATCGCCTATGGCGCCGTCGACGGCGGCACCCGGGTGCTCGATCTTGCGAGCGGCGCGCAGCTCGCCGACCTGACGCTCGACCGCCGGCCGATCCTCGCCCTGGCCTACAATGCTCCCTCGCATCAGCTCGCCGTGGGCGACGGCGAGGGGTTCATCATGATCGTCGACACCGAAAGCTGGCAGATCACCCGCGACTTCCGCGCCACCCGGCAGGGGCCGGTCTGGGCGTTGGCCTTCTCGCCCGACGGCACGGTGATCCACGCCGGGGGCCTCGACGATGTCGCCTATGCCTGGCCGGTCGAAGCACTGGACGCCTTCGAGCCCGGCATCACGGGCGAACGCAGCTTCCTGCGCGCTGCCGAGACCATGCCCAACGGCGAGCGGCAATTCATGCGCAAATGCTCGATCTGCCACGCGCTGACCCCCGGCCCCTCGCGCAAGGCGGGTCCGACGCTGCACGGCGTTTTCGGCCGCCGCGCGGGCACGGTGCCGGGCTACAGCTATTCGCCAATCCTCGACGGCTCCGACATAACCTGGACCGAGACCACGATCGACGCGCTTTTCGATCAGGGCCCGGACCACTACATTCCCGGCTCGAAGATGCCCATGCAGGTGATCGCGGGCGGCAGCGACCGGGCCGATCTGATAGACTACCTCAAACAGGCCACCAAAGGAGAGTGACCGCACATGAAAGCCATGTTCACAGGCTTCGCCGCCATCATCGTCATCGGGATCGTCGCCTATTTCGGCCTGCATGAGATGAATTTCTCGTCCGCCGAGGTCTATTCGAGCTCCAACGTCCGGCTCGACGACCACTGAGGCACGCATGACGCCGAAGGACGCCGCCACCGACGACTACGGCCCGACGCTTGCCGGCGCCTCGATCCTCGTGGTCGATGACGAGCCGGGCATGCGCAACTTCCTCGTCAAGATGCTGGGCCCCAAGGTGCAGCGGGTCGAGGAGGCGGGCTCGGCGCTCGAGGCGACGCAGAAACTCGACGCGGCGCATTTCGACCTCGTCATCCTCGACAACGTGATGCCGAGGATGACCGGGCTCGACTGGCTGGCCGAACAGCAGCGCAAGGGGTTCTTTGGCGACACCATCCTGATCACCGCCTATGCGGATCTGGAAACCGCGATCACCGCGCTGCGCGCCGGGGTCAGCGATTTCGTGCTGAAACCCTTTCGCGCCAACCAGATTCTCGGCGCCGTGGCACGCACCCTCGACCGCAAATATCTGCGCCGCGACAACACGCTGCTGCGCCGCGAACTGCGCACCGGGCAATTCCAGGGCAAGCTGCTCGGCAAGTCCGAAGTCATGGTCGCGGTCCGCGCGCTCTTGGCCAAGCTGGCGCCGCTGCCGACCCCGGTGCTCTTCACCGGCGCCAGCGGCACCGGCAAGGAGATGGCCGCGCGGCACCTCCACCAGCTGTCCGACCGCTCGGACAAACCCTTCGTGCCGGTCAACTGCGCCGCCATCGCCCCCGACCGCATGGTGCAGGAGCTTTTCGGCAGCCTCGAGAACGGCGAGCGGCTGAAGCCCGGCCTGTTGCTGCTGGCGGACGGCGGAACGCTATTCCTTGATGAAGTTGCGCAGATGCCCGAGCCGCTGCAGGCGGCGCTGCTGCGGGTGCTCGAGGACCAGCGCATCCGCCCCACCGGCGCCGAGCGCGAGATTCCGCTGAACCTGCGCTTTCTCTTCGCCACCAATGCCGATCTCGAAGCGCTTGTGGCCCAGAACAAGTTCCGCGCCGATCTCTATCACCGCATCAACGTGCTCAACGTCGAGATGCCACCCCTCTCCGACCGCTCCGACGACATCCTCGAGCTGGCCGCGCTGTTCACTCGGCAATTCAGCCAGGCGCTCGGCATGCAAGGGCTCGAGCTTGACGAGCAGACCCTGTTGAAACTGCGCCGCTACGCCTGGCCCGGCAACGTGCGCGAGCTGCGCAACCTGATCGAACGCTCGGTCATCCTTGGCGGCTTCCCCGAAGAGTTCTCGGGCGCGGGCGAGGTGATCGGGGCGCGGGCAATCGAGGATCTCGACCTCGTGGTGCAGCGCCACATCCTGCACATGCTTGACCTCTGCGACGGCAACCGGGCAGAGGCGGCGCGAAGGCTCGGGGTCTCGCGCAAGACCATCGACCGCAAGATGGTACAATGGGGCGAAGAGAGCGTGGCCCCGCCCCAGGCGCTGCGTTAGGCTGGGGCAAAATCCGCCCGAGCAGCCCCCCGGAGTCCCCATGAACAGCCCCCTCACCTTCCACGGATGGCGCAAGGCCGTCGCGGCCGCGCTCCTGGCCTGCGCCTGCTTTGCCTCCCCTGCCGCCGCGCTCGACCGCGGTGCCGTCGAGCGCCAGTTCCGCGGCTGGCTGGAACAGACGGTCTGGCCGCAGGCGGCGCGCAGCGGCGTCTCGCGCGCAACTTTCGAGGCAGCCTTTGCGGGCGTGCATCTCAACTGGGACCTGCCGGACCTCGTGCCCCCCGGCACCAAGCCGCAGACCCCCAAGCGGCAGCGCCAGGCCGAGTTCGGCCAGCCGGCGAAATATTTCAACCGCGGCTCCCTCGACAGCGCCACCTCCATCGGGCGGCAGATGGCGCGGCAGCACGCCTCGGCCCTCGCGGCGACGGAAAAGGCCACCGGTGTGCCCGGCCGGATCATCCTCGGCATCTGGGGGCGCGAAAGTGGCTATGGACGCGTGGCGATCCCGCACAGCGCCTTCGAGGTCCTGGGCACCAAGGGCTTCATGTCCACCCGCGCCGCGTATTTCACTGGCGAGCTGATCGCCGCGCTGCAAATCGCACAAGCCGGGCATGCGCCCGCCGGGGTGATGAAAAGCTCCTGGGCCGGGGCGCTCGGGCAGCCGCAGTTCATGCCATCGAACTTCCTGAAATACGCTGCCGACGGCAATGGTGACGGCCATGCGGACATCTGGCGGTCCGAGGCGGACACCATCGCCTCGATCGGCACCTACCTCGCCAAACACGGCTGGCAGAGCGGGCGCGACTGGGGCTTCGAGGTGCGCGTTCCGGCCTCGGTCTCCTGCACGCTTGAGGGCCCGGATCAGGGCAAGCGGATCTCGGACTGGGAGAAGATGGGGATCAGCCGCGTCTCGGGCCGCCCCTTCCCCGAGCACGAGCGGCGCGGCGAGGGCTTTCTGCTGATGCCCGCCGGGCGGCATGGGCCGGCGTTCATTGTCACCCCCAACTTCTACGTGCTGAAGGATTACAACATGAGCGATCTCTACGCGCTCTTCGTCGGCCACGTGGGGGATCGAATCCAGTACGGGTCCGGCGATTTCAGCGCGGGCTGGGGCAAGGTGGGCGGCCTTTACCGCTCAGACGTTGCCGCCATGCAGCGGGCGCTGGAAAGCATGGGCCATGACGTCGGCGGCGCCGACGGGCTGCCGGGGTTCAAGACCCGCCGCTCGATCGGCCTCTGGCAGGAGGCACAGGGGCGCCCGGCCACCTGTTTCCCCGAGACCGCGATGAAGAGCGCGCTGCGCTAGGCGTTCCAGACCACCTCGCCGAGCCGCGACAGGTCATAGCCCCCAAGGCTTTCGGCACGGCTGCGGAAGGTCTCGGAGCGGCAGAAGGCCATGAGCGTCTGCAGAGGCGGCTCGAAATAAGCCTTTCGGTCGATGAGCAGGTCGAAGCGCTCTTCGATCACCGGCACGAAGGGCAGCCCGTAGGTCCGCGCCACCGACTCGAGGCCGAAGGTCACATCCGCTTCGCCGCGGCGCACGCTTTGCACCGCCTCGTCCTCCGTGCGCTCCAGCGAGGTCAGCGTGACGGTGCCCAGCTCGAGCCCGGCCTCTGCGGCGAGATCGCGCAGCAACCCGGCAGTGCCGGAACTGTCCTGCCGCGGCGCCAGACGCAGTCCCGCAAGATCCGCGAGCACCTGCGGAGCAGGCCCGTCTTGGCGCAGCACCAGCCCGCGCCTCCGGGCCGCGAAGCCCACCAGCACCGCGTTCTGCCCTGAGGCCGCCTCGCGCGCCGCGCCAATGTTCCAGCCGCCCTCGGTATCGCGCACGTGAAGACCCGAGGCGACGCCCTCGCCCGCAGCAAAGCGGGCCAGCCCATCGAGCGAGCCGTCGAAATAGGTGGCAAGCCCGCAGCGCGACTGGCGGATCGCCCAATCGAGCAGAGGATCGTGGGAGCCGAGGAAGACCCCGGGGCGCACCACGGGCGCCGCGACGAACCCGCCCCTTTGCGCGCCCTCGATCCAGGCGCGGATCTCGGCGGCGGGGAAGAGCAGCTTTCCGGTGGCGCGCGAACAGGGAACCTCGCCCGAAGCGGCAAGATCGTAGACCTTGCGCTCCTTCAGGCGGAGCAGATCGGCCAGCTCTCGGACGGTAAGGTATTCGTGGGGATGGTCTGGGGGCGGGCTCTGCAGGTCAGTCATCGTCTCGGGCATGTTGGGGGCGGCACCGTGCCGCCCCCGAACCCTATCAGTTCTTCGGTGCGTTGGGGAAGAACAGCTGCTGGCCCTCGATCTTGTACTCCGCGATGGCCTGCTGGCCCTCGTCCGAGACCAGCCAGTCGGCGAAGTCCTGCGCCGCGTCGATCTTCACCGAGGGGCATTTCTCAGGGTTCACCGGGATCACGCCGTACTGGTTGAAAAGATCCTCGTCGCCCTCGACCTCGACCGCGTAATCCTGCTTGTTCTGGAAGCTGATCCAGGTGGCACGGTCGGTCATCACGTAAGCGCCCATGCCGATACCGGCGTTCAGCGTCGCGCCCATGCCCGACCCGGTTTCGCGATACCAATCGCCCGAGGCCGCCGTGGTGTCGATGCCCGCGGCCTTCCAGAGCGCAACCTCTTTCTTGTGGGTGCCGCTGTCATCCCCGCGCGAGGCAAAGAGCGCGCCCGCCTCGGAGATCTTGGTCAACGCCGCCTCGACGTCGGTCATGCCCTTCACGCCCGCCGGGTCGCTCTCCGGGCCGACGATGACGAAGTCATTGTACATCAGATCCGTGCGCGTGGTGCCGAAGCCTGCCTCGACGAATTTCTCCTCCGACGGCTTGGCGTGCACCAGCAGCAGGTCGCCGTCGCAGTTCTCGGCGTTCTTGATCGCCTGCCCGGTGCCCACGGCGACGACGTTGACGGTGATGCCGCTCTCGCCGGTGTAGATCGGCAGCAGGTAGTCGTAGAGCCCCGAGTTGGCGGTCGAGGTGGTCGACTGCACGATGATCGACTGCTCCTGCGCGAGGGCGCCGCCGGCGAGTCCGAGGGTCAGCGCGGTCGAGGCGATCAGTCTTGCGATGGTCATGAGGAACGTCCTTCTGTCCTTGGTAATCAATAACTTGGTGAGAGTGTGGCCGACGGGTCAGAGCACGATCCGACCCGCGAGATAGTCCCGCGCCGCCGCGCTGCGTGGCTCGGGGAAAAAGACATCGGCGCTGCTGTGCTCGGCGACGCGGCCGCGGTGCAGGAAAACCACCTCGTCGGCCATGCGACGGGCCTGCCCGATGTCATGGGTGACAAAGATGATCCGCGTCCCCCGGTCGCGGGCGGCGGCCACGATGCGCTCGATCACCAGCACCGAGGCGGGATCGAGGCTGGCGGTGGGCTCGTCGAGGAACAGCACCTCGGGATCGATGGCCAGCGCCCGGGCCAATGCCAGCCGCTGCGCCTCGCCGCCCGAAAGCATCCGCGCGGGTTGGCGCGCCTTGTGCAGAAGCCCGACCTCGCGCAGCAGCGCATCGCGGCGCGCGCGGTCGCGGCGCCGGGTCTTCAGCACGAAATCAAGATTGGCAGCCACCGAGCGGCGCAGCAGCACCGGTTTCTGGAACACCAGCGCCTGCCGCGCTGTGGCCCGCGCGGCGGGGGTGCCGTTCCAGCTCACCTCGCCGCCTCCGGGCACCAGCAGCCCGTGCAGCATCTTCAGCAGCAGGCTCTTGCCCGCGCCGTTCGGCCCCATGATCACCGTGCAACCGCCGGTCGCGAGCGTCAGATCCACCCCGTCGAGCAGCGCCGCGCCGCCCGAGGCCAGCCGCAGGCCAGAGACACGCAGGGGCAGAAGCGGGCGTTTCATCGCAGCCTCGTCGCGGGGGCGCGCCACGGGCGGCACGGCGGTGATCGGCAGGTCAGACATGGGTTTGCTCAGACATCGGACACCTCAGACATGCGCCTGCCGTGCCGCGGTCATGCGCAGGGTCTGCACCCCGGCGTTCACCCCGAGCGCCAGAACCAGCAGTATGATCCCCAGCGCCAGCGCCAGCGGCAGGTCGCCCTTGGAGGTCTCGAGCGCGATCGCGGTGGTCATCACGCGGGTCAGGTGGTCGATATTGCCGCCGACGATGATCACCGCGCCGACCTCGGCCACGGCCCGACCAAAGCCCGCCAGCCCCACGGTCAAGAGCGCGTAGCGCCCGTCCCAGAGCAGCGCGGCAATGCTCTGCCAACGCGTGAGGCACAGCGAGCGGAACTGCTCGGCGTATTCGGCGTGCAGGTCTTCCAGCACCTGCCGCGACAGCGCGGCGACGATGGGCACGATGAGGATGGTCTGCGCGAAGATCATCGCGCCCGGCGTGTAGAGCAGCCCCAGAAAGCCGAGCGGTCCCGAGCGGGAGAGGTAGAGATAAACCAACAGGCCGACGACCACCGGCGGCAGCCCCATCAGCGCGTTCATCACGACCAAGACGACACCCCGACCGCGGAACCGGCTCACCGCGACCAGCGCGCCGACCGGCAGGCCGATCACGCAGGCAAGCACCGTGGCGCTAAGGCTGACCCGCAGCGAGAGGCCGACGATCTCGTAGAGATCGGCCTCGCCGGACAGGACCAGCGACAGCGCCAAGTGGAAGGCCTCTCCGATGTTTTGCAAAATTTACCCTCCCTGCGGAAATTTTGCCTCATTCGACTATGCACCCTCTGGCCCATGACGCAAGGGTCGTCAATGGCCTGAACAAGATACGGCCCGCTCAATGGAGCGGGCCGCGGTCTATGGCATACTGCAAAATTTCCCAGGATCTGGCCGAGACGCCTCAGAAAGGCAGGCCGACGTAGTTCTCGGCGAGGTCCTTGCGCGCGGTTTCCGAGTCCGCCAGATGCTGCAGAGTGGCGCGGCGCATCTCCGCGGCGAAGCTGTCCTCGCCCTCGAAACTGTGCAGCATGGTGGTCATCTGCCAGCTGAAGCGCATCGCCTTCCAGATCCGCGCCAGCGCGCGCTCGGAATAGCCGTCGATGCCCGCCGTCTGGCCCGCCTTCAGCGCCGAGATCAGCGCCTCGTGCAGGTAATAGACATCCGAAACCGCGAGGTTCAGCCCCTTCGCCCCGGTCGGCGGCACGATATGCGCGGCATCGCCGACAAGGAACAGCCGGCCCCAGCGCAGCGGCTCCGAGACGAAGCTGCGCAGCGGCGCGATGGATTTCTCGATCGACGGGCCGGTGATCAGCTTGGCGGCCGCCTCCGAGGGGATGCGGCGCTTGAACTCGGTCCAGAAACGCTCGTCAGACCAGTCCTCGACCTTGTCGGTCAGCGGCACCTGCACATAGTAGCGCACCAGGTTCTCGTTGCGCATCGAGGCCAGCGCGAAACCATGCGGTGAGTTGGAATAGATCAGCTCGTCATGCACCGGCGGCGTGCGCGAGAGGATCCCCAGCCAGCCGAAGGGGTAGACCCGCTCGAACTCGCGGCGCTTCTCTTCGGGGATGGTCTTGCGGCTGACGCCGTGGAAGCCATCACATCCGGCCACATACGCGCAGGTGATGCGGTGCCGTTCGCCGTTCAGCGTGTACTCAACCGCGGCCTCGGACGCGTCGAGGTCATGAATGGTCACATCCTCGACCCCGTGGATCACCGTGGTCCCCATCGCGTCTTGCGCTTCGTAGAGGTCATGGGTCACCTCGGTCTGACCGTAGACCATGACCTGCTTGCCGGTGAGCGCCTTGAAGTCGATATGCACCATCAGCTCGGCATCGGTCAGGTAGGTGCCGTCGTGCGGATACCCTTCGGCATCCATGCGCGCGCCGACCCCGGCCTCGCGCAGCAGCTCGACCGTGCCCCATTCGAGGATGCCCGCCCGGATGCGCGACAGCACATGCTCGCGGCTCGACCGTTCGAGCACCACGGTTGCGACCCCGGCCTTGTTCAGCAGCTGCGAAAGCAGCAGGCCCGAAGGGCCGCCGCCGATGATCACGACTTCGGTTTTCATGCAGTCTCCTCCGATAATTGTTGGCAGCCTACGCCCTGCAGGGCCGCGCGCGAATAGACGGGAGCCGCATAGGCTGGTACTATTCATGCATGACCCAGCGTCCAGACATCCCCTTTTTCGATCTCTTCGGTGAGACCGGAGGCTTCCCCGACACGGTGCATTGCGAGCGCATCTGGGACCGGGCAAGACTTCACGATTGGGTGATTTCCCCGCACAGACACGCAGAGATCACCCAGGTTTTCTTCATGCGGCAGGGACACGCCGAGGTCCGGATCGACGGTCAAGACGCGACGCTCGATGACGGGCAGTTCCTCCTGATCCCGGTACAGATCGTGCATGGCTTCGAGTTCCAGAAGCTGAGCGAAGGTCTGGTGCTCTCCTTCCCCGCACCTGTGCTCGCGGGGATGCGGCCCACCTCGCCGGGGCTTGCCGCCCGGCTCTCGCGCCCAGTGGTCGGCACGGCCTCGGACACGCTGGTCACCCTTTCCGAGCAACTCGTCGCTGCCTTTGCCCGCCCCGGCCCCTACCGCGCAAACCTGCTGGTCTCGCTGGCGCAGGCGCTGCTTGCCGAGATCTGCGCGCTGGCCCCGACCGAGGAGGCCGCCGCCCCCGGCGGGGCGAAGATGATGGCGCTCGACCGGCTGATCGCCGAACATCTTGCCGAGGGCTGGCGCGCCGGCGACTACGCCGCGGCCCTGTCGATCACCCCCGGCCATCTCACCCGGATCTGCCGCGCCGCCACCGGCCTCAGCGCCTCGCGCTACATCGAGGGCAAGGTGATGACCGAGGCCAGCCGGATGCTCGCCTTCACCCAGGTGCCCGTGGCCGAGGTCGGCTACCGGCTGGGCTTTGCCGACCCGGCCTATTTCTCCCGCCGCTTCCGCGCGTTGCGCGGCCAGAGCCCGAGCGACTACCGCGGCCGCTTTGTCGGCTGAGCCGCGGCCCACCCGCTTGACCCCGGCGCGCAGAGGCGTATCGCTTGCCCGGTACAAGTTCCGCGGAGGCACCCCATGACCCGCATCATGATCAACGGCTTCGGCCGCATCGGCCGCACCCTGCTGCGCCAGCTCCTCACCGATCCGGCCCATGCCGATCTCGAGCTGGTGGCGATCAACGACATCGCCTCGCCCGAAATGTGCGCCTATCTTTTCCGCTACGACAGCGTCTTCGGCCCCTACCCCGGCACGGTGACCGAAGAGCCCGGCACGCTGGTCGTAGACGGACGCCGCATCCCCTTCCACACCACGCGCGACCTGCGCGAGCTCGACCTGAGCCATGTCGACGTGGTGCTCGAATGCACCGGCGCCGCCTCGAACCGCCCGCATGCCGAGGCCGGGCTGCTGGCCGGGGCGAGGTCGGTGCTGCTCTCTGGCCCCTCCGAGGCCGCCGACGTGACCTGCGTCCTGGGCGCCAACGAGGCCGAGATCGGCGACGCCCGCATCGTGTCGAACGCCTCCTGCACCACCAACGCCATCGCGCCGATGCTCAAGGCGCTCGACACCCGCTTCGGCATTGCCCGCGCCCATGTCACCACGATCCACTGCTACACCGGCAGCCAGCCGACGGTGGATGCCCCCGGCGCCAGCTACGAGCGCAGCCGCGCCGCCGCCGTTTCGATGGTGCCGACCAGCACCAGCGCCGCGAAGCAGGTGATCAAGGTGCTGCCCGGGCTCGACCAGCGTCTCAGCGTGACGGCGGTGCGCGTGCCCTGCATCTCGGTCTCGGCGGTGGACGCGGTGCTGCAGCTCGACACCATGCCCGAGGATGCCAATGCCGCGCTTGTCGACCTCTTCGCGGGTTCTCCGCTCGTCGGCCTCACCGGGGATCCCTGTGTCTCGACCGACCTGCGCGCCCGGCCCGAGTCGCTGGTGCTGTCGACCCGCGAGACCCGCGTGGTCGAGGGAGGCCAGTTCAGGCTCTTCGGCTGGTACGACAATGAATGGGGCTTCTCGGCGCGGATGCTCGACATGACGCGGCGCATGGCGACGCGCTGATCTTCAAACCGCGTTTGAAACTGCCTCGGGCGCAGGGGCCTTTGCTGGGACCTTTACCCGGCCCCCGCTTCTGCCACTATGACCCGCGACACCACCGAGATACCTTATGGAGACCCGCCGATGACCGGATACCTGACGACCCACGTGCTCGACACCGCCCGCGGCTGCCCCGCCGAGGGTCTGAAGATCGAGCTCTTCCGGATCGAGGACGGAACCCGCAGCCTTCTCAAGACGCTGGTCACCAATGAGGACGGGCGCACCAATGAGGAGATCCTGCCCGCCGCCGAGTTTGCGCCCGGCACCTATGAGCTTGTGTTCCACGCCGGGGCCTATCTCGACGCCTGCGGCACGCCGCCGGAGGAGCCGCGTTTCCTCGACGTGGTGCCGATCCGCTTCGGCATGTCCGAACCCGCGCATTACCACGTACCGCTGCTGCTCTCGCCCTTCGGCTATTCGACCTATCGCGGCAGCTGATCCCCGGATCCCGAACTGACACGACCGGCGCCCCTCGCGGGCGCCGTTTTCGTTTTCGCGGCTGATTTCACCAATCTGTCACGCCCCTGTCGCCCGCCTGTCGCAGCCCGCCGCCACAGATCGCCGCGACGCTGCACAGCTGTGCAGCCCGGCAAACAGGGCAGACCATGAGCGACATTCGCATCTCGGGGATCGACAAGAGCTACGGCCAGACGCAGGTGTTGCGGCAGGTCTCTCTGAGCATCGAGGCCGGGGAGTTCGTCGCCGTCCTCGGCCCCTCGGGTTGCGGCAAGACCACCCTGCTGCGCTGCCTCGCCGGCTTCGAGCGGCTCAACGCCGGCCGTATCGAGATCGGCGGAGACATCGTCTCGGCCCCCGGCCGTCACCTCGCCCCCGAGCATCGCGGCATCGGCGTGGTGTTCCAGAATTACGCCCTTTGGCCGCATATGTCGGTGGCGCAGAATGTGGCCTACGGGCTGAAGATCGCCGGCGTTCCTAGAACCGAGAGGAAGTCCCGCGTCGCCCGGGTGCTCGATCTGGTCGAGTTGGGCCCGCTCGCGCACCGCCGCCCCGCAGATCTCTCGGGCGGCCAGCGCCAGCGCGTCGCCCTCGCGCGCTGCCTCGCCATGGAGAGCCGCGTCGTGCTGCTCGACGAGCCGCTGGCCAATCTCGACGTGCACCTGCGCGGCGCGCTGGAAGAGGAATTCGCCGCCTTCCACGCCCGCTCCGGCGCCACCATGTTCTACATCACCCACGACCAGTCCGAGGCGCTGGCCCTCGCCGATCGCGTGGCGGTCATGGACAAGGGCCGCATCCTGCAGTTCGACCGCCCCGAAGCGCTGTTCAGCCAGCCGCAGACCGAGACCGTCGCGGGCTTCATCGGCGAGGGACGGGTGCTCGAGGCCGAGGACATCCGCCCGCTCGGGCAGGGCCGCGCCGCCGCCTCGCTGCTCGGCCAGCGCATCGAACTGCGCTGCGCCCCCGGCCAGACCGCCCGCCGCCGCGCCAAGATCTCCTTCCACCCCGGCGACCTCCAGCTCACCGATGCGGCGGAGGCCATCGCGGGCAACGTCACCCGCGCCACCTACCGCGGCGCCTTCCTGCGCGCCGAGGTCATGGCCGGGCCCGCGGGGGACATCCCGCTCTCCGTGAACATCGCCGCCCCCGCCGCGCTGAGCCGCGGCCAGAGGGTCTCGCTCGCCCTGCGCGACGGCTGGGTCATTCCCGACGCCGCCGCGTCTCACCCCTCCTGAACACGCAACCGCAAGGACACCGAACATGCGTCTTCTCTCCCTCTCCCTCGCCGCGTCGCTGCTCTCCAGCGCCGCCTTTGCCGAAACCACGCTGACGCTCTACACCAGCCAGCCCCCCGAGCAGGCGCAGCAGACCGTGGACGCTTTCGAGGCCGCCCACCCCGACATCAAGATCGAATGGACCCGCAACGGCACCTCGGCGCTGATGAACGTGGTGCGCGCCGAGATCGAGGCGGACAACGTGCAGCCCGATATCCTGCTGGTCGCCGATGTGATCAACCTCGGCGAGCTCAAGGCGGGCGGTCACCTGATGGCCTACGAAGACGCACCCGTGGCGGACTACGACCCAGCCACCTATGACGCCGACATGACCTATTTCGGCACCAAGGCGATGACCACCGGCATCGCCTACAACACCGAGATCGCCGAGCCGGTCAGCCATTGGATGGACCTCGTCACCGAAGACAACCGCGGCATGATCGGCGTGCCGTCGCCGCTCTACTCCGGCGCGGCGCTGAACCACCTGCATGCGTTGCTGAACGCCGAGGGCATCGGCTGGGCGTTCTACGAGGGGCTCAACGAGCTCGACATCGTCCCCGAGGGCGGCAACGGCCCGGCGACCAAGGCCGTCGCCTCGGGCATGGCGAAATACGCGATCATCGTCGATGCCAATGCCCTGCGCGCCAAGGCCGACGGCTCGCCGGTCGATTTCATCGTGCCCGAGGATGGCGTGAGCTTCATCACCGAGCCCGCCGCGATCATGGCCGGCACCGAGCACCCGGAAGAGGCCAAGCTCTTCATCGACTTCCTGCTCAGCAAGGAAGGCCAGGAGCTGGTTGCCAAGCAGGGCTCGCTGCCGATCCTGCCCGGCGTCGAGGGCCCCGAGGGCTTTCCCAAGCTCGAGGACATGACCCTGCTCGGCTACAACGTCGATGCCGCGCTCGAGACCAACGAAGCCGTGCGCGCGCAGTTCGCCGAGCTCTTCGGGCTCTGATCGCGTGAGCCTCGTCCAAGACCAAGCGGCGCGCCCCTCTCGGGCGCGCCGACTGCTCGGGCGCCTCGGCGGCGAACGCGCGCTGACGCTGGTGCTGATCCTTTTTGTCGGGCTGCTCTCCATCGCGCCGCTCGCCCGGCTCCTCTATGCCGCACTCTTCCCCCAAGGCACCTTCGACGCCGAGCGCATCGCCGCGATCCTCGGCGGTCGCCGGGTGCTGGAGGCAACGCTCAACACCCTCTGGATCGCCTGCGCCGCAACGCTGCTGGCCACGGCGGTCGGCACGATGGCCGCGCTGCTGACCTCGCTCACCGATATGCGCCGCCGCACGCTCTGGGTCTTCGGCTTCGTGCTGCCGCTGATGATCCCGCCGCAGGTGACCGCGCTGGCCTGGGTTCAGGCCTTCTCTCCGGCAAGCCCGATCCTCGGCCCGCTCGGCCTCGCGCTGCCTCCCGGCACCCGCCACCCGCTCTATTCCATGGGCGGCATCATCTTCCTGCTCGGGCTCTACAATGCGCCCCTCGTGTTCCTGTCGGTCCGCGCCTCGCTGCAGCGCCTCCCGGCCTCGCTGGTCGAGGCCGCCCACGCGAACGGCGCCAGCGCGGGACAGGTCACGCGCGACATCATCCTGCCGCTGATCCGCAGCGGCGTTTTCGCCGGGGCCGCGCTGGCCTTCGTCTCGTCGATCGGCAACTTCGGCATCCAGGCGATGCTCGGCATCCCCGCCCGCGTGCCGACGCTGATTACCCTCATTTACCAGCGGCTCAACGCCTATGGCCCCTCGGCGCTGAACGACATGGCACTTCTGGCGCTGCTGCCGGCCCTGCTGACCGTGCTCGGCATGACCCTCACCGCCTGGCTCGGACGCCGCGGTGACCAGCGCGTCGATGCCGCGCAGCGCCCGCCCCGCATGAAGCTCGGAGCCTGGCGCCTGCCGGTCAGCGGCGTGGCCTGGCTCTACCTCGCGCTCTGCCTCGTCCTGCCGCTCTCCGCCCTTCTCGGCACCGCGCTGGTGCGCGGCTACGGCCAGCCCTTGACGCCGGACACGCTCACCTTCGAGAACTTCGCCAACGCCCTCTTCCACCACGAGGGCATCCGAAGCGCCTTTCTCACCTCGCTCTGGCTGACGCTGCTGACCGTGGCGGTATTGATCCCGGCGGCGGTCGCCCTCGGCTACGTGCTGAGCTGGCGCCGCGGCTGGGTGGCGCGGCTGCTGCGCCTCGCGTCAGAGCTGGCCTATGCGCTGCCCGGCATCATCATCGGCGTGGCGATGATCCTCTTCTTCCTGCGCCCCCTGCCCTTTGTCGGCACCGGGCTCTACGGCACGGTCTGGGTGATCCTCGCCGCCTACCTGTCGAACTTCCTCGCCCTTGCGCTGCGCCCCATCCTCGGCGGCTACGCCCAGATCGACCGGGCGCTGGACGAGGCCGCGCAGCTCGCCGGCGCCGGGGTCTTCGCGCGGCTGCGTGACATCGTGCTCCCCGCCCTCGCCCCCTCGGCCATGGCGGCGGCGATCCTCGTCTTCATGACGGCGGTGAACGAGATCCAGGTTTCGGTGCTGCTGGTCAGCTCGCGGGCCACCACCATCGGCCCGATGATCATCTTCCTCGAAGAGGCGGGCTCCTCGACCCTCGCCGCCGCGGTCGGATGCCTGATGGTGCTCATGGTGCTGGCGCTCATGGGGCTGTCGCTGCTCGTCGGCCGCCGCCTGCCCGAGGGGGTGCTGCCATGGCGCGACTGACCGCCCTCAGCGGCCTCGGCCGCAAAAGCGCCGCGCTCTTCCTGCTCGAGATCGAGGGCCGCAGGCTGCTGCTCGACATGGGCGGCGGGCTCGAGGCCGGCGAGCGGCCCGATCTCTCGCAGGCCGGGCGTGTCGACGCGGTGCTGCTGAGCCACGCCCACGTCGATCACGTCGGCGCGCTCGACCGGCTGGCCGAGATCGGCAACCCGCCGGTCTACGCCACCCAAGAGACCCAACGCCAGCTCCCCTGCAACCTGCGCCCGCCACGCCTCGCAAAGCTGCCCGACCGTGGCTGTGCCGAGGTTCTGGGCGTCCGCCTCGACACCGGCCGCTCCGGCCATGCGCCCGGCGGCATCTGGATGCGCTTTCCGACCCTGCGCGGCGGCTTTCTCTACACAGGCGATTTCAGCACCGAGGCCCCGCTGCTGCGCTGCGATCCCTTCCCGCGCAGCGCCACGGTGCTGGCCGACGCCTCCTACGGCGACCGCGAGGACTCGCTCGCCGATCAGATCGCCGCCCTGACCAAAGCAGCGCGCGGCGGCGCGGTGCTGCCCTGCCCGCTCGGCGGGCGCGGCCCGGACATGGTGGCGGCGCTCGGGGCCGCCGGGCTGACTGTCCACGCTTGCCCTCAGATCGCCGATGAGACCGAAAGACTCACCGGCACCCCTCCGCCCGTCGCCACGCCCGAGACCGCAACCCCAGCGCAGATCATTGTCGCCGACGGGCCGAACGCCGAGCATGGACTCTGCGCCGCGCTCCGGGAGCGCCCCGGCTTCCGCTTCATCTTTTCAGGCCATGTGCCGCGCAGCAGCCCCGCGCATGCGATGCTCGCCGAGGGTCACGCCCGCTGGATGGGCTGGAACGTGCACCCGCGACTCTCGGACATCCTCGCCATGGCCGAGACCACCCGGGCCGAACGGGTGCTGCCGGCCTTCGTCGATCTGCGCGCCGCCCCCCGCCTGACCGCTGCGCTTGGCCCGCGCCTGCGGCAGTGCCCCAGTCTCGAGGTCTGACCCATGATCCGTCACCACCTGCCCGACACCGTTCCCGCAGCCGAGGCCGCCGAGGACCAGAAGCCGCTGATCTGGCGGGCCGCAGGCGAAATCGGCCCCGGCCTCGACGGGCTGTGGCTTGGCAACCTACCGGCCGCAGAGGATGGCGACGCCCTGCAGCAGGCAGGCATCGGCGCCAGCCTCAACCTCGCGATGAACATCTTCCCCGGCCCTCTCCTTCGCCCCGACGGCACCCATCTGCGGCGCTACCAGATCGGCCTGCTCGACGGGCCGGGCAATGCCGCCGAGACGCTGGCCGCGGCGGTCACGCTGATCGACGGGCTCGCCGCGGTCTATACCGCGGGCAAACCGCACTACCCCGCCCACAAAAGGGGCGGGCTGCTGGTGCATTGCCGCGGCGGGCGCTCGCGTTCGGTCACCGTGCTGGCGCTCTGGCTGCACCTGCGGCGGCCCGGCACCTATCCGAGCTTCGACGCCGCCCTCGCGCACCTTCACGCGCTGCGCGGGCTCGAGCAAAGCTACCCGCTGCCGCCGATGCTCGCGCTTGCGCAAGAGGTGCTGAACCGGGGCCTCTGCGCCCGATGACACCGCCCCGCCCGCCGCTCGGACCTCCCCGGAGCCGCTTCGTCTCGGCCGCCGACGTGGCACGGCTGGCCGGGGTCTCGCGCTCGGCAGTGTCGCGCGCCTTCACGCCCGGCGCGCATGTGTCAGAGCAGGCCCGCGCCCGCATCCTCGAGGCCGCCGAAGAGCTCGGCTACCGGGTCAACCGCCTCGCCCGCACCTTGCACCAGGAGCGCTCGGACCTCGTCGGCGTGGTCGGCGGCAACTTCTCCAACCCCTATATCTCTGCCCAGCTCGACGCCCTGTCGAAGGCGCTGCACGCCCACCGCCTGCAATGCCTGCTGATGAACGGCACCGGCGGCGTGGCCGAGGACCTCAAACGCCTGCTCGACTACCGGGTGCGCACCGTCGTGCTGCTCTCGGGGGCCGCGCCCGACGCGCTGATCCGGCTATGTGCGCAGAACGGCGCGCGCATGGTGCTGATCAACCGGCCGCGCCCGCCAAAAGGCGCGCGGGCCGATCTCATCCTCGCGGACAGCGCCCGCGGCGGCCGGCTGGCGGCCGAGCGGCTGACCCGGGCCGGTTGCCGCAACGTGGCGGTGGTGATCTCGGGCTCGCGCACCTCGGCCAAGATCGACCGGGCCGAGGCCTTCTGCTCGGAAATGGCCCTGCGCGGCATCCCGGTGACCCGCTGGGTCGACGGGCCGAACAGCTACGAAACCGGGGCCGAGGCGGCCCGCGTGCTGCTGCAAGGGACCGGCATCGACGGCATCTTCGGCGTCACCGACGAGATCGCGCTCGGGGTGCTCAACACCGCCCGCTTCGAGCTCGGCCTGCGGGTGCCCGAGGATCTGTCGGTGATCGGCTTCGACGACGCGCCAATCTCGGGCTGGTCCTCGCATGCGCTGACCACGGTCAGCCAGTCGCTCGAGGATCTCACCCGCGCCACGATGGAGGCCATTGCCCTGCCCGCCGAGGCCGCGCCCATGCTCTACGAGGTGCCGGTGCGGCTGGTCGAGCGCGGCTCGGTGCGCGCGCCGCTCAGCCCTTGAACGGGTTGAGGATGCGCAGGCGCCCCTCGACCAGCAGCCCGTGATGCATGTCCTCGGACCAGAGCGTGTCGCAGCCTGCTTCGAGCGCCGCGCCGACGATCATCGAGTCGTAGACCGAAAACCCGTAGCGCATCCCGAGCGCCCGGCCGATGTCATGGGTCAGCTCGGTCAGCGGCACCACCTCGCAGAGCGCCCGGACGCCGGCAAGAAACGCCCCCGCCTCCTCGGCGCTCAGCTTCGCCTTGCGCAGGCAGTTTACCAGCGCCTCGTTCAGCACCTGCACGCTGATCACCCCGCCCTGCTGCAGCAGCGCCTCGGCGCGATCCGCCTTCGGCGCCTCGCCCAGAAGGTAGAGGATCACGTTGGTGTCGAGAAAGGCCCCCGCCATGGATCGGCCCCGGGATCAGCGCGCGTTGGCCTCGTCGCGGGGCAGCGGTCCGTCGGGCAGCCGCCCCCGGAAACGGCGCAGACCGGCGAGGATCTCCTCGGGCCGCGCGGCGCGGCTCACCGCGAGCCCCCGGTCGTCGGGATGCAGCTCGATCCGGTCGCCCTCTTTCAGCCCCAGTTCGCGCACGAGTTCGGCAGGCAGGCGGACCGCCAGGGAGTTCCCCCATTTCGAGATCTGCATCACAGCCTCCTGACATTAAGATATACGTTCCGAAAATGTATATCCATGCACCGCGGTGATCAACCGCTTCGGCGACCCGCGGCGCCGGAAAAAAAATAGGCACCCGGAGATGACCCCGGGTGCCGCTCATAATTATCAAAAGACTAAGGATACTTAGGCCAAATGGCCTCCCCCCTTCACCTGAACGAAACTCGCCGCCCTGCCAATATGGGCATGAAGCTGCCATCAGGAGAGAAAACTCCGATTTGCTCAGTCATAGCAGCACCACCAGGCAGAATTACAGTAGCGCGATTTCGCCGGTCGCGAGCAGATTTTTGGGCCCGCGGCGCATGTTTCATGCAAGCCCCTGCAAGGACGAATTTTTTCCACAATCTGTTCACAGTTCAGTTTCAACCTCTGCGCGAACGACTCGGTCGGGGGCACCACGCGCCCGGGAAGGCAAGGCAGAATCACTTGCAGACGCGCGGATTTTTTAGCGCTCCAAATATCTAACATACTGTTAATGTTCTGAATTTATTGAACCTCTCGCGGGGAGCCACCACATGCAGTAGGTAATCTTTGAGCACCTACACTCTGCGGTATGTTGTCGCAGAACGCCCCGGCGCAACACTGTCGGCTTGTGGACAAACGGCGGATAAGTCCCACGGAACCCGCGAAGCATTGCCCCGAACGCAAACACCCCCGGCCTTTCAGCCGGGGGTGCCCATCTCGTCAGCGGTGTCGATTTCAGCCGAGGATGCCGTTCAGCGTTGCCGAGGGGCGCATCACGGCAGCGGTCTTCTCCGCGTCACCGTGGTAGTAGCCCCCGAGATCCGCGGGCTTGCCCTGCACCGCCGCCAGCTCTGCCACAATCGCAGCCTCACCATCGGCCAGCGCCTTGGCGATGGGCGCGAAATGCGCCGCCAGCTCGGCGTCGTCCGATTGCGCCGCCAGCGCTTCGGCCCAGTAGCGCGCGAACCAGTAGTGGCTGTCGCGGTTGTCGGGCTCACCCACCTTGCGCGAGGGCGAACGGTCGTGGTCGAGAATGCCCTGCGTCGCGATCTCCACCGCATCGCCCAGCACCCGCGCCTTGGCGTTGTCCTTCTGGTCGGCAAGGAACTTGAAGCTCTCGCCAAGGGCGCAGAACTCGCCCAGCGAATCCCAGCGCAGGTGGTTCTCTTCCACCAGCTGCTGCACGTGCTTCGGAGCCGACCCGCCGGCACCGGTCTCGAAGAGGCCGCCGCCGTTCATCAGCTTCACGATCGAGAGCATCTTGGCCGAGGTGGCCAGCTCGAGGATCGGGAAGAGGTCGGTCAGGTAATCGCGCAGCACGTTGCCGGTGATCGCGATGGTGTTCTCGCCCTTGGTGATGGTCTCGAGCGAGGCGATGGTCGCTTCGCGCGGGGCCATGATCTCGAACTTGTCCGACACGCCCTTCGCCTCGAGGATCGGCTTCACGTAGGCGATCAGCTCGGCATCATGCGCGCGGTTCGCATCGAGCCAGAAGATCGCGCGGTAGCCGGTGGCCTTCTGACGCTCGATGGCGAGGTTCACCCAATCTTCGATCGGCGCCTTGCGGGCCGAGGCCGAGCGCCAGATGTCGCCCGCCTGCACCTCGTGCGAGTGCAGAACGGTGCCGTCGTCGAGGATCATCTTGACGGTGCCTGCCTCGGGCATCTCGAAGGTGGTCGGGTGCGAGCCGTATTCTTCCGCCTTCTGCGCCATCAGGCCGAGGTTCTGCACGGTGCCGGCGGTGGCCGGGTTCAGCTTGCCGTTCGCCTTGAAGAACTCGATTGCTGCGTCATAGACCGGCGCATAGGAGTTGTCGGGGATCACGCAGTTGGTGTCGGCTTCCTTGCCGTCCGGGCCCCAGCCCTTGCCGCCGGCGCGGATCAGCGCGGGCATCGAGGCGTCGATGATCACATCCGACGGCACGTGCAGGTTGGTGATGCCCTTGTCCGAGTTCACCATGTACATCGGCGGACGCGACGCGGTCACTTCCTCGATCGCGGCCACGATCTCGGCGTTGTCCTTCACCCGCTCCAGCAGGTCGCCAAGGCCCGAGTTCGGGTTGACGCCGAGCGCCTTCAGCTCGTCGCCGTACTTGTCGAACACCGGCTTCAGCCAGGCCTTCACCGCGTGGCCGAAGATGATCGGGTCCGAGACCTTCATCATCGTGGCCTTCATGTGCAGCGAGAAGAGCGTGCCCTCGTCCTTGGTCTTGGCGATCTCGTCTTCCAGGAAGGCGTCGAGCTTCGCCGCGCTCATGTAGGTGGCATCGACCACGGTGCCCGCCGGATAGGAGACGCCCTCTTTCAGCACGGTCTCGCCCGAGGCAGTCTCCAGCACGATCTTCGCGGTCGCGGCCTTGTCGAGCGTCGCCGAGACCTCGTTCGAGAAGAAGTCGCCGCCGTCCATCGCGGCGACGCGGGTCTTGCTGTCCTTGGTCCACTCGCCCATGCGATGCGGGTTCGACTGCGCGAATTTCTTCACGGCGGCGGCGGCGCGGCGGTCAGAGTTGCCCTCGCGCAGCACCGGGTTCACGGCCGAGCCCTTGATCCCGTCGTACTTGGCCTGAATCGCCTTTTCCTCGTCGCTCGAGGCCTCATAGGGGTAGTCGGGCAGCGCGTAGCCCTGGCCCTGCAGTTCCTTGACCGCGGCCACCAGCTGCGGCACCGAGGCCGAGATGTTGGGCAGCTTGATGACGTTGGCTTCGGGCGTCTTGACCCACTCGCCAAGCCAGGCCAGGTCGTCCGACTGGCGCTGCGCCTCGGTCAGCGCCTCGGGAAAGGTCGCGAGGATGCGGCCCGCGAGCGAGATGTCCTTGGTGCCGACCGACACACCGGCGGCAGCGGCAAAGCTGCGGATGATCGGAAGCAGCGAGGCCGAGGCCAGCTCGGGCGCTTCGTCGACCTTGGTGTAAACGATGTCAGGAGTGTTGTTCTCAGCCATGATGCGATGCCTTTCCTGGGGGTTTCGCCCCCTTTAGCCGTTCTGCATACAAAGGTCTACAGTCGCGGTGCCGCATCGGATCGCCGCACCGCGCCCCCCTGCCCTAGCGTGGATTTCCGTCCATTTCCACGCCGCGCAGGCCCCATGCGCGGGCGCGCGCCGGTGCACCGTCCCCGTGGCCCCTCGTGCGGGACCGGGCCGTTCAGTCCTCCTCCCGCAAGCTCGACCCTTCCGGCATCGGACGCTTGATGTTGCGCTGCATGTCCATGACGTAGCCGATGATCGCGGCCACGGCCTCCCAGTGTTCGATGGGGATCTGCTTGTCGATCTCGGCCGCACCGTGCAGCGCCCGCGCCAGCGGCTTGTTCTCGATGATCGGCACCTCGGACTCGCGCGCGAGCTCGCGGATCCGCGCCGCGAGCAGGTCGGCCCCCTTGGCGACGCAGACCGGCGCCATGTCGACGCCGCTCTCGTATTTCAGTGCCACGGCAAAATGCGTCGGGTTGGTCAGCACCACCGTCGCCCGCGGCACCGCCTGCGCGATGCGCTGGCGCGCCCGCTCGCGGCGCAGCTGCATGCGCTTTGCGCGGATGTGCGGATCGCCCTCGGTGTCCTTGTGCTCGTCCTTGATCTCCTGCATCGACATGCGCTGCTTGCGCCGGTACTCAAAGCGCTTCCACAGCACGTCCGCCACGGCGATCACCAAGAGGATCGACAGCACCACCATCAGCATGCGCGAGGCCGCGTGCCGGGCGAACTCCGTCACCATCTCGGGGAGGATCCCCTGCACCTGCCAAAGCTCGCGCACCCCCTGATAGGTGATCCAGAGCCCGATCCCGCCGACCACCAGCACCTTCAACATGCTCTTGCCGAACTCCACCATGGCGCCGAGCGAGTAGATCTTCTTGAACCCCGACATGGGCGAGATCTTCGACAGTTTCGGCCGGATCCGCTCGCCAGCCACCACGATGTCGCCCTGCAGCAGCGCGCCGGCGACCGCCCCCAGCACCATCAGCGCCAGCAGCGGTGCCAGCAAGAGCCCGACCCCGCGCAGCATGCCCCAGCTCACCCCGCCGATATCGCGCATGCCCTGCACGTCCTCGCCGATACTCACCTGCCCGGCGGTCTCGAAAACCCCGCGCAGCACCCCGGCAAACGTCGCCGAGACGCCGGGCATGACAAAGTCGGTGATGGCAAAGAGCGACAGCACCGCGGTGACATTGCCGACCTCCTTGGAGCTCGGCACATCTCCCTTCTCGCGGGCCTTTCGGAGCTTTCGCTCTGTCGGCTCCTCGGTCTTGTTGTCCTTGTCCTCACCCTCGGCCATGCCCGGACGTCCCCTGCCTCAGAACACCAGCAGGCCGAGCCACTCGGCAAAGCGCTCGGCGAACTCGCGCAGCATCATCGGCGCGGCCATGACCAGGACCAGAAGCCCCGAGAAGATCAGCACCGGCCCGGCGACGAAAAACACCGGCGGCGTCGGCATCATCCGCGCGGTCAGGCCCATTGCGAGGTTGAGCAGCAGGCCCATGACGAAGAAGGGCGCGGCGATCGACAGCCCCATGTAGAAGCTCGCGCTCACCGCCCGGACGATCTGCTGCGCCAGATCCCCGGTCAGGATCCGCCCCGGCGGAAAGACGTCGTAGCTCATCACCATGGCGCCGATGATCAGGTGGTGCAGGTCGGTGGCAAAGATCACCGCCACCGCCGCCATCATCAGCGCGGTGGAAATTAGATCGGCCCCCTCGAAGGAGCCGAGACTGGGCGAGAAGGCATTGGCAAGCCCCGAGATCGTGCCGATCTGGTAGCCGGCGAACTGCAGACCCGACAGGAGGATCCGCGCGCTGACACCGATCCAGACCCCCAGCGTCAGCTCGATGGCAAGAATGCCGATGAAGGCGGCGATGTCATCGAAATCCACCGGGCCCAGCGGGGCCAGCGGGTAAAGCGCCAGCGACAGGACCAGCGCCATGGCCAGTCGGTGGCGCACCGGAAACAGCGCCTCGCCGAGACCGGGCATGAACATCAGGATGCCGCCGATCCGGGCAAAGACCAGCGCCACCCCAAGGAACTCGGTGGTGATCAGCGCCGAGACGTTCATCTACTTGCCGATGGTGGCGACGGTGCGCAGCGCCGCCTTGCGGTGGATCTCGTTGTGCGACAGCACGGTGGTCATCGGGCTCACCCGTTCCAGCATCGAGCGCACGAAGCTGCGCACCTCGGGGCTGACCAGCAGCGCCGGCCATTCGTCGCGTTCGGCAAACTGCTGGATTTCGCGCCGGGTCTGCAGCACGAAATCCTGCACCCGCTGCGGCGACATGACGAAGTTGCGCTCGTCGCCGCTGACCCGCAGCGCCTCGAGGAACTCCTTCTCCCAGGCCGGCCCCATGGTGATCACCGGAATGAAGCCCGAGCCGTCCATCATCGACTTGCAGATCTGGTTGGCCAGGCGCCGGCGCACCTGCTCGGTGATCTGCGTGACGTTCGACGTGCTGCGCTTGGCCTCGGCGATGGCCTCGACGATCAGCGGCAGGTTTCGCACCGAGACCCGCTCGGCCAGCAGCCCCTGCAGCACCTGCTGGATCAGCACCATTGGCGCATTGCCGGGAATGTCCTTGGCGAGCTTCTGGTACTCGCGGTCGAGCCCCTCGATCAGTTCCTGCGTCGCGCCATAGGTCATCAGCTCGGGCAAGTGTTCCTTCACCACCTCGGTCAGATGGGTGATGATCACGCTCTCCGGGTCGACCACGGTCAGCCCCATGCCCTCGGCGATCTTGGCGGTCTCGGGATCCACCCAGAGCGCATCGAGCCCAAAGGTCGGATCCTTGCCGCGCTCGCCCTTCAGCCCGCAGTCGCCGGGGTTAACCACCATCATGCCGGTCGGACGCACGTCGCCGCGCGCCACCTCGACCCCCTGCACCATGAGCGCATAGCTCTGCGAGGGCAGCATCGGCTCGTCCTTGATCCGGACCGTCGGGAGCACGAAGCCGAACTCGCGCGCAAAGAGCCCGCGCAGGCTTTTGATCTTGCCCGCCAGCGCCGCGTCGGGGCTCGAGATCAGCGGCACCAGCGCCTGACCCAGGTCGAGCCGGAGCGTGTCGAGCTTCAGCGTCTCCTTGATGCTGTCCTCGGCGGGAGCGGCTTCGGCCTTCTGCCGCTGCGCCTCTTCGCGCGCGGCACTGCGGGTGGCTTCCTCGGCGCCGCGCTGCACGGTGATGCCGAGAAAGATCATCAGCCCCGCGAGCCCCGCAAAGACCAGCGCCGGAAACCCCGGCAGCAGCCCGATGGCAAAGAGCAGCGCCGCCGCCATGAACAGCGCCTTGGGGAATTTCGACAGCTGGCCCAGAACCGCCTCGTTGGCCGCGCCCTCGGTGCCGCCCTTGGTGACGATGAGACCCGCCGCCAGCGACACCACCAGCGCCGGGATCTGCGACACCAGTCCGTCGCCGATGGTCAGCACGGTGTAGAAGTTTGCCGCCTCGGACAGCGACAGCCCATGCTGCGCGACGCCGATGAGGATGCCGCCGATGACATTGATCAGTGTGATGATGATCCCGGCCACAGCGTCGCCGCGCACGAATTTGCTTGCGCCGTCCATCGCCCCGAAGAAGCCGCTCTCGTCCTCCAGTTCCTTGCGGCGCGAGCGCGCCTGCTCCTCGTCGATCAGCCCGGCGCCGAGATCGGCGTCGATGGCCATCTGCTTGCCGGGCATGGAATCCAGCGAGAAGCGGGCCGAAACCTCGGCGATTCGGGTCGAGCCCTTGGTGATCACCACGAAGTTGATCACCACGAGGATGGCAAAGATCACGATGCCGATGATGAAATTGCCGCCGACGATGAAGCGCGAGAAGCCCTCGATCACCCCACCCGCGGCGCTGGGACCGGTGTGCCCCTCGGACAGGATCAGCCGCGTCGAGGCAACGTTGAGCGACAGCCGCAACATGGTGACCATCAGCAAGAGCGACGGGAAGGAGTTGAACTCCAGCGGCTTCGGGATCCAGAGCGCCACCATCAGGATCAGCACCGAAACCGAGAGCGACACGGCCAGCCCGAGGTCGAGGATCACCGGCGGCAGCGGCACGAAGAGCACGCCGAGCATGAGCGTCACGCCGATGGCGAAGGCGACGTCGCGGTTCGCCAGCCCCCGGGCCTTCAGGCTGGGGCGCTTGCGCGAGGCGGTGAAGGGATCGGTCAGGGCCATCAGAACATCTTTCGGAAGGCAGGCAGCACGGGTTGCATCACCTCGCGCCCGTAAAGACTGCGTGCGCCCTCGTCGGCGGCGCCGCTGCGCGTGGTCAGCCAGGAGGTCCAGAAGTGCCCCTCGGGCAGCGGCTCGGCGGCGGCCATGGCGACCGGCGGCGGGGCGCCGCCCCCCTCCCCTGCCGCCAGCGCGCGGAAGATGTCGAGGCGGTCATTGGCAATGCCGACGTTCTGCTTCAGCCGCCCGAGATAGGCCTGCCGGTGCTCCGGCGTGGCCGAATGGTAGCGCCCCGCCGCCTCGACCCAATCGCCGGTCTGCTCATAGAGAGACACCAGCAGCCGCGCGGCGTAATCGACGTTGCGCGCCGGATCGAACCCATGCTCGAGCGAGACAAAGGCGTCGGGATGCCAGCGCAGGTTCACCTGCATGCAGCCGACGTCGACCGAGGCCACCCCATCGGCCTGCCGCGCCCGCACCCAGCTGGCGGCGGTCTCGGGGCTGGTGAAATAGCGCCCGTCACCCTCGGCATTGGCGGTCCATGGCCAGATGGTCAGCTCGCCCTCGTGCATCATGCCCGATTCCTGCAGGCCGATGCCCAGCAAGAGGTTGCCGGGGATCTGGTGCCGCAGCTGCGCGCGCAAGATCTCGCGGATACAGAGGCCCGAGGGCGCTGCCTGCGCGGGCAGCGCCGGAGCAGGCTGCCCCGTCCGCGCGGTCGGCCGATAGAAATCGCTCCAGTCGGCCCGCGCGCCCTGCCCCGTCACCAGCAGCAGCAGCGCGACCAGCATCCCCGCCAGCGCCCGCATCAGAAGCCCCCGCTGATGATCAGGTCAAACGCGGTGTCCGACAGCTTCTTGACCATGGCGTACATGAACGGAAGGAACGCCAGCAGCCCGAGGAAGATCGCCACGATCTTCGGCACGAAGGTCAGCGTCATTTCCTGGATCTGCGTCAGCGCCTGGAAGAAGGCGACGATGAGCCCGACCACCAGCGCGATGCCCATGATCGGACCGGACGCGTAGAGCACGGTCAGAAAGGCATCCGACAGGATCGTATGCGTATCGGCTTCGGTCACCGCGCCCCCATTCGCCGGATCAGACCGGCATGCGCATGATTTCCTGGTAGGCCTCGACCAGCTTGTCGCGCACCGCAACGGCGGTGTTCACCGTGGTTTCGAGCTCCAGCGTGGCCAGCACGACCTGCTGGGTGTCGATGTCGCCGCGCATGCCGTTCTGCGCGACCGCCTCGGCCTCGCGGATGGTCTGCACGGTGTCGGCGCCGGCCTTCGAGATCATCTCGGCAAAGCTGGGCCGCTCGGCCTGGTCCGGCGCGATCGCCGGCATCTTCTCGGCGACCATATCGCGCGACGCGCGGTAGGCGCCGCTGGCCGAGTTCAGCGAAAGGAGCGAGGAGGGTCCCGCCATACGTCAAAGTCCTATTTCAGCAGGTCGAGAAGCTGCGTGCGCATGGTGCGCCCGGTCTCGAACATGTTCAGGTTGGCCTGGTAGCTGCGCGAGGCCTCGCGCATGTTGGCCAGCTCGAGGATCGTCTTCACGTTCGACACCTTCACGAAGCCGTCCTGGTCGGCGGCCGGATGCGCGGGGTCGAAGCGCAGTTCGAAATCGGCGGAGTCGCGGGTCACGTCCGACACCCCCACCATGGAGGCCCCGGTTTCCCGGTCCACCAGCTCCTCAAAGGAGATCACCTTGCGGCGATAGGGATCGCCGCCCTCGGTGTTGCCGGTGGAACTGGCGTTGGCGACGTTCTCGGAGACGACCTTCAGGCGCTCGCCCTGGGCACGCATGCCGCTGGCGGCGACGTTCAATACGGATTTCAGCGGATCCATGGTGTCCCCTCTCAACGAATGCCGGTGACCGCGACGGTCAGCAGGTTGTGGCCCTTGCGATACAGCTCGGCCGCCAGCCGGTAGCTGCCCGCCACCTCCGCGGCCTTGATGGTCTGCTGCTCGACCGACACGGTGTTGCCGTCGAGGCTGGCTTCCCAAGCGGTCTCGTCGCGCTCGATTCGCACGCCGTCGGGCGTGCTGTGGCCGCTCTGGATGTGCTGCGCGTTGGTCACCTCAAGGCCGCTCATCGCGCGTTGCCCCTCGAGCGCCTGCGCAAAATCGTTCACCTCGCGGGCCTTGTAATTCGGCGTATCCGCGTTGGCGATGTTCTCGGAAATCACACTCTGCCGCGCTCCGAGCCACGTCATGCGCTCGGAGGCCAACTGGAAAAAGGACATACCATCAAGTTTCATGAAGAGTTTCCTTTCGGCTCAAACAAGGATAGCATGAATAAAACGGACACATCAATGGATAGTGACCATGCACACCGCGTTTTCGGAGCTTTCAAGCCTTACCCGGACCCTTGAAAGGTCAAGCATTACCAGCGAGGTGAAATCCGCGCTCGGCCTGGTCCTGACGGTGTCGGGCCTCGAGCGCGCGGTTGGGATCGGCGCGCATTGTCTCGTCCAGGGCCGCGAGGGACCGGTGCTGGCGGAAGTTGTGGGCATCGACGAGCGGGGCACCCGGCTCTTGCCTTTCGGCAGCTGGGACGGGGTGCGCACCGGCGATCCGGTACAGGTCAGCCACAGCGCCAACGAGATCCGCCCCGATGACGCCTGGATCGGAAGGGTGGTGAACGCCCTCGGCCAGCCGCTCGACGGCAAGGGGCGCCTGCCCGAGGGCGATACCCCCCGCAGAATTCGCGCCGCGCCCCCGCCCGCTTTCGAGCGCCGCCGGGTGGGCCAGCGGCTCAACACCAAGGTCAAGGTGATGGACGTCTTCACCCCGCTCTGCCGGGGCCAGCGCATGGGGGTCTTTGCCGGCTCCGGCGTCGGCAAGTCGACCATGATGGCGATGCTGGCGCGCGGCGCCCAGGCCGATGTGATCGTCGTCGGCCTCGTCGGCGAGCGCGGCCGCGAGGTGCAGGACTTCCTGCAGGAAGATCTCGGCGAGCAAGGCTTGGCGCGCTCGGTGGTCGTCGTCTCCACCGGCGACGAGCCCCCGCTGATGCGCCGCCAGGCCGCCTGGACCGCCACCGCCGTGGCCGAGCATTTCCGCGATCAGGGCAAGCAGGTGCTGCTGCTGCTCGACAGCGTCACCCGCTTTGCCATGGCGCAGCGCGAAATCGGCCTCGCCGGGGGCGAGCCGCCCACCGCCAAGGGCTACCCGCCTACCACCTTTGCCGAGCTGCCGCGCATGATGGAACGCGCCGGTCCCGGCTCTGGCAGCGGCGGCGACATCACCGCGCTCTACACGGTGCTGGTCGACGGCGGCGACATGGAAGACCCGATCGCCGACGCGGTGCGCGGCATCATGGACGGGCACATCGTGCTCGACCGCAAGATCGCCGAACAGGGACGCTTCCCGGCGGTGAACCTCTTGCGCTCGATCTCGCGGATGCTGCCCGACTGCCACCACCCGGACGAGTATGCCATCTACAAGGCCGCCCGCCGCGCCGCCGCGCGCTATGCCGACATGGAGGAGCTGATCCGCATCGGCGCCTATCGGCGCGGCAGCGACCCCGAGGTGGATTCCGCCATCGATCTCGCCGAGCCGCTCGACCGCCTGCTCAGCCAAGGCAAACGCGAGGCCATGGACGCGTCGGAAACCTTCGCCCGGCTGCACGGCGCCCTCTCGGACGCGGACATCGTCGTGGAAGCGCCCTGAAGGCAGGCGTCGGCGCGCCCTAAGCCGCGACACTCCGACCCGGCAGCCCGTTGCTGGTTGCCCCCTGCCCCGTTCCGCTCCGGCTCGGTGGCAAAACCATTTCGGCGCGCCTGCCTCGGGATTTCCGGAGCCATTTCACAGATCCTTTGCAGTAGAGATCCGTTAATCTTTCCTTAACGAAGTCGTTTAAAAAGCGGACATCCGCTGACGCAATTTCTCGGAATTGATGTTCATTTGGATATACCTTTACTCTCTGGGTTGACTCGTGATTAAAGCTGGATCAACAAGCCGATTATGACCAATTCGTGTCGTGAGACGCGGTCGCGGCCACCAAGGGTGGCCCAGAGCGCATTTTGTCGTCGTTCAGGTGGCCAAAGAGGCCGGACTGTATCGCGTAAGAGTTAAGAGTTCTTGGGGTTTGACAGTGTTTGATGCAGCATTTTATTCCGCGGACGCAGGGTTTCTCGGCGAGCAGCGCCGGCTCTACCGCAAAAAGGCGCAAGGCATCTACCGCCAATTCGCCAAGCCGATTTTCGACACGCTTCTCGCCCTCGCGCTTCTGCCGCTTCTGGCGCCGGTGATTGCCGTCCTGTGGCTGTTGGTGCGCCTCGAAGGCGGGCCGGGTTTCTTCGGCCACCGCCGGATCGGTAAGAACGGCCGGGTCTTCCGCTACTGGAAGATCCGCACCATGGTGCCCAACGCCGAGCAGAAGCTGCAGCAATATCTCGCCAGCAACCCCGCTGCCCGCGCCGAATGGGAACGCGATCACAAGCTGACGAATGACCCGCGCATCACCCGCCTCGGCCGCTTCCTGCGCGAGACCAGCCTCGACGAGCTGCCGCAGATCTGGAACGTGCTGACCGGCGAGATGAGCTTCGTCGGCCCCCGTCCGGTCGTCCGCGCCGAAATGACCAAATACGGCATGCACCGCACCGCCTACCTGCTGATGAAGCCGGGGATCACCGGGCTGTGGCAGGTCTCCGGCCGCAACGACGTCACCTACGACGAGCGTGTCGAGATGGACGTGCGCTACCTCTGCGAGCAGTCCTTCACCACCGACAGCCGACTGCTGCTGCTCACCGCGAAGACCGTGCTGGACCGCACCGGCCGCTGAGCTTTCTCCCCTGTTTCGAAAAAGAGACCCCGGGCCCAAGGTCCGGGGTCTCTTTGCATCCGCGCCGGGCGATTGCGCAGCGCCCGGCGCTCCGGCAGAGTTGCGGCGCAACCCCCTCAAGACGAAAGCCTTCCGCATGAGCCACCAGAGCGCCCCCCTCCCCCCTCCTGCCCCGGGCCGCTGGTCGATGCTGGCGCTGATCTGCCTCGGCGTCGTCGGAGTGCTCTGCACCTGGTTCTCGGCCACCGCGATCATACCCGAGCTTGTCAGCGACTGGCAGCTCAGCCCGACCCAGGCCGCCTGGCTGACCAACGCCGTGCAGCTCGGCTTCGTGGTCGGCGCCCTCGGCTCGAGCCTCGTCAACCTGCCCGACATCCTGCCGATGAAGCGGCTGATGACCGGCGCAGCGATCATCGCCGCACTGGCCAATGCCGCGCTGCTGGTCTCCGACCCGACCACGGCGATCCTCGCCCGCTTCGTCACCGGCATCGCGCTGGCCGGCGTCTACCCTCCGGCGCTCAAGCTGATGTCCACCTGGTTCTCGCGAGGCCGCGGCCTCGCCCTCGGCTTCCTGATCGGCGCGCTGACCCTCGGCTCGTCCATGCCGCACCTGATCCGCGCGCTCACCACTGGCATCAACTGGCAGGCCGTGGTCTGGGGCACCTCCGGCGCGGCCCTCGCCTCGGCCATCCTGTTCGCGGGTACCTTGCGTGAAGGCCCCTATGGCTTCGGCCGCGCCGCCTTCGACCCTCGCCAGTCGCTCGCGGTCTTCAGAAACCGCCCGCTGATGCTCGCCAACCTCGGCTACTTCGGCCACATGTGGGAGCTCTACGCCATGTGGGCCTGGTTTCTCGCCTTCGCCGCCGCGGCGCAGGAAAGCGGCCTCGCGCCCTTCCCCTTCGGCACCGCCTCGATGCTGAGCTTCGTGGTGGTTGCCAGCGGCGTCATCGGCAGCCTGCTCGGCGGCTGGCTTTCGGATCGCATCGGCCGGTGCCTGACCTGCGCCGGGATGATGATCGTCTCCGGCGCCTGCGCCGCCCTCATCGGCTTCGCCTTCGAGGGTCCGACCCTACTGCTCGCCGCCCTTGCCCTTATCTGGGGGGTCAGCGTCGTCGGCGACAGCGCGCAATTCTCCGCCGCGGTCACCGAGCTTTCCGAGCCGCATTTCGTCGGCACCGCCCTCGCCCTGCAACTCGGCATAGGCTTTGCCCTGACCGTCGTGGCGATCTGGCTTCTGCCGATCTTTGCCAGCGCGATCGGCGGCTGGCACTGGGCCTTCCTGATGCTGCTGCCCGGCCCGGTGATCGGCGCCCTTTCCATGCTCGCCCTGCGCCGCGACCCGGCGTCGGCGCGTCTCGCCCACGGCGCGCGCTAAACGCTACGCGCTCTCGGCGTCCTCGGCGAGCCCGTCGAAGGCGCCGGGCGACAACTCCTCCCAGAAGGCCGCGATGGCCTCGGCGTTCAGCGCCGACATCCAACCATGGCGCTCAAAATCATCCCGCGCCGCACCCGAGAGCCGGCCGATGAACAGAAGCTTGTCGGCGTCTCTCTGCGTCGGCTTGCGGCTTGCGGCGAGGTCCCGAATGCGTTCCAAACGCCGCGCACGCAGCGTTGACGGTTTGGCAGGGTTTCGCCGCGAAACCTCCGGCGCCTTCGCCGGCGCGCCCTTCGCGTAATCCTCGCGCAGCGCCTTGGTGAGGTAGCCGACGGTGTTCTTCACCCCCTCCTGTCCCTCGACATACTCCAGCTTCTCGGCGACATACTCTTCGCCATGCTCGGCCAGCCACTGACGCGCCAGCCGGTCCGAGACGCCCAGCTCGCGCAACCGACCGTAAAGCTCGGAGTTGCGCAGCCCCTCCCCATCGTCGAGATCGAGGATCGCCAATTGCGGATTCTCGGAAATCAGGAAGCGGATCTCCGTCACCGTGCGCCCCATCTTGCGGGTCTCCGGCGTAAGAAGGATGTTCGAGGTCTTGTTCACCTCGGCCACCGCGGGCTTGATGATCTTGGCGTTGAGCTGCTTGTAGACCTCATAGTAGGGGCTGTCCGCCACGCCCATCAGGCGCCGGAAGAGGTCGAGCGACCACCAGCCGGTCGAGCCGGTGCGCACGAAACGGTAGCAATTCTCGTAGAGCGCCAGCGCGTGGCCCGAGGTGAAGCGCCGCTGTATATTGAGGTTGATCAGGGCAAAGACCTTCGGGTCGTGCAGCTTCTCGGCGAGCGCCGGAGAGTAGGCATATTCGCAGACACCGCCCTTCAGCTTGGCGTAGCTGAGCAGCGAGCTGACGCCCCATTCCTGCTGGCCCTTCTCGTCGAGCATGTCCCATTCCGCAACAGTCTCCGCGAGGCCGCGCAGAGACTGTTTTAGTGTCTCCATGTCGTTCGAGTTGTAGCCGATCATCAGACTGAGCGTGCGCGCGTCGATCTGGTGCCGAGACTGCGAGGTGAGCGTGTCGTAGGCGTTGAGCAGCAGCACGTTCGACAGCTTGCGCTGCAGCAACGTGAGCTTGCCCGAAACGTGGATCGCCGCAACGTGCTTCTTCACCGCTCCGCGGCGCAGCGGGCCGCTCAGCCGGTCGCGCGGAATATCGTCCATTCTGCTCTCGCTTTCCCGGGGCCTCGCCCCACTTGCCGGTCCTCGTGGTTCCCTGCCTTGTCGTACGACTCGTCCAAGCGAGTCGCCGCGGCCGGGTTGTCCCCATGATCCGCCAAAAGGTATCCGCAAGCAAGATCCCCGCTGGCACCTCAACCCGCGCCAAGACGCCCCCCGTAAACGGGCACCCAAGGATCTTGGGTCCCAGAGATAGGTATCCATTTCCGGGATGTCGACTCGCCCGGCCTGCGCGGGAGGAGTCCGATTCCTGGCCCAAAGACCCTAATCCGTCGAAAACAGGCTCTAACGCGCAGTCTTTCCAAGGCCGCCCCGAGAATCGGACCCCTTGATCCCGGAAACGGGTGCCTTTACCCCCGTTTCCGGGCACCATTGCTCCCGCAAGCGGGCACCGCATCAGGGGTATCCCTAGGTATTTATTGAACTTTTATTAACCTAAAGCTCTTAAAAGGACTCAAAGAAACTCAAACATACCGACCGTCTGTGTGATATCTTCCATAATTAGAGTGAGATGAGCGCTCGAATGCTTCCACTTTGCCCCCAGCATGTGCCATAGTTCTCAGGATATCGCGGCAAACAGCGAACATGGTGAGGCGACATGGCACATAAACCCGGCACTCCGCCGAAGGCAGACCTTCCCCCCTACTTCAACATCGACCCGGCCGAGGCCGCGGCAAAGCTCGCCGATCCCATAGACACCGCGCGTTTCGCAAAGGCCGCGTCCTTTGCCATGCGCGGTCGCGACGATCTTGCCCGCCGCGGCTATGCGCCCGACGGCGCGAAGCGGCTGCGGCGCTTCTCGACCTGGGAAATCTGCCGCTACCTGATCCCGGTCAACCCGGCCCACCTGCGCCGCGTGCTGCGCCAGAACCCCGACCTGCCGCAGGGCGAGGGCGAAGGCGGGTCCAAGTGGTTCACGCTCGAGGAGGTTCTGCGGCTGCGCGACCATTTCGCCGAGGAAGGCGCCAAGGATCGCGAGTACCGGGCCTGGCGCCCCGAGGGGCTTCCGGCCAAGGTGGTCGCCGTGGCCAACTTCAAGGGCGGCGTCGGCAAGACCTCGACCTGCGCGCATCTTGCGATGTCCGCCGCGCTCGACGGCTACAAGGTGCTGGTCATCGACCTCGACAGCCAGGGCTCGATGACCTCGATCATGGGCGGCAAGGTCGAGGACGAATGGCAGACCGTCTTCCCGATGCTGGCCCGCGACTACGCGCTTCACCTCCAGCAGGAGAACAAGGTCCGCGAGGCCGCCGGGCAGACACCTTTCCAATTCGACGAGACACTGAGCGCTGCGCTGGAGGTTTCGCCGCGAAACCTCGTGCAGAAGACCCACTGGCCGAACATCGACCTCATTGGCGCGCAGCTCAATCTCTACTGGGCCGAATTCCAGGTGCCTGTCTGGCGGATGCAGATGCTGAGCTGGCCGCTCTGGGACGCGCTGACAAATGCGCTGGAGGAGGGGGGGATGCTGGATGACTATGACATCATCCTGCTCGACACCCCGCCGGCGCTTGGCTACCTGACGATCAACGCGCTTTCGGCCGCGGACATCCTGCTGGTGCCGCTGGGGGCGTCTTTCCTCGAGTTCGACTCGACCGGGCGGTTCTTTGACATGATCTATTCGACCTTTGCCTCGATCGAGGAGGGGGAGAACCGGGTTCGGCGCGCGGACGGATTGCCCGAGATGCGGTTCGAATGGGATGCGGTCCGGGCACTGGTGACGCGGTTTGACGCGGCGCAGCAGACCGACCTGGCGAATGTCATCCAGGCTTATTTCGGCGACTTCATGACCACCTACCGGCAGGAGCTGACCGCGATGGTCGGGCAGGCGGGGGAGCAGGTCTCGGGGATTTACGAGACCGATTACCGGGACTTCAACCGGGACACCTATGTGCGCGGGCGCGAGACCTTCGACCGGACATGGGCAGAGGTGAAGGAGGTGATCCTCGGGACGTGGTGGCGCGACGCGCAGATGGAGCAGGCTGAGAGGGAGGCCGTCTGATGGCAAAGAGACGCAAGCTCGAGGCGCCCTCGGCAGAGGACCTGACCCGCTACGAGGAGGAGTTCCACCGCGAAAGCTCGTCGCGCGGGCTGATGTCGGCGCCGATCGCGCAGGTGGCCGCCGAGGCGGCGACGCTGCATGACCCGCGGCCGGCGGGGCAGCGGGCCGAGGCGGCGAAGGACAAGGCTGACGCCGAGCGGCTGCGGGATGCCGAGGGGCGGGGGCTGGTGATGCTCGAGCTGGCCGTGGACGACATCAACGCCGATGCGCTGGTGCGTGACCGGGTGGTGCTCGACGCCGAGGAGATGGAGGAGCTGAAGGCCTCGATCGCCAAGGGCGGGCTGCGGCTGCCGATCGAGGTGTTTCCGACGCCGGCAGACGGGCAGGGGTTCGGCTACGGGCTGCTCTCGGGCTACCGGCGGCTGAAGGCCTTCCGCGATCTTTATGCGCTGACCAAGGACAGTCGTTACCAGAAGATTAAGGCTGTGATCCGCGACCCCGAGGCCATGGGCGGCACCTTTGCCGCGATGATCGAGGAGAACGAGATCCGCGCCTCGCTCAGCCATTACGAGCGCGGGAGGATCGCGGTGATCGCGGCGCAGCAGGGCGCCTTCGTCAATGCCGAGGAGGCGGTCAACGCGCTGTTTCCTCAGGCCTCCAAGGCGAAGCGCTCGAAGATACGCTCCTTTGCGCTGATCTTCGAGGAGCTGGGCGACATGCTGACCTTCCCCGACCTGCTCAAGGAGAAGGACGGGCTGCGCATCGCCGCGGCGCTGCGCGACGGCGCCGAGGTGCGGCTGCGTGAGGCGCTGGCCGAGCGGGTGCCGGAGACGGCCGCCGAGGAGGCGGAGCTGATCGCAGCGGCGCTGGACGGGGTCGAACTCACCTCGGACCCGAAGAAGGGCGGGCGGCCGAAAAAGGCCGCGTCGCCTGCCAAGGCGCTGTCCTCGGGACTGACGGTGCAGCTCGGCGAGGATGCGCAGGGCTGGGTGATCCGGGTGCGCGGCAAGCGCGTGGGGCGCGAACTGATGGAAGCGGCGATGCTGGAGCTGGAGAGGCTCCTGGACGCGCCGTAGACGAAATAATATAATATTATCAATATTTTGACGTGAAATTGGCGCGCCTTCGAGCCAGGGCGCGCCATTTGCGTGGGGATGCGGCCCCGGGGCCGGTCAGGCCTCTTTCGGGGCCTCCGGCTCTTCGCCTAGGATCTCCGAGACATCCAGCCCCCGGCGCTTGGCGCTTTGCCGGACCGCCTCGCGCAGCTTCTCTGAGCGTTTGAGCAGGCGCTTGAAGCGGCTCTCGTCGAGGCGCAGCAGCGTCGAGGGGGCGATGGCGCGGACCTCGGAACGGCGGCGCCGCCTGGGAATGAGCAGCGCGAGTTGGCCGCACATCTCGCCGCGGCCGAGGCGGAAGCTCTGTCCGCCGACCTGCTGCTCGAGCGCGCCCGATGCAATGAACCAGACCGCGCGCGCGGTGCTGTCGCGGCGAATGATGATGTCGCCCGGCGCTGCATAGCGGGTGCGCAGCGCGCGGGCGAGGGGGCGGATGTCCTTTTCCTCGAGATCGGCGAAGAGCGGGAACTGGCGGACCAGCTCGGTGCGCTGCACCGACAGGTCGAGCGGCGGGCGCTGCTCGGCCTTGGCGCGGCGGCGGGCAAGGTCCTGCTTGAGCGCGGTAAAGAGCTCGGCGCCGATCAGCCCGTCGTCATACATCGTGTCGTATTCGCCCTCTTCGAGCCGCAGGGCGGTGCGGCGGATGAAGCGGCGTTCGAGCTCGTCGGCGTAGCCCGGGTATTGCAGGCGCAGGCCTTCGAGGGCGGTTTCGACGGCGTCGAGCCGGCGCGAGAGCAGCTCGCGCAGCAGGTCGGCGATGCGGCGGCCATGGATGCGTCGGATGCGGCCGTCGATGAAGCCCTCGAGGTCGCGCAGGATCTGCCGCTGCGCCAGCAGCAGATCGAAGCGGTCAGCGGTCATGCGCGCCAGCGGCCCAGAGATGCCGAGACGGTTGTGGGCAAAGAGCGCGGTGCGGAAGGGCGCCCCGTAGCGCGCGCTGGCGCGGGCGGCGCGCTGGTAGCCGGTCCGGCCGTCGCTGCGCGCGCCTTCGATCAGCTGGTCGCAATCGGAGAGGGCCTTTTGCGCGAGCCGCAGCGACATGGTGCGCTCGCGGATCCGCGCGGTGGTCGCGTCGCGCTCGGCCCCGGCAAGGGCGATGAGCCCCAGGGTGATGCGGTCCCGGTCCAGGATCTCGTCGCCTTCCTCGGCGGATTTCACCGCCTTGTCGAGACGGGCGCCGAAGCGCTTGGCCTCGGAGCGCACGATCTCCCGGTCGAGCCCGTAGGTGTCGGTGGTGGTCGAGACCTGCTCGCGCACGGATTGCAGCGCCACGGCAACCACCTGGTTGGAGAGCGCCTGGTCGAGCGGGGCGAGCTTGTCGAGGCCGAGCTTTTTGATCACCCAGGTGAGGGTGGTGCCCTGCACGAGCAGCGTCCAGAGGGTAAAGCCGGTGGCGAGGATGCCGACCACGCGCTTGACTTCGAAGGGCACGCGGAAGCTCTCGGTCACCGCGAGGGCCAGCGCGAGGGTCAGCGCACCGCGCAGCCCGCCCCAGAGGATCGCGACCCGGTAGGGGCGTTCGATCTTCGGCGACAAGCGCAGCAGCCGCAGGATCGGCAGCAGGCCAGAGAGGATCGCGGCGCGGGCGGCGATGGCGGCGACGACGACCACGAGGATCAGCAGGAAATCGCGGAAGTTCGTGTCCTCGAGCAGCCGCGGGATCAGCAGCGCGGCGAGGATGAAGATCAGCGCGCCGGCCCAATGGGCGAGGATATCCCAGACGTCCTTGAGGTTGGCCCAGGCGGTGGGCGGGATCTTTCCGGGGCCGACGAGGTTGAGGGTGAGCCCCGAGACCACCACGGCGATGACGCCCGAGGCGCCAAAAACCTGCTCGGAGCCGATGTAGGCGAGATAGGGCAGGGCGATGGACACCGAGAGCTGCGCCTTTTCGTAGCGTTCGAGCAGGGCCATGGCGCCGATCGCGCCCTGGGCCACCATCCAGCCAGCCACCGCCCCGCCGCCGAGCAGCATGGGGAACTGGGCGAGCGCGCCGAGCGGCGTGGGGTTTGGCACGCCCTCCATCACGAAGCCCATGAACAGGCCGAAGAGCGCGATGGCGGCGGCGTCGTTGAGCAGGCTCTCGCCCTCGATGATGCGCACCAGCCGGCGCGGTGCGGCGATGGATCGGAAGATGCCGACCACCGCCGAGGGATCGGTGGTCGACACGATCGCCCCGACGAGGAAGCAGGCCATGAGCGGCAGCGCGCTCGTCCACGAGAGCGCCAGACCGACAAAGAGCGTGGCGGCGACCACCGCGACGATGGCCAGCACGAGGATCGGCACCCAGTCGTCGAGCATCCGCCTGAGGTTCATGCCCAGCGTTGCCTGGAACAGCAGGGTGGGCAGGAAGACGTATAGGAAGACGTTGGACCTTATGGGGAAGTTGATGATCGCCGCGGCCACGGGATTGAGCGCGTCGGTGATATCGGTGCGCAGGAAGAAGATCGCCGCCCCGCCGATGAAGGTGCCGAGAAGCGCGAGGATGGCGCTGTAGGGCAGGCCGAGGCGGGCCGCCAGCGGCTCGGCCGCGGCGATGACGAGAAAGAGCGACGCGATGACCGCGGTGACGAGAACAACATCCATGCCCCCAGATAAACCGCAAACGACGTCGGGAGAACGGCGGTGCGTCAAATTTTTCGTGCTTTGCGTTACATCGCCGGTGCGGCCTGCGCGGGCGCGGCCGAATTGCGCGGCGCGGCGAGCTACAGCCTTGAGATGTGGGGACGTCCGGGCTATCAGCGGCGGCAATTACGGGAGGGCGGTTCCCCATGCGAAGGAGACACTCGATGACCCTGGATCGGAGACACTTCATCACGGCGGGCGCGGCGCTTGCGCTGTCGCCGCTGCTGCCGCGCGGGGCGCGTGCCGCCTTCAGCCCGACCCCGGCGGACTGGCGCCGGTTCGAGGTCACCACGCGCGTCGAGATCCCGGCGGGCGGCAAGCCCGTGCAGGCCTGGGTCCCGGTGCCCTCGGTGAACGAGGCGGGGTGGATGCAGGCCGAGGCGCCGAGCTTCTCGGGCAATGCCGACATCGCCGAGCTGGTGACCGACGCCGAGAGCGGCGCGCAGTTCATCCATGCGGTCTGGAGCGGCGGGCAGGAGAGTGCCGAGCTGGAAGTGGCCGCGCAGGTCTCGACCCGCGACCGCGCTGTCGACCTTGGCGCGCCGGGGCAGGGGGCGACGCTCTCGGAGGCGGATCGCGCGCTCTACACCGCGCCGACGCGGCTGATCCCGACCGACGGTATCGTCAAGGCGACCGCCGACATGATCACCGAAGAGATGGAGACCGATCTCGAGAAGGCGCGGGCGATCTACGAGTGGGTCGTCGAGAGCACCGAGCGGAACCCCGAGACCCGCGGCTGCGGCATCGGCGACGTGGCCTCGATGCTGGAGATGGGCGATCTGACCGGCAAATGCGCCGATCTCAACGCGCTTTATGTCGGGCTGGCGCGGGCCGCCGGCCTGCCAGCGCGCGATGTCTACGGTCTGCGCGTGGCGCCTTCGGCCTTTGGCTACAAGAGCCTTGGCGCGGGGTCGTCGGATGTCAGCAAGGCGCAACACTGCCGCGCCGAGGTCTTCCTGTCGGACTACGGCTGGGTCGCGGTCGACCCGGCGGACGTGCGCAAGGTGATGCTCGAGGAGCCGCCGAAGAACCTCGCGCTCGACGATCCCAAGGTGCGCGCGGTGCGCGCCGCGCTCTTCGGGTCCTGGGAAGGCAACTGGATCGGCTTCAACTTCGCGCATGACGTGGCGCTGCCTGGCTCGGCGCGCGACGAGGTGGGCTTCCTGATGTACCCGCAGGCCGAGATCGACGGCGTCGAGCAGGACGAGCTCGATCCGGGCAGCTTCGCCTATTCGATCACGGCGACCGAACTGGAGGCCTGAGCGAAACCCGACGCGCGCGCCGGCATCGGCGCGCGCGGTCCCGGGCACGGTCTTAGGGCGTGCTTTCCGGGGAGCGGCTAGCTGACCTTGTGTCAAGCGCCGCATTGCCACTTGGCACCGAACCCCTTTGAATCTACCTCACGCCCCATGAAGTTCCTGTTCAAACGCCGCAAGCCGCCCGCGCCCGTCTTCGATGCCCCGTTCCGCCCCGCCGACAGATGTATCGTCATCGGTGACGTTCATGGCTGCGACGCCTTGCTCGCCAAGCTGTTGGGGCGCCTCGAAGGGCGCTCGTCGCCGGAGACCAAGCTGGTGCTGGTCGGGGATTATGTCGACCGGGGGGACGAGAGCGCCGCGGTGCTGCGCCGTCTGCAGCAGATGCAGGCTCGTCTGGGCAGCGAACAGGTGATCTGCCTGCGCGGCAACCACGACCAGATGATGCTGGACTTTCTCGACGATCCAAAGACGGCGGGGGCGCGCTGGTTCAAGTACGGCGGGCTGCAGACGCTGGCGAGCTATGGCCTGGCCGGGGTCGCGCATACGGCGCCGGAAGAGGACTGGGTGAAGCTGCGCGATCGTTTGCGCGCGGCGATGACCCCGGAGATCGAGACCTGGCTGCGCGGGCTGCCGTTGAGTTGGCAGACCGGCAACGTCTTCATCTGCCATGCCGGGGCCGACCCGCTCCGACCGCTCGAGGCGCAAAGTTCCCGGGACCTGATCTGGGGACCGCCCGGTTTCGAGACCACGGCGCGGACCGATGGCAATTGGGTGGTGCATGGGCACACGATCACCGATCACGCCCGCCCGACCGCGGGGCGCGTTCCGGTTGATACAGGCGCCTATGCCACTGGCAGGCTGACAGCAGCGCTGCTGAGCTCTGGCAAGGTGGAGTTCGTCTCGACCTGAGGTGAGACCCTTAAGGGGTGCTGGAACACCTTCATACTCGCCATGGTTGATTCGCGCCGAGTCGGGAATCTGGCGCGTTCGCGGACAAAGGGACCGCGTTCGGGACGCAAAAGCCTCGCTTTTGCCGCTATTTGTCCCATTCATGCCCCAGCCGCCACGGAATGGTGCGCCGGCGCGTCCGGCGACCGCCGTTTCTTTCAGCATCAGGGCCCAACTGTGTGCATTGTCGGCCACAAAACCGGGTTTGGGAAAATCGGTCCCTGCGTCAACTAGGCCCGGGAACAGGGAGGGTTTGGCTGCTGCCCGAAAAGTTCAAGCCACTGTTTCCAGAGCGGTAATTTTGATGAAAGGTTTGTTGCGGGCGTTCGGCGGCGCTCGAACTGCCAAAAATCCGTTACGAAAACGTCTTGTAGCCGCGGGTTGAAGCCCTAAAGCACCGCGTGTATCAGCAAAGTGTACTTAATGATTAACGGGAGCTGACCCTCAGCTCCGTACAATACTCGGCCCAAGATGTTTCAGAAATTAACTCTTTTGTCCGGCATGTCCGCCGTCGGATCGATGCATCTAGCCATTTCGCTTGGAGGATTTAGCCGATGAGATCCATTGAATTCGGGGCAAGCGAAGATGACGCCCACTCCCCACGCCCCACCGATGGCCGCTTTCTCCGTTGGAGCGACAGGGTCTACGCTCAAGTCCTGAAGCGGTGGTTCGACCTTGCCGTCGCAATGATGCTGGTGCCCGTCCTGCTGCCTGTGATTGCTGTGCTGTGGGTCGTCGTGCGCGCCGATGGTGGGCCGGTTTTCTTTGGCCACAAGCGTGTCGGCAAGGACGGTCGGACCTTCCGCTGCTGGAAGATCCGCACCATGGTGCCGAATGCCGAGGAAAAGCTGCAGGCGCTGCTGGCCAGCGACGAGGCCGCCGCGGCGGAATGGGCGCGCGATCACAAGCTGACCAAGGATCCGAGGATCACCCTGATCGGCAGGTTCCTGCGGCAGACCAGCCTCGACGAGTTGCCGCAGATTTGGAACGTGGTTCTCGGGGAGATGAGCTTTGTCGGGCCGCGCCCGATCGTCGATGCGGAACTCGAGAAATATGGCGTGCACCAAGCGGCTTACCTGTCAATGAAGCCGGGGGTGACCGGGCTTTGGCAGGTGTCGGGGCGCAACGATGTGACCTATGACGAGCGCGTGGCGATGGATATCGAATACCTGCGGGTGATGTCCTGCGCCACCGACGTCAAGCTGATGGTGAAAACCTTCACCGCCATGTGCAACCGCACCGGGTATTGAGACATCTTCGGAAGGCGCGTTCGCTCCTTGGGAGCGGCGCGCGTTTGCTATGTTCGGGGTGCCGCCAGGGTGTCGCAGGGAGCCCACCCTGCATGGAGGCTGCGCAGGGGTGTGCCGGGATTTTCGGCATGTCTCGCGCACAGCTTTTGCGGGCGCCCGCGATCGCTGCGTCCACGGTGACAGGAGAGTGCGGCGGGTGATACCCTGGTACCGAAGGTTCAATTAGGGCCGTGTCGGTGTTTTGTGGTCCGACCGATATCTTTGGAGCTGACTGGTTTCTCTTCCGCGGGTGTCCGACTTTACCGTATCCTTCGGGCACAATCGTTTAAGTCTTAAGACGCGAGTTAATCGCACAATTGAATTCAGATTCCTATTTTAGGGGGGCGATCATGTCCTTGCGGAGTCATCGCTATTTCAAGTGCAGGTATTGCAATCACAAGCTGCGCTTTGGGGCGCAGCAATGTGGAAGCTGTTATCAACCGACCCAGATGATCAACCGGGTGCCGACCTGGACCGTGCTTGGCCTTGCGCTTGTTGTGACCGGTGCGGCGGTGGCCGCCGGGACGCTGCCGTCGATGCTGAATGCCAGCAACGGTGGGGCAGGTCAGGAACCGGGGGCGACCGGCGAGGCGCGGATCAAGGCGAGCCTTTAGGGGATGCGTCGGCCCGATCGCGGGGATCGGGCCGGTGAGTTGCGTGACCGCTCTGTCAGCCGAGGATCGCCTCGCGCAGCTGCGTCAGCCCCTCGTGCATGAGCGCCTCGGCGCCGGCGCGGTCCTGTGCCTCGACGTAGAGCCGCAGCTCCGGGGCGTTGCCTGAGGGGCGGACGTGCAGGATGCGGCCGTCGGCGAGGGTGATGCGCACGCCGTCCGTCTGATCGCAGGCTGCCTCGGTGGCGCCGAGCGGGGCGAGGAAGGCCGCGCGGGCTGCGCTGTCCTCGCGCAGCTTGGCGACGAAGGGTTGCGAGGCCTCCTGCGGCACCTCCTGAAGGCGGTCGGCCATGGTGACGACGGGCGGCTCCTGCGCGACGCGGGCCGACAGAGGGCCGTCGCCAGTGGCGATCAGCGTCATGATGAGTGGAAGCATGCAGTCGCGGGTGGGCAGGGCGGCGAGCGTGCCGGTCGGCCCCTCGGCGGGGAAGCCGAGGAGGAAGCCGCCGTTGGCCTCGTAGCCGACGACCTTGCCGCCGAGCTCTTCCATGCCGGCGATCACGAAGGGCGAACCGATGCGGGTGGTGAGCACATTGCCGAAGCGCTTGCGAGTCACGCCGGAATTGGAGGAGATCGGCGTCACCACCGCCTCGGCACCGAGGGCTTCGGCGGTGATCTGGCCCATGATGTCGCCGGGCACGATGGTGCCGGTCTCGTCGGCCAGAAGCGGGCGGTCGCTGTCGCCATCGGTGGAGACCAGCGCGTTGAGCTTGTGCTCCGTCACCCAGGCGGCGATCTGTGCGCGGGTGTCCGGGTCCACCGCCTCGGTGTCGACGGGGATGAAGGTCTCGGACCGTCCCAGCTCGCGCACCTCGGCGCCGAGGCCTTCGAGCATGGCCCGCAGGTCGTCGCGGCCGACGGCGGAATGGGCGTAGAGGCCGATGCGCTTGCCCGAAAGGGCGTCGCTGCCAAGCGTGTCGACGTAGCGGGCGACGAAGCGGGTACCGGCCTCGGGATCGGTGTCGAGCGGGCCCTCGGCGGTGCCTGCCGGGCGCCCGAGCGCGGCGGTGATCGCCGCCTCGTCGGACTTGGTGATTTCGCCGCTGCGGGTGTAGAACTTGAGGCCATTGCGGTCGGCGGGGATGTGGCTGCCGGTGACCATGATCGCGCCGGCGCCAGTCTCCTGCGCGGCGAGCGCCAGCGCCGGGGTCGGCAGCGCGCCGCAGTCGATCACCCGCAGCCCCTCGGCGCGGGCGGCGGCGATGATGTCGCTCGCGATGCGCGGGCTCGAGGGGCGCAGATCCTGTCCGACGCAGAGAAGCCCGCCGTGGTCGCAGGCTGCGGCGAAGGCGCGAACGTGGTCGGCGACCAGTTCGGGGGTCAGTTCCACCACGAGGCCGCGCAGGCCGCTCGTTCCGAATTTCGGTGCCATCGGGGCGCCTTTCCTGTCTTTGCAGAAGCGCCGACCCTCGCGGGCCGGCGCGGTATGTTCGCTCTTGGCGGGGTCAGCCCTTGGCGCCCTGGCCGCGGGCGTAGACGTCCTCGTAACGCACGATGTCATCCTCGCCGACATAGGAGCCGGTCTGCACCTCGATCAGCACCATCGGCATCTTGCCGGGGTTCTCCATCCGGTGAACCGCGCCGAGCGGGATGTAGACGCTCTCGTTCTCGGTCACCAGCTTGACCTCGTCGTCGACGGTGACCCGCGCGGTGCCCTCGACCACGATCCAGTGCTCGGAGCGGTGGAAGTGGCTCTGCAGCGACAGCGAGGCGCCGGGGTGCACATGGATCCGCTTCACCTGGAAGCGGCTGCCGACCACGAGGCTTTCGAACCAGCCCCAGGGGCGGTGGTCCATCGGGAATTCGACCGCCTGCTTGGCGCCCTTCTTCTTCAGCGCGTCGACGGCCAGCTTCACGTCCTGAGCGCGGTCCTTGCTGGCCACCAGCACGGCGTCGTTCATCGCCACGGCGATGACGTCCTTGAGGCCGATGCCGACGATCTCGATGGCGTCGGAGCCGGTGCGCAGCATAGAGCCCTCGCAGTCGATCGCCGTGGCGCCCTCGCTGCAGACCACGCCGTTCTCGTCCTGCTCGAGCTCGCGCCAGATTGCGTCCCAGCCGCCGAGGTCGGACCAGCCGCTGTCGAAGGGCACCACTTCCAGCGCGTCGGATTTCTCCATCACCGCGTAGTCGATCGAGATGTCCTCGGCCTCGGACCAGGGGCCGGGCGCGAGGCGCAGGAAGCCGAGGTCGACCTCGGCCTGGTCCACCGCGGCGCTGACCGGGGCCAGCAGGCCGGGGGCGTAGGTCTCGAAGGCGGCGAGGATGTCCTTGACGCGGAAGAGGAAGATCCCGGCGTTCCAGAGGAAGCCGCCCTGCGCCAACATCTTGGCGGCATTCTCGGCGCCGGGCTTTTCGACGAAGCGCTTCAGCGGCGTGGTGGCGGGACCGGCGTTGGCGAGGTCGAGTTCGAGGTAGCCGTAGCCGGTCTCGGGCCGGTCGGGGTGGATGCCGAAAAGCACCAGCTTGCCCTGCTCGAGCGCGGCCCGGCCGTTCTCGACCGCGGCGCGGAAGGACTCGCGGTCGGGGATGCGGTGATCCGAGGGCGCGACCAGCATCGCGGCCTCGGGATCCTTGCGCGCGAGGTGCAGCGCGGCGGCGAGCACGGCGGGGGCGGTGTTGCGCCCCTCGGGCTCGATCAGGATCGCGCCGGGGTCGATGCCGATGGCCGAGAGCTGCTCGGTCACCACGAAGCGGAAGTCGGAGTTGGTCACGACGACAGGCTTGGTGAAGCAGGCGCTGCCCGAGAGCCGCTCGGCGGTGGCCTGGAACAGGCTGGTGTCATCCACGAGCCGCGCGAACTGCTTGGGGTAGCTCTTGCGCGAGACCGGCCAGAGCCGTGTTCCGGAACCGCCACAAAGAATGACCGGGGTAATTGCCTGCATGAATCTCTTTCCTTCCAACTGCCGAGCAATGCGACTGCGGATGTTCTTAGAAACATCGCCTAACAGCCGCATGAAACCACTGCGAAGGAAAAGAGCATTTGCCAATAGGAACGGCAAGCGGAAGGCACCCTAAACCGATGCATTGCGCCAGATAAGGTCCCGTCAAAGATCGTCGAATTGGCAGCCGCTCTTTTTCCCGTCACGGCGACAGAAACCTCGGGCGCGCGGGGTTTGCAAGACGTGGTGACGACTTGGCGGCACGGCGGCGGAAAATTGTCGCCCGGCTGCAAGAAAGGCAGTGAAAAGGAAAGGGCCGGAAGCATGGCTCCCGGCCCTTGGTGTGAGTCGCCGTCAGACGATCAGGCGGTCAGGCATTCCAGGGGCGGTCGCCCTTGGCATCCTTGACGCGGGTCGGCAGACCGATCTCGTCGAGGATGGTGAAGAAGGGCTTGGGGTCGAGTTCCTCGACGTTCTTCATGGTCTTCGCATCCCACTCGCCCGAGGCGACCAGCATCGCCGCGGCGACCGGCGGCACGCCCGCGGTATAGGAGATGCCCTGGCTGCCCACCTCGGTGTAGGCGTCCTTGTGGTCGGCGACGTTGTAGACGAACATCTCGACTTCTTCGCCGTCCTTCACGCCCTTCACCAGATCGCCGATGCAGGTCTTGCCGGTGTAGTCGGGCGCGAGCGAGGAGGGGTCGGGCAGCACGGCCTTGACGACTTTCAGCGGCACGACCTCGAGGCCTTCGGCGGTTGTCACCGGCTGCTCGGAGAGCAGGCCGAGCGACTGCAGCACGGTGAAGACGTTGATGTAATGCTCACCAAAGCCCATCCAGAAGCGCACGTCCGCCTGCGGGTAGTTGGCCGAGAGCGAATGCACCTCGTCGTGGCCCGACTGGTAGGCGCGCTGGGTGCCGACGACGGGCAGGTCCCAGTCCTTGCCCGAGGCGAACATCGAGGTTTCCTTCCACTGCTGGTCTTCCCAGTAGTAGACGGTGCCGGTGAACTCGCGGAAGTTGATCTCGGGGTCGAAGTTGGTGGCGAAATACTTGCCGTGCGAGCCCGCGTTGATGTCGACGATGTCGATGCTCTTGACCTCGTCCATCTGGTCGATGGCGAAGCGGGCGAAGGCGTTGACCACGCCCGGATCGAAACCGGCGCCAAGGATCGCGGTGATGCCTTTCTCGGCGCAGAGGTCGCGCTTTTTCCACTCGTAGTTGGCGTACCACGGCGGGGTCTCGCAGATCTTCGCGGGATCCTCGTGGATCGCCGTGTCGATATAGGCGGCGCCGGTCTCGATGCAGGCGTCGAGCACGTACATGTTGACGAAGGCCGAGCCCACGTTGATGACAATCTGCGCGCCGGTGTCGCGGATCAGCTGCGCGACGGCGGCCGTGTCCATCGCGTCGACCTGGTGAGCCTTGAGGACGCCCTCAACCTTCATCGCGCCCTTTTCGCGGACCGACTCAAGGATCGCTTCGCATTTCGAAAGCGTCCGGCTGGCGATATGGATCTCGCCGAGCACATCGTTGTTCTGAGCGCATTTATGCGCCACGACCTGAGCGACGCCGCCTGCGCCGATGATGAGAACGTCTTTTTTCAACTCACTGGACCTCCGTCTTTGTCCGTCTTGGTTTGCGTGCGCTCAGGAGAGCGCGGCGCTGAAATCGTCGTAGGTGAAGTCGCGCACCAGCCGTTCGCTGCCGTCGAGCTCGCGGATGGCGATCGAGGGCATCTGCACCCCGTTGAACCAGTTCTTCTTGACCATCGTGTAACCGGCGGCGTCCTGAATGCTGAGCCGGTCGCCGGGGTTCAGCGCCTTGGGGAACATGAACTCGCCGAAGATATCGCCCGCCAGGCAGGATTTGCCGCAGATCATCCAGGGCTGATCGCCGCTTTCCTTCATCTTGGCACTTTCGCGGTAGATCAGCAGGTCGAGCATATGCGCCTCGATCGAGCTGTCGACGATCGCGAGGTTCTTGCCGTTGAAGAGCGTGTCGAGCACCGTCACCTCCAGCGTGGTCGAATTCGTGATCGTCGCCTCTCCGGGCTCAAGATAGACCTGCACCTCGTTTTCGCCAGCAAAGCGTTTGAGCCGCTCGGCAAGGCGGTCGAGCGGGTAGCCCTCGCCGGTGAAGTGGATGCCGCCGCCGAGGCTGATCCATTTCATCTGGCGGATCAGGTGGCCGAAGCGCTGCTCGATGGAGCCGAGCATGGCGTCGAAGCGCTCGAAGTCGGCGTTCTCGCAGTTGTTGTGGAACATGAAGCCGCTGATCTGCTCGAGCACAGGCTCGATGTCCTTGGGGTCATGCTCGCCAAGGCGCGAGAATGGGCGGGCGGGGTCGGCGAGATCGAAGCCCGAGGTGGACACGCCCGGGTTGACGCGCAGCCCGCGGGTGTGGCCGCGGCTGACCTCTTCGAAGCGGGAGAGCTGCGCGGCGGTGTTGAAGATCACCTTGTCCGAGCTTGCCAGCACGTCTTCGATTTCATGGTCGGCCCAGGCCACCGAATAGGCATGGGTCTCTCCGGGGAATTTCTCCCGGCCCAGCTTGACCTCGAAAAGCGAGGAGGAGGTGGTGCCATCCATGTACTCGCTCATCATGTCAAAGACCGACCAGGTGGCGAAACACTTGAGCGCCAGCAGCGCCTTGGCGCCGGAGGTCTCGCGCAGGTGGGCGATCTTCTCGAGATTGGGCAGGAGCCGCGATTTGTCGATCAGGTAATAAGGCGTCTGCATCGGTGGTCACCTCCGGACAGCGAACACGGGGAAGCCGTGCCAATATAGCGCAAGCCCGCCGAGAACAATGCCCCCCTGTTGCCGCAGCTCTCTGACATAGGTGTGACGGTCTCGAGGGGCTGGGCGCGAAAGCCTTGGGCGTGGATTGCGGGTCTTTTCGAAGAGAAGCGGGCGTGGGGCAGGGGGGATGGAAAAAGGGGCGGCCCGAAAGCCGCCCCAGTTGGTCGAAGTCCCTGTCGGATGGTGCAGGCTCAGGCGGCTGTCTTCAGCTTCTGGCTGGCCTGCGGGGAAACGAAGGCTCCGTGCAAGGCGGCGATGACCGGATCGAGGTCGTCGCGCTCGAGAATGAACTGCACGTCCACGTTGCGCGGACCCTGAGTGGCACCGATCGCTTCATAGCCCGCCTCGGCGATGGCCTGCAGACCGCGCGTCAGGACGCGCAGGGTGCTGAGGTCACGTCCGATGACCGAGGCCATCGACAGCGTGCGCGAGCTGATCTTGGCTTGCGGGTAGAGCTTGGCCAGATCGTCCTCCACCCGGCGCATCGTCTTGAGCGAGCTGTCCAGGTAGTGGGTGATGGTGTTGGCGTTCGACACCTTCGAGACGATGCGGACCTGGTGACGGGTCAGCACGTCGAGGATCGCGGCGTCATAGCCCTTCACGCCCACCATGTCCTGCTCGAAGACCTCGAGCGCCACGATGTCGAGCCCGGTGACGATCTCGACCGCCGGGGTCTCGGCGGGCTGATCGTCGATCAGCGTGCCCGGATCGCCCGGCTCGAAGGCATTGGTGACGCGCAGCGGCACCTGCGCCTGGCGCAGCGTCTTGGCGGCCTTGGGGTGGATCGCCTCCATCCCCATGTTCGACAGCTGGTCGGCCACGTCGTAGTTGGTGCGGCCCAGCTTGCGCACGTTCTCTGCGCCCACCAGCTTGGGGTCGGCCGAGCTGAGGTGGAACTCCTTGTGGATGATCGCCTCGCGCGCCGACGTCAGAGCCGCCAGCTTCGAGAAGGTCACCTCGGAATAGCCGCGGTCGAACTCGCGCATCAGCCCTTCGGTGCACTGGGCATAGCCTGTGACGATGGGCATCTCGGTGGTCGGATCGACGCCCTCCATCGCTTTCATGATGCGCTCTTCGAGCGTGTAGTGACCATCGTCGCGCCAGCCCGACAGATCGACGTTGCGCGCGTTGACGCCGGAGCGCTGGAGCATCAGCACGGTGACATAGGCCGAATGCGCCTCGCCGAGACCGGAGAGCAGCTCGCGGATCTGCAGCATGTGCTCCGACAGCTGGAAGTGCCCGTAGGAGCACAGCCGCTGCAGGTCGATCAGGCAGTTGCGCGCGCCCTCGATGCGGTTGCGCACGAAGTCGGTCGCCTGCTCGACGTCGCCAGGATGATCGAGCACGGATTCATGCGCCTCGATCATCGCCTTGGAGACTTCGGTCAGCGCGTCGTGCCAGCCGTGGCCGGTGTCGGAGTTGGCGAACTGGCCGTAAACGCCCGGCTTGCCCGATTTCTTGTGCTCGAGCAGCAGGTCGGTGATGCCGCCAAAGGCGGAAACCACGAAGACACGACCGTAGAGATCATCCCCCTCGCGGCCGCCGATGAGCAGCGTGTCGCGCAGTTCGTTGAGGCGGGACATGCTCGTCCCGCCGATTTTCTCAACGGTATGGGTCATGGCTTACGCCACCTCCTCGGCGGGGGCGTAGGAGCCGTCTTCGCGGTGCACTTCGGTACCGGTGACGGGCGGGTTGAAGCAGCAGGCCATGTGAAGCTCTTCCTCGGCACGCAGGATGTGCTTGTCGTTGAGGTTGAGCGCATACATGACGCCGGGCTTGATCTCGTGGGTCTCGCCGGTGGCGATATCGGTGATCGAGCCCTTGCCCTTCATGCAGTAGACGCTCTCGAAGTGGTGCTTGTAGTGGAACGTGTGTTCCGAGCCCGCCTCGAGGATGGTGATGTGGAACGAGAAGCCCATGCCGTCCTGCGCCAGCAGCATCCGGGTGGAGGTCCACTGCGCGTCGGCAATATGCTTGTCGGTATTCTTCAGGTCGTTGAAATCGCGTACAATCATGATGTCACTCCGCGGCAATCTTGTGGTTGTTCAGGCTGGTGGCGACGCTCTCACGCAGGATGTCGAAACCCTTGCGGAAGGTCTCCTCCGAGGTGGTGAGCGGCGCGAGCACCTTGACGACTTCGTCGTCCGCACCCGAGGTCTCGATGATCAGACCGCGCTCGAAGGCCGCGGCGCAGATCGCACCGGCCAACTCGCCCGAGCCGACATCGACGCCGCGCATCAAACCGCGGCCCTTGAGATAGGCACCGGGGACCATCTCGGCGATGGTCTTGAGCTCGTCCTCGATCAGCTGCGCCTTCTCGGCCAGCGACTTCTGGAAGCGGCCATCGGCCCAGAACTTCTCGAGCGCCACGCGCGCCGTGATGAAGGCGTGGGTGTTGCCCCGGAAGGTGCCGTTGTGCTCGGCGGGTTTCCAGACGTCGAGCTCCGGCTTCAGCAGAAGCGCGGCGAAGGGCAGGCCGAAGCCCGAGAGCGATTTCGCCAGCGGGATCATGTCCGGCTCGACGCCCATCTCCTCGAAGGAGAAGAAGGTGCCGGTCCGGCCGATGCCGGCCTGGATGTCGTCGGCGATGAGCAGCGCGCCGTGCTTCTTGGCAAGGCGGGCGATGCCGCGCAGCCATTCGGCGGAGGCGGCGTTGAGGCCGCCCTCACCCTGCACCGGCTCCACGAGGAAGGCGGCGGGGGCGTCGAGACCCGACGAGGGGTTCTCGAGCATCATCTCGATCTGCGCGAGCGTATCGACATCGGGACCAAAGGCGCCCTCATAGGGCATGTGGGTCACGCCCTGCAGCGGCATGCCGCCGCCGTTGCGCTTGCCCTTGTTGCCGGTCGCCGCCAGCGCGCCCACGGTCATGCCATGGAAACCGTTGGTGAAGGCGATGATGTTGGTGCGACCGGTGACCTTGCGGGCGAGCTTCATCGCGGCCTCGACGGCATTGGTGCCGGTCGGGCCGACCATCATCACCTTGTGGTCCATGCCACGCGGCTCGAGGATCAGGCGCTCGAACGTCTGCAGGAAGGCTTCCTTGGCGTCGGTGTGCATATCGAGACCATGGGCGATGCCATCGCTCATGATGTGCTCGACCAACGCCGCCTTCATGTGCGGATCGTTGTGGCCGTAGTTCAGCGAGGAACAGCCGGCCAGGAAGTCGATGTAGGTCTTGCCCTCGTCGTCGGTCAGTTCCGAACCACGGGCAGAGGTGAAGCTCACCGGGAAGGAGCGGCAGTAGGAGCGTGCCTCGCTCTCGCGGCGAGCGTAAATAGTCGGGCCGTTAGACGTGTCTTTCGGCATAACGAAGTCCTTTCTAGAACTTAGAAAAAGATAAGATTAGCGATTTTGGGGGGAGCGATCAGGCCGCGGCGCGCAGCTGCTCTTCCTCTTCGGGCAACTCGATCGTGACCATGTGTTCGGTCGCGTGCATGCCATCGAAGTGGTCGTCGCGCGTGTAGTGCGGCGCGTCCGTCAGGTCGCCACCGATCGAGCGGGCGAAGCTGCGGAACAGGCCCCACGACGCATCGTTGTCGCGGGTGATCGTGGTCTTAAGTTCGGTCGCCTCGGCGCATTCGTCACGTTCCACAAGATGGGTGAGCATCTTGCGGCCGAGGCCCAGGCCGCGCGCCTTGGGGCTGACAGCCACCTGCCAGACGAAGAAAGCGTCCTGGTTCGGGATCATGTGCCCCGAGATCCAGCCCACCACCTCGCCGTCAAGTTCGGCCAGCACGCAGGTGTCGCGGAAATGTTCGGCCTGCACGAGGTTGCAGTACATGGAGTTCTCGTCGAGCGGCTTGCACGCGCGCACGAGGTCCCAGATCGCAGCCCCGTCCGTTGCTTCGGGCTTACGCAGCACCGGGGTGCGCGTCTCAGGCTGTGTCATGTCTTTCGGCATCGATCTGGTGTCCTCCATTTCGTTCGTCAATCTAACTAATATACCCGGCCTAAAGTTTCAACCGCCGAAGCATTTTTTACGCTCATAGCGGACTATGAGCCTATTTTGCAGCGTTCATGCTAAGATTTTATGCAGCAAATCTGCTTAGTCTTACGAATGACACAGTCAAGTGCTTAGCCAATTGAAGCTCTGGCGGAATCCTGCCAAAAGTCATGCATGGCTGACCCAACTCCAGATCGCACAGACCAGAGCCTGATCGCGCTGCGCCGCATCCTGCGCGCGACCGAGCTTTACGAGCGCAAGCTTGCGCAGGCCGCCGGCCTGACGCCGGCGCAGCTGCGGGTGCTGCAGATCGTCGCCAAGAAGGACCACGGCGCCGCCACCCCCAAGGGGCTGGCGACCCAGATGGGGGTCAGCCAAGCGACGGTGACCGCGCTGGTCGACAAGCTGGTGGCGCGCGGCATGGTGGCCCGGCATCGTTCCGACGTGGACCGCCGGCAGACCGACGTGGCGATCACCGACAAGGGGCGCGAGGCGGTGAGCCAGTCGCCCGACGCGCTGCAGCAGAAATACGTGAAGAGCTTCGAGGGGCTGCAGGACTGGGAGCAGGCGCAGCTCGTGGCGTCGCTCGAGCGGGTCGCCGCGATGCTCGATGCGCATGAGATGGATGCCTCGCCGGTGCTGACCATCCGCGACATCCGTCAGGAAGGTCAGTGACGGTCTGACCGCATGCCCCGGGTCCGGAACCGTCGCAGCCGCAATCGTGCTTGAATCCCGGTCTGCCGTCGGGGCAGATGGGGCAACCCGCGCCGCCCGGGGGAGGGCTGCCCGCGCGGCCGGGATGGCGCTTCATGACGCGACCCGGCGCAGGGCGGGCGCGTGCCTCGGACCGGAGCGCCTCATGCCGCAGCAGATCGCCATCAACATCAAGACCCAGGCCTATCACCGCATGCTCGGCGAACGCTTCACGCTGCACGACTGCACCGCTGGATACGCGCATCTGACCGAGACGGAGCGCGCCGCGATCCGCGTGCTGATCACCGCCGGGTTCAAGGGCGCCACGGGCGCCGAGATGGACGAGTTGCCGAACCTCGGGCTGATCTGCTGCGTCGGCACCGGCTACGAGGGGATCGACGTGCAGGCGGCCATCGACCGCGGCATCAGGGTGACCCATGGCGCCGGGGTGAACGCCGGGGCGGTGGCCGATCACGCCATGGCGCTCCTGCTTTCCGTGGTGCGCTGCATTCCGCATCAGGACCGGCTGACCCGCTCGGGGGCGTGGAACTATACAGAGACGCCGCGACCGCTGGTCTCGCGAAAGAAGATGGGGATCTTCGGCATGGGCGGCATCGGCGCAGCGCTGGCGCGACGGGCAACGGCCTTCGACATCGAGGTGAGCTACCACAGCCGCAGCCCGAAGCCGGAGCTGCCCTATGCCTATGTGCCCTCGCTGTTGGACCTGGCGGAGCGGGTCGATTACCTCGTGGCCTGCGTGCCGGGCGGGGCGGCCACGCAGCACGCTGTGAACGCCGAGGTGCTCGCCGCGCTGGGGCCGCAGGGCTATCTCTTCAATGTCGGGCGGGGCACGGTGGTCGACACCGACGCGCTGATCGCGGCATTGCAGGCGGGCACGCTCAAGGGCGCGGGACTCGACGTTTTCGAGCATGAGCCCGATGTGCCCGCCGCGCTCTGTGCGCTTGAGAACGTGGTGCTGACCCCGCATATGGCAGGCAACGCGCCCGAAGTGCAGCAGATGGCGACCGACCTCATGTGCGACAACATCGCGGCCTTTACTGCCGGTGCGCCGCTGGTCACCCCGGTGCCGGAGATGAGGGCGCTGGCAACCGCCGGCTGAACCGGGCGCGGGGCAGGGGGCTCAGCCCTCCTGCGCCGGGTGCGCGGCGGCGACGGCGACCAGCGCCTCAACGAGGTCCTGCAGCACCGGGTCCGGCAGCATCCCCTCGCGCAGCGAGATGCCGAGGGGCCCGCCGAGCAGCTCGTTCTGCACCGGCAGCACGCTCAGCTCGCCGCTGTCCAGCTCGGCGCGGACCACGCCCGCCGAGATGAACCAGATGGTGTCGGAACGCGCCACGACGCGGCGACCAAAGGCGTGGGACACATTCTCATATGCGGGACTCGGCTCGCCCAGTCCCAGCGATTGCAGGAACGCGCGCACCGAGCCCGAGATCACCGCCCCGGCGGGCGGCAGCATCAGCGGGTAGCGCAGCAACTCGGAGGGCTCCCAATCCTGCCCGGCGAGCGGGTGGCCGGGGCGGATCACCGGCACCACGCGCTCCCAGTAGAGTTGGCGGAAGCTGAGCCCCTCGCCGGTACCGGTGGCGGGCATCCGCCCCACCACGATGTCCAGCGCCCCTTCGCGGAGCTGCGACAGCAGCAGCCAATTCGGCCCGGTGGAGACGCGCAGGGTGCAGTCGGGGTGGGTCTCGCGGAATCGCGCGGCGGCATCTGGGAAGAGCCCGGTGGCAGCGGTCGGCAGCACCCCCACGGCGAGTTTGCGCTGGTGCTGCGGGAGATCGCTCAGCAGCCGCTGCCCACGCTCGAGATCGGCGAGCGCGGTGCCTGCGTATTGCTGGAAGATCTTGCCCGCGCGGGTCAGCGCCAGACGTCGCCCACTGCGGTCAAAGAGCTGGGCGTTCAGGATATCTTCCAGCTCCCGCACGGTCTTGGAGGCCGCGGGCTGGCTCACGTGCAGGCTCTCGGCGGCGGCGCTGAGGCTGCCGAGCCGGGCGGTCTCGAGGAAGACGCGCAGGTGCCGCATGCGCAGGTGGGGGTGGATCATTCATAACCTCGGAGTTATGGGTTCTGCCTTTGGTTATATTTTTCATCGGCGATTTGCCATGGCAGAAGAGCGCCAAGGCCCGATCCGGCCGCGAGGAGGCATCATGCAGACAATCACCGTAGCCGGCGTCAGCCTGCACATCCGCGACGAGGGCCCGAAAGACGGGCGCGTGCTGATGCTGGCCAATTCGCTCGGCACCGACCTGCGGGTCTGGGACGCGCTCATCCCGCTGCTGCCCGAGGGGCTGCGCGTGGTGCGTTTCGACAAGCGCGGCCACGGGCTGTCGGATGCCCCCGAGGCGCCCTACGAGATGGAGACGCTGGTGGGCGATGCCGAGGCGATCTGCGAGGCGCTGGAGCTCAAGGGCGTCACCTTCGTCGGCCTGTCTATCGGAGGGCTCATCGGGCAGGGTCTTGCGGCGAAGCGTCCGGACCTGATCCGCGCGCTGGTGCTGATGGACACGGCGGCCAAGATCGGTACGCCCGAGATGTGGCAGACCCGGATCGACGGCATCCGCGCAGGCGGCGTCGCCGCGCTGGCCGATGCCATCCTCGAGCGTTGGTTCACGCCGGGGTTCCGCGAGAGCGACCCGCAGTTTGCCGCGTGGAGGAACATGCTCGTGCGCACTCCGATCGAGGGGTACGTCGGGTGCTGCGCGGCCATCGCGGGCGCCGATCTGACCGAGAGCACCCGCGCGCTGACGCTGCCGGTGCTGGCCATGGTCGGAGCCGAGGACGGCTCGACCCCGCCCGAGCTGGTGCGCGGCACCGCCGAGCTGTGCCGGGCGGAGTTCTCGCTGATCGAGGCGGCGGGGCACATCCCCTGCGTCGAGCAGCCCACCGAGACCGCCCGCCTGATCAACGACTTTCTGGAAAGGACTGCCTGAATGGACGAGCTTTACGAACAGGGCATGAAGACGCGCCGGTCGGTGCTGGGCGATGCCCACGTCGACCGTGCCGAGGCCGCCAAGACCGCCTTTGACGAGCCCTTCCAGACGCTGATCACCCGCAGCGCCTGGGGCACGGTCTGGGCCTCGGACGCGATCAGCCAGCGCGAGCGCTCGATGCTGACGCTTGCGCTGCTGGCGGCAACTGGCAACTTCGAGGAGATCCCGATGCACATCCGCGCCACGGCGCGCACCGGGGCCAGCAAGCAGGACGTTCTGGAGGCCTTCCAGCACGTGGCGATCTACGCCGGGGTTCCGCGCGCCAACCACGCGCTGAAACTGGCCAAGGCGACCTATGCCGAAATGGAGGCGGCAGCGGAATGAGCAACTTCATCACCCCAGACTCGATCAAGGACAAGGGTCCGCTGATCCCGCGCAACCGCGACGCGCATCCGGTGGCTTATGATCCCGGCTACAAGACCAGCGTCGCGCGGTCCCCGAACCTGCCGCTGCTGTCGATGGAAAGTTCGCCCTCGGAGGAAACCGGCCCGACCTTCGGTCACGGCAAGCTCGGCGCGCTCGACAACAACCTGATCCTCAACTGGACCAAGGGCGCGGCTCCGGCCGTGGGCGAGCGCATCCTGATGCACGGCCGCGTGCTCGACGAGAATGCGCGCCCGGTGCCGAACACGCTGCTGGAGATCTGGCAGGCCAACGCGGGCGGACGCTACCGGCACAAGAAAGATACCTACCTGGCGCCGCTCGACCCGAACTTCGGCGGCTGCGGCCGCACGCTGACGGATGAGAACGGCTACTACCAGTTCCTGACCATTCGCCCCGGCGCCTATCCCTGGCCGAACCGCGGCAACGACTGGCGGCCCATGCACATCCATATCTCGGTCTACGGTCACAGCTTCGGCCAGCGGCTGATCACCCAGATGTATTTCGAGGGCGATCCGCTCATCGACCATTGCCCGATCGCCGCGACGATCAAGAACCGCGCCCAGCTCGACGCGCTGGTCGCCCCGCTCGATCTGGCGCATTCGCGCCCGCTCGACTACCTCGCCTACAAGTTCGACATCGTGCTGCGCGGCCGCCGCCAGTCGATGTTCGAGAACAAGCTGGAGGGCATGTGATCATGGTGCAGAAACTCGACACCCTCGTGGAAACCGCCTCGCAGACCGCCGGGCCCTATGTCCACATCGGCCTGATGCCCACCTACGCGGGCAACGCCGGGTATTACGACGAGGAAATCGGCGTCAGCCCCATCGAAGAGGGCTGCGAGGGCGAGATCATCGAGATCACCGGCTCGGTCTACGACGGCACCGGCTGGGCGATGCGCGACGCGTTGATCGAGAGCTGGCAGCCCGATGCCAAGGGTGTGTTCCCCGGCCAGGACGGCGCTGACCCCAAGGTTTCGGGCCATTGCCGCTTTGCGGCCGATGCCGAGACCGGCGAATTCACCCTGCGCACGGTGAAGCCGGGCAAGGTGAAGGGCCGCGGCGGCGTGGTCGGCGCGCCGCATATCTCGCTCTGGGTCGTGGCGCGCGGCATCAACATCGGGTTGCAGACGCGTATCTACTTCGAGGACGAGGACAATTCCTCGGACCCGCTGCTGGCGCGCATCGAGCAGCGCCCGCGGGTCGAGACGCTGATCGCCAAGAAGACCGGCGAGGGCAAGTACCGCTTCGACATCCGCTTGCAGGGCGAGGGCGAGACGGTCTTTCTCGACATCTGAGACGGGCGCTGTAAGCAAAAAAGAAACGGGGCGGCCTTAAGGTCGCCCTTTCGACATGGAAGAGGGACGGAGCAAGATGAGCGCGAGCGTTTTCGATCACCCCTGGCTGGGCGGGCTGTTCGGCGATCCGGAGATGGCAAAGATTTGGTCCGCCGAGCGCCAGATGTCGCATATGCTTGCCTTCGAGGCGGCCTGGAGCCGGGCGCTCGGCGCCTGCGGGCGGGTGGATGCGGCGCTGGCCGAGGCTGCGGCCGAGGCGATTGCCTCGGCGCGGATCGATCTCGCGGACATCCGGGCAGGCATGGCGCAGGATGGCGTGCCGGTGCCGCGGCTGGTGAAGCAGCTGCAGGTGATTGTCGGACCGGACGCGGCCTCGGCGCTGCACAAGGGGGCCACCTCGCAGGACGTGGTGGACAGTGCGCTGGTGTTGACGCTCAAGGACAGCACCGCGCTGCTGGCACGGCGGGTGGCCGAGCTCGAGGCGGCTTTGATCGCGCTCGACGCGCGACAGGGCGAGACCCCGTTGATGGGGCGCACGCGGATGCAGGCGGCGACCGAGATCACCGTGTCCGACCGCCTGCGACCCTGGCACCAGCCGCTTGCCGCGCATCTCGAGCGGCTGGCCGAGATCGCCCCGCGGGTCGAGCGCGTGCAGGTCGGCGGTGCCTCGGGCGACCGCAAGGCGCTGGGGGAGGACGCGCAGGCGGTGACCGATCACGTCGCCGCCGAGCTCGGCCTCGCCAGCACCGGCGGGACCTGGCATGCCAAGCGCGACAGCGTGGCGGAATACGCGGGGCTCTTGTCGCTGATCACCGGCACGCTGGGAAAGATCGGGCAGGACATCTGCCTGATGGCGCAGCAGGGGCTGGATGAGATCAAGCTCTCGGGCGGCGGCGGCTCTTCGGCAATGCCGCACAAGCAGAACCCGGTGGGGGCCGAGCTGCTGGTGACGCTGGCCCGGTTCAACGCGGTGCAGCTTTCGGGCATGCACCAGGCGCTGATCCACGAGCAGGAGCGCTCGGGCGCGGCCTGGGCATTGGAGTGGATGATCCTGCCACAGATGGCACAAGCGACCGCCCGGGCACTGGCCACGGCACAGGGGCTTGTCGGCAACATCGAGCGGATCGGCACGCCGGACTGAGTGGCGGGATGGCCCGTCCTCCTGTAACTGGGTCGGGAGAAGTTTCCCTCCCCGACCCAGTTACAGGACCTTCCATGACCCAAGACGTCGCCCGGATCATCGCATCGGACCGCTTCAAGCGCGCGCAGGAGGACCTGGCACAGGGCCATGAGCGCTTTGTCGGCGAGATCATCGAGCTGACCGAGATCCCCGCGCCGCCCTTCCAGGAAGAGGTCCGCGCCGCCGCCTACGCCGAGAAGTTCCGCGCGCTGGGGCTGCAGGAGGTCGAACTTGACGGCATCGGCAACGTGCTGGGTCTGCGCCGCGGACGCGGCAACGGGCAAGTGATCGTGGTCGCGGCCCATCTGGATACGGTCTTCCCCGAAGGCACCGACGTGACCGTGCGCCGCGAGGGCACCAAGCTCTATGCGCCGGGTGTCGGCGATGACACGCGTGGGCTGGCGGCGCTGCTGGCCTTTGTCCGGGCGCTGGATGCCGCGGGGATCGAGACCGAGCAGGATATCCTCTTCGTCGGCGACGTGGGCGAGGAGGGCAAGGGCGACCTGCGCGGTATTCGGTATCTCTTTGAGCAGGGCGCCTACCGCGAGAAGATCGCGGGCTTTTTCACCATCGACGGGCTGGAGGTGGGACAGATTACCACCGGCGCAGTCGGCTCGCTGCGCTACAGGGTGAGCTTCCGCGGGCCGGGCGGGCATTCGCTGAACGCCTTCGGCACGGTCAACCCGGCCTATGCGCTCGGGTCACTGATGGCGGGCATGGCGCGCATCGAGGTCCCGGCAGAGCCGCGCACCACATTCTGCGCCTCCGTCATGGGGGGCGGCAGCTCGATCAACGCCATCCCCGAGGACGTCTGGCTCGAGGTGGACCTGCGTTCTGTGGATGCAGCCGAGCTGGACAAGCTCGACACGGCGCTGCACGCGCTCGTCGAGGAGGCCGTGGCGGCTGAGAACGCCCGGGGCGACACCAGCCATGGCGCGATCCGCGCCGAGGTGAGCCGCATCGGCAACCGCCCGGCGGGGCAGACCGCACCCGAGAGCACCATCGTCCAGTCGGCCCTTGCGGCACTCCCGGCCTTTGGCTTCACGGCGTCGACCGGTGAGAGCTCGACCGACGCCAATATCCCCATGAGCCTTGGCGTGCCGGCGATCTGCCTCGGATCGGGCGGCACCGGCGGGCGGGCGCACACTCTCGAGGAATGGATTGACGTTGAGCCGGAGCTGTCGCTGCGCGGGCTCTACGCGGGGCTTGCCGCGATCCTCGGCACGGTGGGAATGATCGAGGGCTGAAGCACGTGTCCAAAAGGAAGGACCGCGCCGGTGGGCGGCGCGGTCCTTGCAGGGGCAGGGGAGGTGGGTCAGCCGAAGGTCAGCTGGACCTTCACCGCCTTGCCCCGATCCATCGCCAGTTCGATGGCGTCCTGTGCCTGATCGACGGGCAGGGAATGCGTCACGATGGGCGCGAGGGTCAGGGCGCGCGCGTTGATCAGCTCTACCGACTGGCCGAACTCGGCGTCGAAACGGTGTGTGCCGCAGAGGTTGATCTCTTTCGAGACCAGCATGTTGAACGGCACCGGCGTGTCGCCCATGACGCCGACCTGCACGATGGTGCCGAGCGGGCGGGTGCAGGCGATGGCCGAGCGGATTGCCGGGCCGGCGGCGGAGCATTCAAAGCAGAGGTCGAACTGGCCCTTCTCGGCCTCGTATTCGGCCAAGGCTTCGCCGTTGGTGGCGACGTTGATCGCGCGGGTTGCGCCGACCTGCTTGGCCACTTCGAGGGTCGCGTCCTGCAGATCGGTGACCACGATCTCCGAGGCTCCGTAATGCTTGGCCAGCGCCACGCAGAGCGCGCCGATCGGGCCTGCGCCGGTGACGAGGACGCGCTTGCCCTCGAGCGAACCCGCAACCTTTAGGGCCCGGGTCACGGCGCGGCAGCAGACGGCGAGCGGCTCGGCCAGCGCGGCCTCGGCCATCGGCACGCCCTCGGCGATCTTGTAGCACTGGCCTGCCCCGATCGCGACGCGGTCACGGAAGAAGCCCTGCTCGTGCGGCAGGAACATCGCCGAGCCCTTGAAGCGCATGCTCATGCAGTGCTGGTGCTCGCCCGCAGTGCAGAACTTGCACTCTCCGCAGGGGTGCGAGGGGTTCACCGCCACCACGTCGCCGGGGCTCACGCCGGTCACGCCGTCGCCGACCGAGACCACGGTGCCCGCCGCCTCGTGGCCGATGATGATCGGCTCGCGCACCCGGATCGTGCCGATGCCGCCGTCGGCATAATAGTGGATGTCCGAGCCGCAGATGCCGCCCGCGCCGATCGCGACCACCACCTCGCCCGCCGCCGCGGTGGGCTCTTCGATGGTCTCGACGCGCAGGTCTTTCTGTCCGTGCAGCCGTGCGATGCGGTTGGTCATAATCTTGGTCCTAGTTCGACAGGAAGGAGGGCAGCCAGGTGCTGAAGAACGGCACGTACGACACGAGCAGCAGCACGAGGATGTTGGTGATGATGAAGGGCATGATCGCGCGGGTGACCTGCCAGAGCGTGACCCGGCCGATGCCGGCGCAGATGAACAGGCACACGCCGACCGGCGGCGTGGTCAGGCCGATCATCAGGTTGAGCACCGCGAAGACCGCGAAGTGAAGCGGGTCGACGCCGACGCCGGTGGCCAGCGCAAGCAGCGGGCCGAAGAGGATGATCAGCGCGGCGATGGTCTCCATGAACATGCCGACGAAGAGCAGCACGAGGTTGATCAGCAGGATCACCAGGAACTTGTTGTCGGTGATGCTGAGCACGCTGTCGGCGATCATCTGCGGGATGCGCTCGGATACGAGGATCCAGCCGAAGACGTTGGCAAGGCCGACCAGCACGAGGATCGCGGCGGCGGAAACGGCGCTGTCGATCAGGATCTTCGGCACGTCGCGCAGCTTGAGCCCGCGGTAGACGAAGGCGCCGACGACGAAGGCGTAGATCGAGGCGACGATGGCGGTCTCGGTCGGGGTGGCGAAGCCGGTGAGCAGCCCGCCGACGATGAGCCCGGTCATGGCCACGGCCCAGAACGCGCCGAGGAAGGCCTTCCACAGTTCGCCCATGCCCTGCCATTGCTGACGCGGGTAGTTGTTCCGGCGCGCGATGATCCAGGCGGTGACCATCATCGCCACGCCCATCAGGATGCCGGGCAGGGCGCCCGCGATGAACATCTTGCCGACCGAGATGCCCGAGAGCGTGCCGACGATGATCATCGGCACCGAGGGTGGGATGATCGGCCCGACGGTCGAGGAGGCGGCGGTGATCGCGGCGGAGAAGTCGGCGGGGTAGCCGGCCTTTTTCATGCCGGGGATCATCATGCCGCCGATCGAGGCGGCGTCCGCCGCGGCGGTGCCCGAGATGCCGCCGAAGAGCATCGAGGCGGCGACGTTGGTGAGGCCCAGCCCGCCGCGCATCCAGCCGACCAGCGCCTGCGCCAGCCGCACAATGCGCCCGGTGATGCCGCCAGCGTTCATCAGGTTGCCGGCAAGGATGAAGCCGGGGATGCAGAGCAGCACGAAGCTGTCCATGCCCGCGTACATCTTCTGCGGGATGACCACGAGCGGCATGCCCTTGAAGAGGATATAGGCCATCGACGACACGCCGAGGGTGATCGCCACAGGCAAGCCGATGATCAGGCCGCCGAGGAAGCAGCCGAGCAGAATGGTCAGTTCCATCTCAGAGCTCCTCTTCGGGTTTTTCGGGAAGTCCGGTGTCGCGGCGGCTCAGCATGCCGGCCACGCGCAGCCCGGCAAACAGGCTGATCGAGAGCAATGCGACCAGCACCGAGGCGTGAATGAAATCCATGCGCACACCCAGAGACGGCGCAGTCTGCCGCGCGCCGATCGACACGTAGAGCCAGGTCGCCTTGATCAGCATCAGGCCGAAACCGAGCGTGATCACCGCGCAGATGAGCCTCAGCATCCAGGGCAGCCGTCCCGGCAGGGCCTCGCAGACGATGTCGACATTGACCAGATCGCCCGAGCGGTAGGCCAGCCCGACGCCGAAGGCGGCGAGGTAGAGCAGGGCGAAGCGGGTCAGCTCTTCGGTCCAGACGACCGAGGAGATTACGCCCGAGCGCCCGAGCAGCTGGATGATGACGGCGGCGATGATGGCGGCGAAGCTGAGCCCCGTCGCGATGCGGGCGATTGCGGTCAGGACCGTGACGAGCTTTTGCATGGATCGGCTCTTCGGTGAAATTACGGGAAGGGCCGGACCCGAGTGGAGGGGTCCGGCCCGGGAGTGCGGGCCCGGGAGAAGGGGAGGAGGGGCCCGCGGTCCGGCTTAGCGGTCGAAGAGCGCTTCGACGTCGGGCCGGATGTCTTCGGAGACCGAGCTCAGCACCGCTTCCTTGGCGGCGGCTGCGAAGGCCTCATTGTCGACGTCGACGAATTCCACGCCGAGGTCCTGAAGCTGGGTGACCAGCTGCTCTTCGTCGGCGAGGAAGAGCTCACGCTCGTATTCCTGCGTGCGCTTGGCGGCTTCCATGACGTTGGCCTGATCCTCTTCGGACATCTGGTTCCACGCCATTTCCGAGATCGTCAGGTAGATCCACGACCGCACGTGATCGGTCTTGTTGATGTACTTCTGGACCTCGTTGAAGTTCGCCGACTTGATCAGCGCCAGCGGGTTCTCCTGCGCCTCGATGGTGCCGTTCTGCAGCGAGGTGAACACCTCGGAGAAGGCCATCGGGGTCGGGTTCGCGCCAAGCGCCTTCCAGACGTTGAGGAAGAGCGGCACGTTCGGCACGCGCATCTTCAGGCCGTTCAGCTCGTCCGGCGAGGTGATCGGGCGGTTCGAGGTCAGCTCGCGCGGGCCACGGGCGAAATAGGCGATCGGGCGGATACCCACCTTCTCGATGATCTGCGCCTCGATGCGGTCGCCAAGCTCGCCGCCGGCGACGGAGTCCATGTCCTCGAGCGAGCTGTAGGCATAGGGCATCGCCAGCAGCGCGGCCATCGGTGCCCAGTTCTGCAGCGACTCGCCGGTGATGGTCATGTCGGCGGTGCCGAGCTGCATGCCGTTGATCACGTCGACTTCCTTGCCGAGCGTCTCGTTCGGATAGACCTCGACCTCGATGCGGCCGTCGGTGAGCGTGGCCAGCTCCTCGGCGAACTTCAGCGAGGCCTTGTGCCAGATGTTGTCCTCGTTGGCGAGGTGGCCGAGCTTCAGCGTCATGTCGGCAGCCATGGCCGAAGCGCTGAGCGCGACGGTGGCAATGCCGGAAAGCAGCAGGGTTTTCAGGGTTTTGGCGACAGTCATGGTGTCCTCCCTTTTAGGGTCGCTTGGGGACGATGCAGCGCGGATATTCACGCGGCATCGGGGTCGAAGTATTCGGGGAAGGCCTCGCGGATGGCCGGCAGGTCCGACAGGATCATCTGCAGGTGGCCGCGCATCGCCCTCTCGGCGGCATCGGGATCGCCCGCGTCGATGGCGTCGACCACCGCGGTATGCTGAGCGATGAGGTGTTCGAGCGGGAAATGCGCCGAGGTCATCTGGCGCACCCGGTCCATCTGGCTCTTCGTGCCGACGATCACCGCCCAGGCGTTGGGGCGGCCCGCGCCCTTGGCCAGCGTGTGGTGAAACTCGTCGTCGAGCGGCACGAAGGCGGCGGGATGCTGATCCACAAGCCGGGCCTGCGCGGCGATCTGGCTGCGCAGCTCCTCGACCAGCCCGTCGGGCCGCGCGCTGGCGCAGGCCTTGGCGATGTCGGCCTCGACCGCCTCGCGCACGAAGCGCGCGTCGAGCACGGCGGCCACGGAAATCTTGCGCACGAAGGATCCGCGCTGCGGGCGGATTTCCAGCAGGCCCTCTTCGGCCAGCTTGATGAAGGCTTCGCGGACGGGTTGGCGCGAGACGCCGAAGCGCGCGCCGATCTCGGCCTCGGAGAGCCGGGTGCCGGGTTCGAGCTGGTTCTGCACGATCGCCTGGCGCAGGGCGCGGATCAGCTGCGGTCCGACGGGAGCGGACTGGTCGACCTGCTCGATCTGGATTGTCTCGATTCCCATAGCTCTCCTCCGTGGCGGCAACCTGCTCCATACTTCCATACTAGTCAACATTTGAATCGGCTGCTATGAATCTCGTGACCACCGATGCGCGGGAGCCCGTCCCGCACGGCAGACAAGAGGGAGGGTTTCCGATGCGTCAGACCTGGCGTTGGTTCGGTCCGAAAGACCGCGTGAGCATCGACGACATGATGCAGGCTGGCGTCGAGGGCGTCGTTTCCGCATTGCACCACGTGCCTACCGGCGCAGTCTGGACTCCCGAAGAGATCGCGCAGCGCCAGCGCGAGATCGCCACGCGCAAGGATGGCCGCCCGTCGCCGCTGGTCTGGGACGTTGTCGAATCGTTGCCCGTCTCGGAAGACATCAAGAAGCAGAAGGGCGAGTGGAAGGCTCATGTCGAGAGTTGGAAGACCTCGATGCGGCACCTTTCCGAGGCCGGTCTCGAGACCATCTGCTACAACTTCATGCCGGTGCTCGACTGGACCCGCACCGATCTGGCCTGGGAACGTCCGAGCGGCGCGCGCTGCATGCGCTTTGACCTGATCGACTTCGCCGCATTCGACATCCACATCCTCGAGCGCGCAGGCGCTGCCGAGAGCTTCCCTGACGATGTGGTCGCCGAGGCCGCGGAGCGCTTCGCCAAGATGGATGACGCACGCAAGGAGCAGCTCGCCGGCAACGTCGTCTTTGGTCTGCCCGGCGCGGCAGAGAAATTCTCGCTCGACGATGTGAAGCTGCACCTCGCGGAATACGACAATATCTCCGAGACCCAGTTGCAGCAGCACATGATCGACTTCCTGTCGGAGGTGACGCCGCTGGCCGAAGAGCTGGGCATGCGCCTGTGCTGCCACCCCGACGATCCGCCCTTCCCGCTGCTCGGCCTGCCGCGGATCATGTCGACCGAGGCGCATTACCGGAAGATCCTCGATGCCGTCGATCTGCGCGCCAATGGCGTCACGCTCTGCACCGGCTCGCTGGGGGCGCGCCCGGACAACAACCCGGTCGAGATCTTCAAGGCGCTGGCCGACCGCGTGCACTTCCTGCACCTGCGCAACGTCAGCATCGAGGGCAGCGAGGTGATGAACTCGCTCTACGAGGACGAGCACCTTTCGGGCCACACCGACATGGTCGCCATGGTCGCCGCCGTGGTTACCGAGGAGCGCCGCCGCAAGGATGAGGGCCGGGCCGACTGGTCGATCCCCTTCCGCCCCGACCACGGGCAGGACATCCTCGACGACATCGGCCGCGAAGCGCAGCCGGGCTACCCGGCGATCGGCCGGCTCAAGGGGCTGGCCGAGTTGCGCGGCCTCTACCGTGCCTTCGAGCACGAGCTAGTGGCGGGCAAGGCATGAGGCTGACCTCGCTGAGCCAAGTGCCCGAGGCGCTGCGCCCGGGCTATGATCCGCAGGCGTATGGGGTGGGCATCGTCCACCTCGGCCTCGGCGCCTTCCACAAGGCGCACCAGGCGGCGCTGACCGATCTGGCGCTGGCGGCCGAGGGCGGCGATTGGCGCATCCTTGGTGTGTCGCTGCGCTCGCCCAAGGCGTCTGACGAGTTGCACCCGCAAAACGGGCTCTACACGCTGATCGAGAAGGGCGCCGAGGGCACTTCGGCGCGGGTGATCGGCGCCATCGCCGATGCCATCTGCTCGGCCGGCGACCCCGAGCCGGCACTGGTGGCCATGGCCGCGCCGGGCACCAAGATCGTCTCGCTGACGGTGACCGAAAAGGCCTATGGCCTGGACCGCGCGACGCAGGGCTGCGACCCGTCGCATCCCGCCGTCGCCGCCGATCTTGCCAATCCCGCGGCGCCGCAGGGCGTGCTCGGGTTGCTGACCGAGGCGCTGCGACGCCGCCGGGATGCGGGGCTTGCACCCTTCACCGTGCTTTGCTGCGACAACCTGCCGGAAAACGGCGTTCTGCTGCGCGGCGCGGTGGTGGATTTCGCCCGCCGCATCGACCCCGCGCTGTCCGAGTGGATTGCCGCCGAGGTCGCCTTCCCCTCGACCATGGTCGACCGCATCACCCCCGCCGCCACACCGGCGACGCTGGCCGAGGCCGCCGAGTTGACCGGGTGCGAGGATCAGGCAGCGATCGCGACCGAGACGTTCGTTCAATGGGTGATCGAGGACAATTTCCCGCAAGGTCGACCGGCCTGGGAAAAGGCCGGGGCGATCTTCACCGGCAACGTCACCGCCTTCGAGAGGATGAAGCTGCGGATGCTCAACGGCACCCACTCCATGCTGGCCTACGCCGGATTCCACGCCGGGTGCCCCTACGTGCGCGACGTGATGGCGGCAAGGCCGCTGGCCAAGCTGGTGCGCCGCCACCTTGGGGCCGCCGCCGCGACCCTGCCCGTGATCCCGGGGATCGACACCGCCGTCTATGCCGAGGCGCTGGCCAAGCGCTTCGAGAACCCCGAGATCGCGCATGAGACCTTCCAGATTGCCATGGACGGCTCGGAAAAAATGCCGCAGCGCGTCTTTTCCGCAGTGGCAGATGCGCGGGCCAGGGGGGGGGATTGCCGGGCCTTCACCTTTGCCACGGCGGCCTGGTTGCGACACCTCAGCGGCGCGACCCACGATTGCGCGCCCTACGCGCTGCGTGACCCCCGCGCCGCCGAGCTTCAGGCCATGGCCGAGGGCAGGGAGGCCGACGAGATCGTCGGCGCGCTGCGTCACGCAGCCTTCGTGCCGCCGGCGCTTGCCGCGGACGAGGCGTTCTGGGCCGAGGTGGCGGGGCTTCTGGCGGAGATGCTGTTCGAGCCGATGCGGGACGTGATCGCGCGTGAAGCCGCCTTCTGAGCGCCATGATCGCTGCCCGCCGCGCAGGCGGGCAGTCGCGCAATCCACTGTTTGCGCGAACAGGATGTCCGGATGTACTGACCTGATGAAAATGTCGCTATATTATCGGCCTGGGAGGACACCATGCCATATACCGACTTTGCACGCGGGTCCCGGACGTTCAGCACCCCCCGGAGACAGTCCGAGGAGAGCGCCGAAATCACCCGTCTCGAGAATGAGTTACGCGCATTCGTGGCCGTTGCCCTGCAACACGGGATGCGCGACTACTGCGAGATTCGCCATCCCGAGTTGACTCGCGAACTGGAGGAGGGGCTTGAACGGGCCGGTCGCCGCGCCGAGGTGAAATACGCCTATGTCACCGAGCGCCTGGCGCGGGTGCCGGGTCTCATGGCCTCGACCGGAGAGACCGGCGAGCGCACCTATTATCGCGACAGCGAGGAGAACGTCGCCTACATCGAGCATTCGCTCTGGAGCAAACGCTTTATCCTGAGCGGCATCTGGGTGGCGCCGAAGCACCGGGGCAAGGGCGTGGCGCATCGCATCCTGCGCCAGCTAGTCGAGGCGGCGGATGAGGCCGAGCTGGGGATCGAGCTGCACCACGAACCCTTCGGGGAGGAGGGGCTCGACAAGCCCGCGCTCGAGGATTTCTACAGCCGCCACGGCTTCCAGCACCACGAACTCACTCCGGGCGCGATGTTCCGAATCCCCCGCTCGCCGCTGGACCGCCACGGCCGGTCCTAGGGCCCGGCAGCCGCAGTGGCAATCTCGGCGGTCGCGGTAGCCGACGTGCCTATTATAAGGTGCCTGTTATAAGGTGTCGGATGCCGCCGGGTTCGGCGAAATCCCCACACATGCCGGGTCTGCCGCTCTCGCCCGTCTCGCGAATTGCGGCCTCGGGCGGGGGCGATGACGAAGGCATTGTCCTTGCACGTGCGGAGGTCCGCCTCCGCCAGCCACGGAAACCGGCGAATCATCGCTGGACCTTGCCGTGGCGAGGCGGTTCCGCCGGCGCATTCCAGCGCCGCAGCGTCGTGGCGATGCGGGAAGTGGCGCAGTTCGGGGCACTGGTGGCAATTTGCCGCCAAGTTTTCGGTCAAGGAAGGGGCTGAGTCCCGCAACCTGTGGCCTAGATCATGTTCAAAGCGTGGTCACAGCGTTTATTTTCGTGTAATAGGATTCGGGTAGTTAAGTTTTAATCCCACGCGCAAGCTACAGATTTTAAGCTAATATTTTCTGGGGGCCCCCGTCATTCTCGCGGGTCCTGACCGGAGGTGCTTTTCATATGCGAATTGGAACGGAGAATCCGATGAATATTGTAATCCTTGGATGCGGGGGCTTTATCGGCAGCCATCTGCTGGATCGCCTGCTCACCACCACCGATCACAAGATCATCGGATGGGACCCGGAGAGCTCGAAGATCCGGAAGCACCTGGATAATCCGAACTTCACGCTCCACCAGCGCTACGTGGATGATCCAGAAACCCAACAGGATCTGCGGGATGCTGTGGCCGATGGGGATGTGGTCATCAACCTTGCCGCGATCTGCAACCCGTCCGAGTACAACACCAACCCGATCAGCGTGATCAAGTCCAACCTGTTCGACGTTTATCCGATTGTCGAACTCTGCGTGGAATACAAGCGCTGGTTGATCAGCTTCTCGACCAGCGAGTGCTATGGCCGCACGCTGTCGAGCTATGTCGGGGACACGAGCTACGAGAACCCCGACCTCTACGAACTCAAGGAAGACGAGACGCCGCTCATTATGGGGCCGATCGTCAACCAGCGCTGGACCTATGCCTGCGCCAAGCAGATGGTCGAGCGTCTTGTCTATGCCCACCACAAGGAAGACGGCCTGCCGTTCACCGTGGTGCGCCCGCTGAACTTCTTCGGCCCGCGTATGGACTACATTCCGCAGCGCGACGGCGATGGCGTTCCCCGGGTTCTGGCCTGCTTCATGGGCGCGCTGCTCAACGGCGATCCGATGAAGCTGGTGGACGGTGGCAAGGCGCGCCGCACCATCGTGTCGATCTACGAGGCCGTGGACGCGATTTGCCGCATGCTCGACAGCCCCGAGAAGGCCAACGGTCACGCCTTCAACATCGGCAACCGCAACAACGAGGTCACCATGGCCGAGCTGGCGGATCTGATGCGCAAGACCTACGCCAAGATCACCGGGGATCCCTCTTACGAGGATTACCCGATCATCGAGGTGAGCGCCGAAGAGTTCTACGGCGAAGGCTACGAGGATTGCGACCGCCGCATGCCCGACATCTCGAAGGCCAAGGAGCTTCTTGGCTGGGAGCCGAAGATCGCGCTCGAGGATGTTCTTCTCGATACGATGACCTACTTCCATAACGAGTACGCAGGCTCCATGAAGCCCGCACAGGTGGCCGAATAGCCCCCTCGCCCTTTCGGTTTTTCCTCCCCTGCCGCGCTCCCTCCCGAGCGCGGCAGTTGCTTTTCCGGCGCCCGGGGACGTCCTGCCGGCGCAATGGCTCTTCGCGCCGCCGTGGCGCTCGCCTATAAGCGCGGCATGGATATCGGTCGCCTTCCTCCGCTGCGCAGCCTCATCGCCTTTCAGACCGTCGCGCGCTGCGGCAGCTTCACCCGCGCCGCCGAACTGCTGGCGCTGACCCAGAGCGGCATCAGCCGGCAGATCGCGCAGCTCGAGGATCACGTCGGTGCGGCGCTCTTCGAGCGCCAGCCTGCGGGCGTGGTGCTGACCCGGATCGGCGAGGAATACGCCAAGGAGGTGGGCCGGGCGCTCGATGCACTGCAATCGCTCGAAGCGGGGCAGATCACCCGGCGCGGGCAGGACCAGGTGACCATCGCCTGCTCGCGCGCCGTGGCCGACCTTTGGATGCTCCCCCGGCTTACCCGGCTGCGCGACGCCTTCCCGGCGCTCGAACTGAAGCTCATCGTCAACGACTTCTTCCAGCAGTTGCGTCACGACGAATACGATCTGGCGATCTACTACCGCCCAAACCGCCCCGCCGACCATCTCGTCGCCGCGCTCGGGCCGGAAGAGATCCTGCCGGTCATGGCGCCCGGCGGCACGCCGCTTGTAGAGGCGGCGGCCCCGATGTTGCTGACCGTCGAGGAGACCCACAAGGAGTGGACGGACTGGGGCAATTGGCTTGCCTCCGTCGGCCTCAAGCTGCCCGGCGCGACGACCCGCTGGAAGCTCGGCGACTATCACCTCTCGGTCGAGGCGGCGCGGCGCGGAGTCGGCTTCGCCATGGGCTGGACGTGGTTCCTTGTCGACTACCTGGAGAGCGGCGCCCTGGTTCCGGCAGATACGCGGCCGTTCCGAGGTCATGGCGAGTATTACCTGATGCGCCCAACCACCCGTCACCAGCGGCAGGCCGCGCGCCAGGTCGGAGACTGGCTGGTCGAGAGCAACAGGCGCTGGCGGGCGAGCTGACCCGCTGGCACCGGGCAAGCCTCTGATTCCCATTTGAAAACCGCGCGCTTGAAATGCCCTCAGAGGGGCATGACAAATTTTCATTTGTACCTCTAAGCATTCCCCGGAATGTTCTGCGCCAAGCCGGCCAAGAGCCGCGTATAAGCAAGAATTCACAGGAGAGACGACATGACGAAACTTCATGACATGTCCGGCATCAGCCGTCGTGGCCTTCTCGCGGGGGCTGCCGGCATGGGCCTCGTGGGTCTCAGCGGCCTGCCGCTGCGCGCGCAGGAGACCTCGCGCAAGGGTGGCACGCTGAAGCTCGGGATCAGCGGCGGCTCGACCACCGACGATTTCGACATCCGCAAGCTCGCCGACTGGGTGCCGGTGAACCAGGCCTACATGGTCATGAACGGCCTCGTCGAGATCGACTCCGACAACATCGCCCAACCCGAGCTGTTCTCGGCCTGGGAAGCCGAAGAGGGCGCCGCCGCATGGGTGTTCGACATCCGTCAGGGCGTGTCCTTCCACAATGGCAAGAGCCTCACCGCCGACGACGTGATCTACTCGCTGAACCTGCACCGTGGCGAGAGTTCGTCAGCGGCGCGTTCGATCCTCGCGCCGATCACCGAGATCGAGAAGCTTTCGGATCACCAGATCCGCATCACGCTCGAGAGCGGCAACGCTGATCTGCCGTACCTGCTGTCGGATTATCACCTGCTGGTGGTGCCCGAAGGCTTCGACGACTGGTCCAACCCCGTCGGCACCGGCCCCTTCATCCCCGAGCGCGTCGAGCCCGGCGTGCGTGGCCGCTTCGTGCGCAACGAGGACTACTGGAAGCCCGGCTGCGCCAACGTGGATGCCGTCGAGGTGGTGGTGATCAACGATGTGACCGCCCGCACCAACGCGCTGATGTCGGGCCAGGTGCACGCGATCAACGCGGTGGATTTCAAGACCGTCACCCTGCTGGGGCGCAACCCCAAGCTCGAGATCGTCCGCTCGGCCGGCGGCCAGCACTTCACCTTCCTGATGGATTGCACGAAGGCCCCGTTCACCGACGTGAACGCACGTCTGGCCATCAAGTACGCCGTGGACCGCGAGCAGTTGCTGAAGACGGCGCTCAACGGCTTTGGCCAGCTGGGCAATGACCACCCGATCCCGCAGACCGACCGCTTCTACAACTCCGAGCTGGAACAGCGCGCCTACGATCCCGAGAAGGCGCAGTTTCACGCCAAGAAGGCGGGCTTCGATCCGCTTGCCGTCACCCTCTCGGCCTCCGATGCGGCCTTCTCCGGCGCGGTCGATGCGGCGGCGGTGTTCCGCAGCGCGGCCACTGGCGCTGGCGTCGACGTGACCATCAAGCGTGAGCCGGCGGACGGCTACTGGAGCGACGTGTGGATGCAGGTGCCGTTCTGCATGTCCTACTGGGGCGGCCGTCCGACCGCCGACCAGATGCTGTCGATCGCCTATGAGTCCAGCTCCTCCTACAATGACACGCGCTGGAGCAACGAGCGTTTCGATGCGCTTCTGAAAGAGGCCCGCGCGCTGCTCGACGAGGAGAAGCGCCGCGAGATCTACTGGGAGTGCCAGGCGCTGATCCACGAGGACGGCGGCGCGATGATCCCCATGTTCGGCGACTACCTCGACGCGGTGTCGAAGGATGTGAAGGGCGTGAAACCCCATGCGATGTTCAACCTGATGGGCGCGCGCATGGCCGAGAAGGTCTGGCTGGAAGCCTGATGGGTTCGCTGATCGCAAAACGCGCGGGCCTCGGGCTGCTGACGCTTTGGCTGGTCTCGGTTCTGGTGTTTGCCGGAACCGAGATCCTGCCGGGCGACGTGGCCGGGGCCATCCTCGGGCAGAGCGCCACGCCCGAGTCCCTCGCCGCGCTGCGCAGCGAACTGGGCCTCGATGTGCCCGCGCTGCAGCGCTATTTCGACTGGCTGGGGGGCATCCTCACCGGCGACATGGGCCGCTCGATGGCCTCGGGTCAGCCGGTCTCGGACCTGCTCTGGCCGCGGTTTTGGAACACCATGGCGCTGGCGGCCTACGCCGGGGTCATCGCGGTGCCTCTGGCCGTGGGTCTCGGCATCCTCGCCGCCGCCAAGCGGGGCACGATCTTTGACCGCGCCGCCAATGTCGCCGCGCTCGCCTTCGTGTCGCTGCCCGAGTACTTCCTTGGCCTGCTGCTGGTGCTCTGGCTCTCGGTAAAGACCGGCTGGTTGCCGAGCCTTGCCGACACCTACGAGGGCATGGGTCTCGCCGCCTGGTTCAACGCCACCACGCTGCCGATGCTGGTGCTGGTCATGGTCACCATGGCGCAGATCCTGCGCATGACCCGGACGACGGTTCTGGGCGTGATGGACCAGCCCTATATCGAGACCGCCTTCCTCAAGGGGTTGAAGAACGGCCGGGTGGTCATGCGCCACGCGGCGCCCAATGCCGCCGCGCCGATCGTCAACGTGGTCTCGTTCAACATCGCCTACCTCATCACCGGCGTCGTGCTGGTCGAGGCGGTGTTCAACTACAACGGGCTGGGCCGCTTCATGGTCGATGCCGTGTCGAAGCGCGATCTGCCGATGGTGCAGGCCGCCGCGATGATCTTCGGGGCCGCCTACGTGATCCTCAACATGATCGCCGACATTGCCGCCATCGCGCTCAATCCCCGCCTGCGCCACCCGCGTGGAAAGGAGGCGTAAGATGTCCCGCCTCTCCAACATCCCGCTGCCCGGCTGGATCGGCATGGCGCTGATCGCCGCGAATGCAATCCTGTTCCTCTTCGGGCCGATGCTCGCGCCCTTCGGGCAGGAAGAGATCGTCGGCATGCCCTTCGACATGCCGCAGCCGGGCCACCCGCTGGGCTTCGACCAGAACGGCCGCGACATGCTCTCGCGCCTGCTCTACGGCGCGCAGATGTCGATCGGCATCTCTCTCGCCGCCGTGTGCCTGTCCTTCGCCGTCGGCGTGCCGCTCGGCATCCTCGCGGCGATCCGCGGTGGCTGGCTGGACCTGGTGCTGTCGCGCGTCGTCGATACCGTCATGTCGATCCCGGTGCTGATCTCGGCGCTGGTGGTGCTGCAGGCGCTCGGCTCGTCGCTGCCGGTGCTGATCGTCACCATCGCGCTGCTCGACAGCACCCGGGTGTTCCGCCTTGCACGGCTCGTGGCGCAGGGGATCAACGTCATGGAATACGCCGAGGTCGCCCGCCTGCGTGGCGAGCGCCTTGGCTGGATGATCCGCAAGGAGATCCTGCCCAACGCCCTGCCGCCGCTGGTGGCCGAGTTCGGCATGCGCTTTTGCTTCACGTTCCTCTTCGTGGCGGGGCTGTCGTACCTCGGGCTTGGCGTGCAACCGCCCTTCGCCGACTGGGGCGGCATGGTGCGGGACAACCAGCAGGGCATCCTCTACGGGCTTTACGCGCCGCTCTTCCCCGCCGGTGCCATCGCCATGGTGACCATCGGGGTGAACCTCACCGTCGACTGGCTGCTCGCGGGCCACACCACCGTGCAGGGAGACAACCGATGAGCGATATCCTTCGTATCCGCGACCTGCGGGTTGCCACCGCCGAGGGCGTGGAGCTGCTGCATGGCGTCTCGCTCGATCTGGAGCAGGGCGAGATCCTTGGCCTGATCGGCGAGAGCGGCGCGGGCAAATCGACCATCGGCCTTGCGGCCATGGGCTACGGGCGCGGCGGCTGCCGGATCACCGGCGGCAGCATCGAGTTGGCGGGCCGCGACCTGGCGTCGTCCTCAAAGTCCGAGCGCGAAGCCGTGCGCGGCGCGCGCATCGCCTATGTGGCCCAGAGCGCGGCGGCGGCCTTCAACCCCGCGCACCGGCTGGAACGGCAGATCATGGAAGGCCCGCTGCGGCATGGGCAGATGAGCGCCGCCGAGGCCCGCGCCTGGATGATCGAGCTCTTCACCGCGCTCGGGCTGCCGGAGCCCGAAACCTTTGGCCGCCGCTACCCGCATCAGGTCTCGGGCGGGCAGTTGCAGCGGGCGATGGTCGCCATGGCCATGTCGTGCAAGCCCGACATCCTCGTGCTCGACGAGCCGACCACGGCGCTCGACGTGACGACGCAGATCGAGGTGCTGCTGCTGCTGCGCGAGACGATCCGCAAATACGGCACCTCGGCGCTCTACATCACCCATGATCTCGCGGTGATCGCGCAGGTCGCCGACCGGCTCATGGTTCTGCGCAACGGGGCCGAGGTCGAGACCGGCACCACCGAGCAGATCCTTGCCGCCCCGCGCGAGGAGTACACGCAGCGGCTCGTCTCCGAGCGGCAGGCGAGTCTCAACGCCGAGGCGGGCGCGCATCACCGGACGGGCGAGGAAATCCTGCGGATCGACAACCTCTCTGCCGCCTATGGCAGGACGCCGGTTCTGCATGACGTTGACCTGTCGGTGAAGCGCGGCGAGACCGTCGCAATCGTCGGCGAATCCGGTTCGGGCAAGTCGACGCTGGCGCGGCTGGTATCGGGCCTGCTGGCCCCCTCTGCGGGGCAGGTGCGCTTCGATTCCGAGGCGCTGCCCGTGACCTACCGCAAGCGCTCGCCGGATCTCTTGCGCCGCATCCAGCTGATTTACCAGCTGCCCGACGTTGCGCTGAACCCGCGCCAGACGGTGGCCGAGACCATCGGTCGCCCCTTGCAGACCTTCCGCGGGCTCAAGGGCAAGGCGCAGCGGGACGAGGTGGCGCGTCTGCTCGAGATGATCGGCCTTCCGGCCGAGATGGCGAACCGTCTGCCCGGCGCGCTCTCGGGCGGGCAGAAGCAGCGCGTCTGCATCGCCCGTGCGCTGGCCGCCGAGCCCGATCTGATGATCTGTGACGAGGTCACATCGGCGCTCGACCCGCTGGTCGCCGAGGATATCCTGCGCCTCTTGCGCAAGCTGCAGGACGAGCTGGGGATGACCTACCTCTTCATCACCCACGACCTGTCGGTGGTACGGCGGCTCGCGGACCGGACGGTGGTGATGCAGAAGGGCCGGATCGTCGAGGAGGCGGAGACCGCCACGCTCTTCGAGGCGCCGCGTGATCCCTACACCCGCAAGCTCTTGGACTCGGTGCCGCAGCTGGATCGCGGGTGGCTCGACAAGGTGCTGGCCGCCCGCGCGTCCTGACCCAAACAATCATCTGAATACACACGATAAACGGAAGTCATCATGGCCACCGAATTCATCGAACACGTCTGGATCCCGATGCCGGATGGCACGCGGCTCAGCGCCCGGCTCTTCCTGCCCGAGGGCGCCCGCAGCCACGCGGTCCCGGCGGTTCTGGAGTACATTCCCTACCGCAAGCGCGACGGCACCCGCGGCCGCGACGAGCCGATGCACGGCTATTTCGCGGAACACGGCTATGCCGCCGTGCGCGTCGACATCCGCGGCACCGGCGAGTCCGAGGGCCACATGGCCGACGAGTACCTCGAGCTGGAACAGGACGACGCCTGCGAGGTCATCGCCTGGATCGCGGCGCAGGACTGGTGCGACGGCAATGTCGGGATGATGGGCAAGAGCTGGTCGGGGTTCAACTCGCTGCAGGTCGCCGCGCGCCGTCCCCCGGCGCTGAAGGCGATCATCACCTGCTACTCCACCGACGACCGGTTCAAGGACGACATTCACTTCATGAATGGCTGCCTGCTGAACGACAACCTCTGGTGGGGTTCGATCATGATGGGCTACCAGGCCCGTCCGCTCGATCCTGAGGTGGTCGGCGAAAGCTGGCGCGAGGACTGGCAGAAGAGACTGGAAACGCTGCCCTTCTTCCCGGCTCTCTGGGCCGAGCATCAGAGCTATGACGCATACTGGAAGCACGGTTCGGTGCAGGAGGAATATTCGGCAATCCAGTGCCCGGTGATGGTCGTCGGAGCTTGGGCCGATAGCTACACGAACTCGGTGCCGCGCTTGCTGGAAAACCTGCAGGTTCCCACGCGCGGCATCATCGGCCCTTGGGGGCACGTCTACCCGCAGGACGGCGTGCCGGGCCCGGCGATCGGTTTCCTGCAAGAGGCGACACGCTGGTGGGACCAGTGGCTGAAGGGCAAGGATACCGGCGTGATGCAGGAGCCCAAGCTGCGCGCTTACATCAACGATCCCATTGCGCCCGAGACCTCGCGCCCCGACCAGCCGGGCCGCTGGGTTGGCTCCGACTGGCCGCTGGCCGAGCCTATGCGGCAGATGCACTTGACCCCCGGCGGCGCGCTCGCCGATGCGCCGGAAGAGGGCGCTCTGCTGCCGATCCGTTCGCCCCAGAGCCATGGCATTGCCGCGGGCGAATGGATGGGCGTCGGCTGCCCGGGCGAGATGCCTGCCGATCAGCGCATCGAGGACGGCGGCGCGCTGGTCTTCGAAACCGGGGTATTCGGCTCCGATCTTGAAATCCTCGGCGTGCCCGAGCTCGACCTGCACCTCGCCTCGGACAAGCCGGTGGCGCAACTGGTGGTGCGGCTCGGCGACGTCGCGCCCGATGGCAAGGTCACCCGGGTGAGCTACCAGGTGCTGAACCTCACCCATCGGAACGGCCACGAGACCCCTGAGGCGCTGGTGCCGGGACACTTCGAGACCGTGAAGGTCAAGCTCTCGGCCTGCGGCCACCGGTTTGCCGCGGGTCACAAGCTGCGCGTCTCGGTGGGCACCGCCTACTGGCCGATCATCTGGCCCGCGCCCGAGGCGGCCACGCTGACCATCGACACCGCGCGCAGCCTGCTGCACGTGCCGCAGCGTCGCGGCGGCGACGTTCATCCGGGCTTCGAGCCCCCGGCGCATGGTCCGGCCTGCCCGATGACCATGATCCGGCCCGCCAAGCTCGAGCGCCGTGTCACGACCGACTACCTAACCGGCGAGGTCACCTATGTGACCAACGGCGAGGGCGGGCTTTTCGGCGAGGGGGTGCTGCGCTTCGACGAGATCGGCACGGTGCTCTCGCACAGTTTGCGGCGCGAGCTGACCATCCATCCCGACGATCCGACCTCGGCGCGCTACAAGCTGCACCAAGTCTACGAGATGGGCCGTGAGGGATGGCAGACCGTTTCGGTGCTCGACAGCGAGATGACCAGCGATACGGAGAGTTTCTTCCTGAAGGCCCGGATGTCGGTCACGCTCAATGGCGAGGAAGTCTTCGCGAAGGACTGGTCCGAGACCATCCCGCGGCATCTGATCTGACCGCCGTCTCTTTCGGTCGGGAACGGGCGCCCCTCTGGCGGCGCCCGTTCCTGCATGCGGAATTCGTGTGGCCTGCGTGCATTGCCCGGAGTCTGGAAACGCGAAGTTTCCAAAAATTGCTAAATTGCGGCGGGAATATGTCCTAGACTGCGCGGAGTTGTTGTGGTTCGGCGCCTGCACCGTGGGCCGTGCCCTCGCATTCTGGTTCCGGTTGTTTTCATGCCCACGCTTTACCTCTTCTCCCTTCTTATCGGCGGTATCCTGTGGAGCGTGGCGGGCGGCACGTCGTCCTCGGGCGAGGAGGATGCCCCGGAGGACAGGGCCGCCGAAGATGCCGATGAGACAGCGGACCTCAATGGCGCGACGCTGATCGGCAGTGCAGGGAGTGACGCGCTTTCCGGCGGCCCGGGCAATGACACTCTGGACGGAGGTGCCGGGGACGACCTGCTTATCGGCGGGGAGGGAAATGACCAGCTCGTCGGCACGCAGGGGGCGGACAGCGCGCAGGGTGGGGCGGGGAACGACATCCTACTTTTCGTAGACGAGGCGCTCGGGGCGCCGGATGTGCTGGAGGGCGGCGCGGGGAACGACGTCCTCTGGGGCAATGACGGCGACAGGATGACCGGCGGCGCAAATGCGGATATCTCGTCGTGCCGGTGGGGCAGGAGGGCGCCGCGCCGGTTACCATCACCGATCTCGACTTCACCCGCTTCACCGAGCAGGACGTGCCCGACCGCGTGGTCTTTGTGACGCCGGAGGGCGAGATCCTCCCGCGCGGCGCCTTTTTCGACGGCACGCTCGCGGCAGGCATCGGCGACATGCCCGACGGCAGCGGCGCGGGGAACTACATGAACGGCGAGGTGGTGGCGGTGATCGAGGGCCACACCGCCGAGGAGCTTTTCTACGAGACCGTCTGGATCGGGAACTTCTCGCCCGCGCTCACCGGCTTTTTCGACGGCGACGACGCGCTTACCGGCAGCGAGGGGCGCGACGAGCTCTTCGGCGGGAGCGGAGCGGATACGCTGGTGGGTCTTGGCGGAGGCGACTATCTCGACGGCCAGTCCGGCGACGATTTCGTCAACGGCGTCGACGAGGAGGGGGCCGAGACGGTGGGCGACACGCTGGTTGGCAACGCCGGGGACGACACGCTGCGCGGCGACGCGGGCGATCATCTTGCGGGCGCGGCGGGAAAGGACAGCTACGAGATCGTGGTGCCGCAGGGGGAGGGGGCCTTCGTTCCGATGACGCTGCACACCTATGACCTGCGGGGCAACGACGGTGCTCCGGAACTCATCACCCTGGTGCAGCCGGACGGCACGCGGCTTTCGGCAGGGGCGGCCTATGGCAGCCTGACGGTCGCGGAAGCCGAGGATGGCAGCGGCACGGCGCTGGTCTTCGAGGGCCGGGTGCTCGCGGTGATCGACGGCGTGGACGCGGCCGAACTCGGCGACCCGCGCGGCTGGCTGGGCAACCTCGCTGCCGTGACGCCGTTCGCGGCCGCCCCGCCCGCCTTCGACGGAACGCAAGTCTCGGTCACCGCGGCGATGGGTACCGGACAGGTGCTGGAGGGGGCCTATTTCGGCGGCAACCTCGTGTTCAGCGTCAACACCGAGGACGGGCTGCCTTTCGACAATTTCGGCGCTGCGGCGGATGCGCTCGACATCACCCATCTGCGCTTCCCTGCCGGGCAGGGCGACAGCGGCGATCTCGAGGAGGATGGCGCGGGGTTCCTCAATATCCTGCAGATGGAGCGGGTGGACGGGGCATGGGCGCTCCGGCACGAAGTGACTGATATGCTGGATTGGGCGCGCGAGAGTGGCGCCAAGGTAACGCTGGTGCTGCCAACCAAGAACTACAGCGTGACTGACTACGAGGCGCTCGACGGGGACATAGCCCGCTTTGCCGAGACGGTGATGCGCGACCATTCGGACGTGGTCGAAGCCTTCGAGATCGGCAATGAATACTGGAGCATGGGCGAGACCGCCTATGGGGCCAAGGCCGATGTCGCCGCCGTGGCGCTGGCGCGTGGCATGGAGGAGGCCGGCTTCGAGCCGGAGGATCAGGCGGCGATCCTCGTGCAGATGGCCTCGCCCTTCGCGGGGTCGGAATATCACGTCTCGATCGATGATCGCCCCTATTTGCAGCGCGTGCAGGATGCCAACCGCACCATCATCGGCCAACTTGGCAGCGAGGCGCGCGAGGCCCTCGACGGGGTGGTCGAGCATTACTACTACGACAAGCGGGTGACCGAGTTCGAGGGCACCAGCGGCGAGATGAACTTCATCAACCGCGACTACGCGGTTTGGGACGACGCCTTTGACAAGGAGCTCGATCTCTACGTCACCGAGTGGAATGTGCGCACCTCGGACACCACGGAGACCGGTCTGCGCTCTGCCTCGGTCATGGTCGAGATGACCTCCAACATGAACGGGCTCGGCGTCGACGCGGCGCATGTCTGGCCGGTGCAGCACAACACGCCCACCGACCTTGCCGGAAAGCAGCACGAGAACGTCCTTACCGACGCCGAGGGGCGGGTGCTGAACACGATCAACGGCGCGACATTCGATCTGATGAGCTCCAGCTTGCCGGGACTGGAACTGCTCGAGACTGACCTTTCCATCGAGGATGGCAGCTTCACCTTCCACGCCTGGCAGTCCGAGGACAGCACCGTCGTCTACGTCGCCTCGCGCGCCACCGACAGCCTCGAGCTGGAGCTCGATCTCTCGACGCTGGTGCCCGAATACGCCTCTGCCTCGGCGGTGAAGATTGGCGCGGATGTCTCGGCCAACTCCAGCGACGGGGTGCACTACGTGCCGGGCGAAGGCTTCCAGGAGGCCGACAGCCTACTGGTCAACGGCCAGCGCTACTACATCAACGAGAACGACGTGCGGGCCAAGCTGACGGATATCGCAGTCACCGGGACCAAGGTGCCGATCACCCTCGATCCCTTCGAGGTCATCGAGATCACCTTCGACACCTCGGGCATCGATGCGGCGGAGCCGGACACCGTCGGCGACACGGGCGAGCGGATCACGGGCAGCACGACAGGCGACACGCTGGAGGGGGGTGACGGCGACGATACGCTCGAGGGACTGGCGGGCGACGACAGGCTGGTCGGCGGCAAGGGGGATGACAGCGCCAATGGCGGCGCTGGGGATGACCGTCTGCTCGGCTGGGGCGGGGGTGATTACCTCAAGGGTGGGGACGGCAACGATCTCATTTCCGGCAACCAGGGAAGCGACACGCTGGTCGGCAGCGAGGGCGACGACATACTGACCGGCAACGAAGAGCATGACGTGCTCAACGGGATGGTGGGCAATGACAGGCTCTCGGGCGGGCCGGGGGCGGACACGCTGACCGGCTGGGCTGGGCGGGACGTTTTCGTGCTGGAGGAGGGCGACCTCACCGGCGGCGACGTGATCACCGATTTCACCCCCGGGAAGGACGTGATCGAGGTCGACCTGCCGGGGATCGACGATCTGTCGGACCTTAGCTTCGCGGCCAGCGAGGCGGGCATCACCATCCGCTTCGGCGCGCAGGGAAGCTTGCTGCTGCAAGGCGATCTGCGCATCTCCGACGTGAGCGCGGCGCGCAACTTCAGCTTCGTCTGAGGCGGGGCCGAAGCCTGTCCCCGCGGGGACAGGCCCGAAGGGTCAGAAGGTCGCGCGGATGCGGAATCCGACTTGGGTGTAGTCGTCGTAGCTTTCGAAGCTCGGCTTGACCCACATGATATTGCCGCCGAGGCGCCAGTTCTCGGTGAGCGCGGCCTCGTAGAAGGCCTCGACCGCCGACTCGTCCTGCAGGTTGACCCCGTAGGCCCCCAGCGCGTCACCCAGCTTGTCGGACCAGTTGTACTTGCTCCAGGCTATGCCCCAGCGGTCCCCCTGCCGCCCGTAGAGCGGCGAGTTGCCCCCGACGCCCAACAGGAACATCTCGTCGAGCGGGTTGGGGTTGCCATCGCCGTAGCCGATCTGGCCGAAGACGCCCCAGCCGACCATCGGGTTCTGGGGATCGCTCCAGAGGTATTGCTGGAAGCTGACGCCGGTGTAATTGACCCCGTCCTTGGTGCCCGCGAAGGCGTCATCGCTGGGCGAAAGCAACAAGGATTCGTAGTCGGTGCCCTTCTTGGTCGAATGGGCAATGTTGAAGCTGTAAAAGCCGGGCATGCCGTTGATCTGGGTCGTGTAGGTGGCGGTGCCATTGTAGACCACGCCGTCGTCGAAGAGATCGTCCCAGAAGTCCTCGCCTTGTGCGTTGTTCGCATCATAGATCATCAGCGTATAGATCATCGGCGCATAGTTCACCGTCAGCACGCCGCCGAAAATGTAGGGCGGGAGCACGAAGTTGCCGGGGGCGCCGATGCCGAGGTACTGGAATCCACCCTGGCCCTGTCCGCCCAGAAGCGGCACCGCCTCGGCCAGATCAATCACGTTGAACTTGCCGAAGCTGACGCTGGTGGTGTTGTTGAACTGCTGCGTGAGGGTCAGCGACAGCGTGGTCTCATTGTCCGAGGTGACGGAGGGCAGCGTCGCGAAAGTGTTGGTCGGCCAGACCAGGCCGCCTTCGCCGAGGCCGACGTAGCCGTCGCCGTCGTTGTATTCGAAGTGCCCGCTGATCGAACCTCCGGACCAGATCTCCGCGTAGTTGAGCTTGATGTCGACCCGCCAGTTGTAAAGCGCGTCGTCATCGGTGTCGCCGCTGGTTGGGACATCCGCGAAGGTGGTCAGCCCGAAGCTGAGTTGCGGCCCGCTGTTCTGCGCATGGGCGGCAAGGGGCAGGCTGGCAGAGGTCAGCAGGGCGGCAAGCAACGTCGGGCGAAATGAAAGGCGGACAGTCATGGCAAATATCCTCGTATCGGAGGTGGCTGTTCCTTGGGAAATTACGGTCCCGGCAACGCGCCGCGCCTTGATCCTTCGTGGATCCCTCGCGCGGCCCCGGAACGGCACTCATTCAAACGCAGTCTCGAAAATGCTGATTTCGCGGCGAGAAACGAAGCCGGGAAACCCTGCGAAAAGCCTTCCACAGGTGCGTGATAAAAGCAATTCTGGATCTACCGGCGCGTGAACCGGTGCTGCAAGTGTGGCGCGGCTGCCCGGTATCGGTGCAGGCGTGCGGGTCGGGGGCGGCGGGTCAGCCGGTGCGGTTCCAGCGCTGCAGCGAGAGCTCGTCCTGCGCGTCTGCCTCGCGCTTGACACGCGCCTCGCGCTCTTCGGCGAGGCGCTTGAGGCGGAGGATCTCGTAGGTCTTCTGCTCGGCCAGCGCGGCGCGCAGCTTCTCCTCGGAGCGGGCAAGCTCGGGTGCCAGCTTGGCGGCGTCGTTTGAGATGCGGTCGACCTCGGCGCGGATCGAGCGGATGAAACGCCCAAGGTAGGGGGCGCCCTCGAGCCCGTCGATCCGCGACTCGCCGGAGAGCCGCTCCAGCAGCGCCGTTTTGTCGTTTTCGAGCCTGTCCATGCGGGCGCGGATCGCGCCGGTCTCCGCCGCTTGCCGCTCGGTCTCGAGCGACTTGAGGCGCTCCATCACCTGTAGCGCGCGCAGGCGGCGCCGGGTGGCGTCAGTGGCCATCGGTCGCCGCGGCGGGGCTGTCGGGATTCGGCGCCGAGGGCATCGGCCGCTCGCCGCCGAGCGCCATCCGCATCCGGGCTAGGATGGGCTCGGGAAAGCCGTTCCCCGAGGGCGGCATGGCGTGGAACTTGCCCGGCCGTGCGGCGGAGATATAACCCAGCGTCGCCAAATCCTCCTGCGGCGTTGGTGCGCTTTCTGCCGAGGCCATGCCGGCGAAGAGCAGCAGGGGAATGGTGCGCAGAAGGCTCATGCCGCGGGCAGTTCCTTTTGCGCGGCCTCGACCTCGTAGAAGTCGGGCTGCATCCGGGTCGGAATATTGCCGCGGCCGATCTCGACGCAGATGCTCGGCGGGTGGTCGGAGACCATGGCCACGAAGATGTCGCGGATGATGTGGTAGAAGGCCGCGTCCTCTTCCTCGATCTGGGCCAGGCGGCCGGAGATCGGCTGCACCATGCAGTACGCGAGGAACACGCCGAGGAAGGTGCCGACCAGCGCGCCACCGATCATCCCGCCGAGGATCTCGGGCGGTTGGTCGATAGAGGACATGGTCTTGATCACCCCCAGAACCGCCGCGACGATGCCGATCGCGGGCAGGCCGTCGGCCATGGTCTGGATCGCGTGCGCCGAGGCCATGGCCTCATGGTGGTGCTTCTTGATCTTGCGGTTGATCACATCCTCGGTCTGGTACTTGTCGTCGAACTGCATCGACAGCATGCGGAAGCTGTCGCGGATCAGGTCGATGGCGAAATGGTCCGACGCGATGCGCGGGTAGCGCGCGAAGATGTCGCTCTCTTTCGGGGACTCGATGTGGCTGTCGAGGGCGAGGATGCCGCGGGATTTGTATATGCGCGACAGCTCGAACATCAGGTTGAGCAGGTCGGCGTAATCCTTGGTTTTCCAGCGCGGGCCCCGCACGACCTTGATCACGCCCTTGCCCGCGCTCTTGATGACCGTGAAGCTGTTGGCGATGACGAAGGCCCCGATCGAGGCGCCGCCGATCATCATGCCCTCGAAGGGCAGGGCGTGCAGCACGATGTCCATCTTGCCACCGGAGAGGATGAAACCTCCGAAGACCAGGCCGAAGACAAGGGCGAGACCGAGGATCAGCGTCATGGGGAAATCTCTGCTTGGCTCTTTTGCCGGGATGCGCCGGCTGTCATGATGAGCATATGTAAATTTGACTTTCTTTCAAGTATAAACAAGAATAGATTCCGAAGTTGAAGAACTGTTCGAGGCCACTGATCATGAACGCCGAAAAGCTCGCATATTTTTTCGAGGCCGGTGAGCTTCTGACGGTCTTCGCCGAATGGCCCGACGAGATCGGCCTTGTGCTCTGCCTCGACGACGCGGGCACCTGCGAAATGGTGCTGCATCACCTTGACGAGGGACGCTCGGTGCTGCGCAAGGCCGCGGCGGTGCTGGACTGCGGCAAGGGCGGGTTCGCCGTCGTGCCTCCGGTCGAGGGCTACCCGACGCGTAGGGTGCTCTTCTCGGACGAGCAGAAGCTTCTGAAGCTGGTGGCCGGCGAGGATGACCTGCCGGAGATGGCCGAGGACTACCTGATCAACTACCGCTTCGAGCAGGAGCGCAAGGCGCGTCCGGCGCCGGCCCCCGCGCCGGTCACCGACCCCTTGGCCGAGAAGGTCAGCGCGGCGCTGCGCGGCCCCGAGCCCTTCCGTTGGCGCCCCCGGCTGCACCTCGCCGAGCTTGCGCCGCGACCAGTGGCGCGCCGCAAGCCCAAGCCCGAGATGCCCGAGGGCTACCTGCCCGCCGAGGTGGTTTCAGGCAGCGAGTGCCAGTTCGTGGAGGCGGAGGTCAGCCTCGGTCACCGCGGTGTCCGGGTGACCCTCTGCCCCGGGTTGGTGACCATCCAGACCCGCGCCGTGCTGATCGAGGAGGTCGGTTTCCGCGACGATTTTTCGCGCTTCGTGCTGCCGCGTAAGGCGGTGCAAGGTTGGGTCGCCGGCGCGCCTCTGGTCATTGATATCCCCGAGAGCCGCTTTCCCGCCGCCCTGCGCCAGCGGTTTGCCGCATCGCCCCGCGTGGCCGAGGTAACGGTGACCGGACATGGGGTCTTTGTGGCGCCAGGCCCGGCGACGCAGTCCGCCGAACCTGCGGTGCCGGCGGCGGCGGTGCCCCCGGTCGCGGCCAAGCCGCGCCGCACCCGCCGCGTCTTCTCGCCGCTGCGGGTGGCGCTGGCGGTGCTCACCGGCGCGGGGCTGATGACCGGCACGATGATGAGGGCGGTGGAGATGCCGGCGAACTTCGAGACATCGGTGCTCGAGATGGCCTTCGACAACTAGAGCGGGGCGTCGCCTTCGAGCACGTAACCCTGCGCCCGGATCGTGCGGACCCGCAGCGCGGTGCCGTAGCTCTCTTCCAGCTTCTTCCTGATCCTTCCGACATGCACATCGAAGCGCCGGTCGCCGTAGCTCCATTCGGCTCCGGCCACCTCTGCGGCGAGCGCGGACCGGCTGACGATCTGGCCGCGCCGCACATTCAGGAAAGCGAGAATGCGCTCTTCCAGCGGGGTCAGTCCGAGCTGTACCAGCCTCGCCGCGCGTTGCCCGGCAAGCGAGGCGCCCCGCAGTCTGACCGAAAGCCGTGCGCGCAGCTCCGAGGGATCATGGTCGGCCCGCAGCGCGTCATCGGCTCCGGCGGCGAAGATCTCGGCGGCGCCGCGCGGGCGGTTGCCGTGATCGATGGCGAGGATCACCGCATCGGGGACCAGCCGCCGCGCCTCGGCGATCAGCCCGAGCATGTCATCATCCCGCGGCAGATGGGCGGTCAGACCCACGAGCATGGCGGTCAGCGGCGCGCCCGGGGTCACCAGCTCGCGGGCCTCGGCGGGGCGGGCGCGGCGCAGCACGCGGCGCAGTCCGCTGCGCTCGAGCAGCTGCGACCAAGCGGTGCGCTGCGCCGTGTCGCGCTCGACAACCACGGCAAATGAGGCACGATTTGTCATTTCGCTCTCGTCGGACAAGGTTTTGTCGGATTTTTTCCCATGACTGGACGAAAACTCGCGGCATTCAACATGGATTAACCTTCTAATCCTATCTGCTCTACCAAGAGCGAGTAAGAACACTAAGTAGAGACAAGGGAATGGGTAAAGAGTTGCGAGGGTTCCTTTTGCGGATTTTAAGGTGGAGCCGGGCAAATGTGTCGTCACCGCGGGGCGACTCATACTCGATGCTGACATGCCGCGAAACCGGGATGCAAAAGCCCCTTCTGCGCAGGCATCTGCGCGAGGTTCTGGGGATGACGCCCGAGGAATACCGCAGGAAGTGGCGCCTGCCGAAAGACGCGCCGCTGGTTTCGCAATCCTACCTCGACCGGCGGGAAGCCGCTCGAAACATGGAGTGGGAAGGTTAAATTGCCGCAGCGGCAAGAATCTATGTAAAGTAAAAGTGCAATCCCCGTCGACGGGCGCGCTTGTTCAAGGACAAGCAAGAACGGACAGAAGTGCGTTTGGTCCCTTCGATGCGAAAGCAGAACGACGATCGGCAGGATGAGATTATGAGTGGACATGACGAATCGCAGGATATGGTGGCCCGGATCGTGGCGGCCTACGCGTCTAGACCGGACGTGACCCCGGATGAGATCGTGAATCTGTACAGGCGGTTGACGGGTGAGGTGCAGGACATGCCCGCCTCTGCCACGATGGCCGAGCCGGCGCACGGCGCCGCGCAGGGACACGGCGGGATGCGGCCCGCGCTGCCGGTGGCCCAGGCGGTGACCGAGGAAAAGGTCTACTGCCTGTGCTGCGGTCGCGGCTTCAAGATGCTCAAGCGCCACCTCGGTGCCGAGCACGGGATGACCGAAGCGCAGTACCGCGCGGCTTTCGGTCTTCCCGAGGACTTCCCGTTGGTAGCGCCGAGCTACTCGCGCAAGAAAGCGGCCCACGCCAAGGAGGCAGGCCTCGGAAAATACGACCGCACGGTGATGGCGGGGCAAGAGTAAAGGCAGAGCATGGCAGGCAGGAACGAGCAGTCGGTCATCATCAAGAGGATCGAGGAGACCGGCGGTCACGGGCATCACGGCGGCGCTTGGAAAGTCGCCTATGCCGACTTCATGACGGCGATGATGGCCTTCTTCCTGCTGCTCTGGATCCTTGCCGCCTCCGACGAGGAAAAACTGCGCGGACTTGCCGACTATTTCACCCCCTCGCTCTCCGAGTCCGGCGGGCGCGGGGATGGGTTGCTCGACGGCACGGTGCTGGGCCAGGATGGCGTAATGAGCGGCACCGACGGCCCGCAGAGCCCTGTGCAACTGCCGAGCTTCGGCCAAGAGAACCCGCTGGCGGTTTTCGACAGCCGCCTGCGCGACCCGGACTCTCGGGTCGTCGTGGAATTCGACTCGCGTCCCGACGGCACGCAGGACAGCCAGACGATCAACACAGGCGAGAACGGGGTCGCCGATGGCATCGCCGCGGCGCAGGCCGCCGCGGATTCCGAGGCCGAGGCAGAGCAACTCGAACGCGCCGAGCAGGAGTGGCAGGAGACGCAGACCCGTCTCGAGCAGTCGATCACCGACCGCGTCACCGAGGATCCCAAGCTCGAGGCCATGATTGACAACCTGCTGTTCGAACGCACTGCGGACGGGCTCGAGATCCAGATCGTCGACAAGAACAGTACCTCGATGTTCGCGACCGGCAGTGCCCGGATCGAGGAGCGGACGCGCGACCTGCTGCGCATCGTTGCCGAGGCCATCGTCGACCTGCCGAACGAGATCTCGATTTCCGGGCACACGGACTCGGTGCCCTACGCGCGGGCGGGAACCTATTCCAACTGGGAGCTTTCGGCCGACCGCGCCAATGCCACGCGGCGCGTGCTGGTTGATACCGGGGTGAACCCGACCCGGATCACCCGTATTTCCGGCCTTGCCGACACGGTTCCACTGGACCCGGAGCACCCGATGGCCCCGGAAAACCGCCGCATCAGCGTCACATTGCAGTATCCGCGGGATACGCAGCCCTGAGCGACGTCGCGGCGTTCGGAAATATGACCGAATAATTCACCACATTTAGTGTCCTGTTTGCAGCACCCTCCTGCATATCCACACCTAATTCGAACTATGTAAAGATAAGTCAGAGGGTGTGGACTTCGGTTTGGCGCTTTGGCTCGGTCTGTTTCGGCGCCGGGAACCCCTGCAAACACAGGGCCTTCGAGGGGCGACTCGCCTGTCAGGATGTAGGGCTTGGAAAGTTCAACCCCCCTACATCTGGCGGAACCATTAACATTTGGTGGGTTTGCGGATATCCGCTCAAAATTTACTGTATGTCCTGGGGAAATGACTCACTTGGGGCATGGGTAAGCAGATGCGTGGCGGGGATGTACTTCGGTTGATCTGGCGGAACGGCGTGGCGCTGCCCGACACGGGCTTCGGCTTGCGGTTTCGTGCGGCGCTTTCCTCGATCCTGCCGGTCCAGGTGGTAATCCTGATCGCAAAGGGCGGCTGTGCGCGGCCGCTGGTCATGGCCGACGAGCTGGAACTGGCCCCCGCTCTCCCGCTTGGCGACGTGCTTGTCGAAGAGCTGCCGCTCGACTTGCCCTATGGCACGATGGTGGTGATGTTGCCGGAAGGCGGAAGCTCCTTCTCGCAGCTCCTTGGCGAGACGGTGGGCGAGGCGCTGGTTTTGGCCCAGAGCCTTGGCGGTGTGCCGATGGAGCACGAGACCGACGCGCTCTATATCATGGCCCACGCCGCGATGCGCCGGGCCGCGACGCTGGTTCTAGAGGGGCATGACGTGGATCCGCAGGGCTTCTGCCGTGGGCTCGGTCGGTGCCTGTCGCGTCACTGGCTCGCCGAGCGACGCCCGCTGCTGCCCGATCCCATGCTGTTCATGCGCTCCGATTTCCTCTGGCAGCGGCAGCTTGCGGTCTATCTCGCGGATCTCGACCCCGGCTTCAGCTCGCCCGACCCTCTGCTCGTGCCTGAGGACTTGCTGAGCGTCTCGGATGCACCGCTCCGGCTGAGCGAGTGGGCGGCGCGGACCGAGATCATGCTGCGCGCCGTCATGGGGGCGCCCGAGCGCGAAGACGCGCCGCTGAAGAGCAACTTGGCTGCACGGTTTAACCTTCAGTAAATCATTATATTCTTCCGAAGGTTGAAGAACTGTGTTTACTTATTCTTGCAGGCAAGAATGAGTTGGGCGTTTCTTCATGATGTCCATGACGTACCAGGCAGCCATGCGCGAGCCGTTTCTTGACGTAGAGCAGGAACGGACCGCCATCTGCGATTGGCAAGACAGCGGGGACCGCAAGGCCCTTGAGTTGCTGCTGCGCTCGCACGCGCGGCAGGCGTGGTCCCAGGCCGCGCGGTTCACCGACAACCCGGTGCACCTCGAGGATCTGGCGGCCGAGGGAATTCTCGGCCTAATCAAGGCCGCCGACTGTTTCGACCGTCAGCAGGAGGTGCGCTTCTCGACCTATGCGGCCTGGTGGGTGATGAACGGCATTTCCGGCGCGCTGGCGCGGATCAAGGCGGTGATCGATATCCCGGCGCGCACCTATCTCGATGCCCAGACCGGCAAGCTCTCGGATGAGGAACGCGTCCGGATCCGTATGGCCACCCATGGGATCATCGCGCTCGACGGCGGTGACGACGAAGAGGACGGGCGCCCGCGGGATATTCTCGTATCGGGCGAGCCGGGGCCGGAGGAGCTGGTCACGCAGGAGAGCGAGCGGGCCATGCTGACACGCCTGCTGGCCGAGGCGCTGGAGCCGATGACCCCGGAAGAAGCCGCGGTGATCCGGCGCAGGCGCCTGCAGGCAGATCCCGAGCCCTTCGGCAGCATTGCCCGGGATCTCGGGGTGTCGCAGGACCGCCTGCGGCAGGTTGAAAAGCGCGCCATGCTGCGGCTGCGGCGCAATCTCATAGACAGGGGCTTCTCGCGAGCAGTGCTGACATGATCAATATTCTCGGCGCATTCGGCGGCGCGGGAGCCACGAATGGCGCCACGGCGGAAAAGCCGGCGGAAGGGGAGACACCCTTCGCCGGCCTTCTCGCGCTCTTGGGGGGGGATGACGCGCCTCCGGCGGAAGGCGACGGGGCAGGGTCCGGCGAGCTCGGTGACATGCTCGCCGACGCCGAGGCGGCGCTGGCCGATCCAGACCTGTCCGAGGAAGAGATCGCGGCCATTGTCGGCCCGCTGATCGCGCAGCTCGGCACAGCTTTGGCCGGCGATCCGGCGCTGTTGGAGCGCGCCGAAGCACTGGTTGCCGATCTCTCTGCGAGCTTCGGGAGCGAGGGCGCGGCGGACGAGATGTCCTGGCGTGACCTCTCCGAGGGGCTGGCAGACCTCCAGGCGTTGCTGGGCGGAGCCGATGAGATCGAGGGCGAACCCGCCGCGCTGGCAGCGCTCTTGGGCCAGGCCATTCTCGTGGCCGAAGAGGTCGCGCAGCCGCGCGGTCCGGCCGTCTCCGGGTTGGGGCAGCTGCTGTCGCTTCCCCTGCGCGGCCAGCCCGCAGGGGAAGGCGTGGCGGGGTCGAGGTTGCCAGAGGACATCAGGCATCCTGCGGCCGAGTTGCGGGGGATCGCTGAAAAGGTGCCGCAGACCGATGGCGAGACCTCGGACGGGCAGCGGGCAGCGGTTCAGGTGCTGGCGGCGGGCACAACGGCTGGCCAGGTGGCCGCCCAGCCGGCGGAGGGCGCGGCATCGCACATGCAGGCCATGCCGCTTGCGCCGGTCTCCGCGACGCCGCTTGCCGCCAGCGCCCTTGCCGCCGCGCAGGTGGCTGGTACGTCGCCGCAACTGGCGGTGCAGGGGCAAGACGTGCTGGGTCAAATCCGCGCCAGCGCCAACGCCGAGGGAGAGATCAACGTCGAACTCAAGCCCGAGGGACTGGGCAAGGTCGAGATCTCGCTGACGCCAGACGAGGCGGGCAAGCTGCAGGTCGTCGTGCGCGCCGATCAGGCGGCGGTGCTGTCCTCGCTGCGCTCCGACCGCGACGCGCTTCTTGCCCTGCTGCGCGACGCCGGGCACGCAGTCGAGGATGGCGCGCTCAGCTTCTCTGACATGGGCGCGCAGGGAGGCTCTCAGCACTCCGGCCAAAACCACGACGGTGCCCGCATGGGCGGCTACACGACTTACGGCAGCGTCAGCACCGAGGCATCGAGCCTCGACGGCGCGGCATCGCACTCACGCCTGCTGCCCGAGGGCAGCGTGGACATCAGCATTTGACGGGGACCTATCTCGATGGCCATTGATCCGTTCGGCACGACCAGCGTCAGCACGACCACCAGTTCCGCAAGCAGCTCGATGAGCCAGCTCTCGGAGGACTACGAGAGCTTCATCACCCTGCTTACCGCGCAGATCCAGAACCAGAACCCGCTCGAGCCGATGGACAGTACAACCTTCATCTCGCAGCTCGCGCAACTCAGCCAGGTAGAGCAATCGGTTGCGACCAACTCCAACCTCGAGGGCATCTCCGACCAGCTGGCGTCGATGGGGGCCATCACCGGACTGTCGCTGATCGGCCGCTCGGTGGTGACCGCGACGGAGGGGGTGACGCTGGGCGAGGACGGCGGCTCCGCCGAGATGTCCTACGTCCTGGCTGCCGAGGCCGCGACTGCGACGCTGACGGTGACCGCAGAGGATGGCACCGTGCTGCGCAGCTACACCGGGCTCGACACCAGCGCCGGGGCGCGCCACACGGTGGTCTGGGACGGGCTCGACTACGAGGGGCTGCCGCTGCCGGCTGGCAACTATAAGATGAAGCTCGAGGCGGTGGATTCCGAAGGTACCACGATCGCATCGCAGACCTATGCGCCGCTCAAGGTGCAGAGCATGACCTACGAAAACGGCCTCGCCACGCTCCACCTGGAGAACGGCGAGACCGTGCTTGCGGGCCTCATCGAGGAAATCATCTGAGCAGCTCAGCTGCGCGGCACGTCGGCCTTCACGAGCGACAGGAACAGGACTTCGGAGACATCGTCTCCGAAGTCTTTTTTCAGGTCCGCAGACAGCTCGCGCGACAGCACGCCGGTGTCGATGTTCACACCCTTCATGGTGTTGCCATCTGCGGCGCGGTGCATCGAGGTCAGGATCGCGTCGCGCAGGCGCGAGGCGTTCTCGGCGATGTTGAAATTGACTGCGGTGGGTACGTCGCGCATGGCCACACCGACTTCCGAGACCACGTAGGTAATGCTGGAGGCGCGGTAGACCGGCACCGAGATCTTGCCAAGCGACACGATGCTGGAATCGTCCATCCGATCTTTGGTCAGGATGCCCGCGGTGTCGGCGGGCTCGTGGGAGATCTCGGTCTCGGGGCGGCCACCGTTGCGGGCATGCTCGTGCGGCAACGGCTGCGCAATCTCGGTGTCATCCTCGGGCGTGGGGACGTGCTTCGGCCCTTTGGTCGCCAGATCGTCGAGGATCTGTTTGGCTGCCGCAGGTTCGATGGCTTCCGCTTTGGTTTCGACCGGCGCGGTCGCAGCGGGCGCCATCATGTGGCCGGCAGCGTAGCCAAGCGCTCCGAAGACGAGCGGCAGGGCGGCCAGGGCGATGTATGATTTCTTCATAACGAATCCCGCAGTTTCTCTGTCAGGGTCCGTAGTGACGTAAGATTCGGGCGATAGTTTCTTCAAATAAGGGCGCGATTTAGCTCAATAAGGCAAAATAACGTCCATCACGTCCTCGCCGTAACCGCGCGTCTGCTGCCGGCTCACCGAGCCGCGGCCACCGTAGGAGATGCGCGCCTCGGCGATTTTGTCGTAGGGAATGGCATTCGTACGGTCGATGTCCTGCGGCCGGATGATGCCGGTGACGCGCAGCTCGCGCAGTTCCTCGTTGACCTTGACCTCCTGCCGGCCAGCGACGACGAAATTGCCGTTGGGCAGCTCCTGCACGACGAGCGCCGCCATGCGTAGGCTTATGCTCTCCTCGCGGTCGATGCTGCCGGAGCCGGAGGCGCCGGTGGTCGAGGTGATATCGACGATGTTGTCTCCCGATGGCAGATCCTCGGGGCCGACGCCGGGCAGGATCTTGTCGATCTGGCTGCCATAGCCGAAGAAACTGGGGAAACCCAAGGTCGAGCCGCCGGTGCGGCTGCGGTCCGATTCATTGCTGAGCGACGCTTCGTCCTCGATTTCGACGAGGATGGTCAGGATGTCACCGATCTGAGTTGCCCGCTGATCCCCGAAGAAGCCCGACGACCCTCGTTCCCAGAGCGACGCACCTTCCGCGCGGTAGGGTATGCGGTCGGGCTTGGGCGGCGGCATCGGAATGTTCACGCTGCGCGCTTCGGCCAGCGTCTCGGGGTCGATCCCGACGCGGCTCACCTCGGGCTCGCGGTCGAAGGCCGGGGTGCTGCAGCCCGCCAGCAGGGCAAGGGCAGAGGCGGCCATCAGGCCATGACGGAGCGGGGTCATCGGATCACCTCCACGAGGCCCGCCTCGCGCGCGATGGCGACGAGGGGGGTATTGCTGACGAGATTGACGATGCGGATCTCCTGCCCGCGGTGGGCATCGGTGAGCGCGCGGCCCGGGGCGGTCACCACCAGCCGGCCATCGTCGTAGAGAATGTTTACCTTGTCGCCGCGGCCGACGACCAGCGGCTGCATCACGGATTGGGTCATCACCGGCCGTCCCTGCGCCAGCATCCGGCGCACCTGCATGCCGGCAAGCTTTTCCTCGTCGACCACGGTGAAGGCGCCGACCCGGCTCAGCGGCATTTCGACGGTCTTGATGTCCTGCGCGCCGATCAGATCGCCGGGCATCAGCCGGCGGGTGGGCACGGGCAGGCTGCGCGTGGCGATGATGAAGCCCTGGAGGCGGTGCGTCACCCCGTCTTCGGTCACCGCGTTGGCAAGGAACTGGCCGCTTTCACGATCCATCCAGAAGGCCGAAATTGTCTCGGCCTCGTCGATCATCGCGCCCTTGAACCGCACGCGGAGGTTCGCCTCGGCCGGAAGCGCCTCCGCCCAGCTCATCCGGGCCTGCTCTTCGATAAGCACGACGGGCGTTTCGGCGTGTCCGGCAAGCGGCGCCAGCATCAGCACGGCGAGGAGGGCGGCGAGGCAGCGCATGGGCTCAGCGGATCTGGTTCGCGGCGGACATCATCTGATCGGCGGTCTCGATGGCCTTGGAGTTCATCTCGTAGGCGCGCTGCGCCTGGATGAGGTCGGTGATCTGCCGGATGATGTCGACGTTCGAGCTTTCGAGGTACCCCTGGCGCAGGATACCGACGCCCTCGTCGCCGGGTACTGCGGGGATCGGATCGCCGGAGGCCACTGTCGCCTGCAGCATGTTGTTGCCCAGCGGGCGCATGCCGGCATCATTGACGAAGGTGGTCAGGGTGAGTTGGCCCACCTCGACAGGGGTTGTGTCATTGCCGGTGTAGGCGCTGACGATGCCGGTTTCGCTGATCGAGATCGAGACCGTGTCGTCGGGCAGCACAATCCCCGGGTCGATCTCGTAACCCTGTTCGTTGACGATCTGCCCCTCGGCCGACAGGCGGAACGAGCCGTCGCGGGTGTAGGCCTGGCTGCCGTCGGGCATGTTCACGGTGAAATAGCCGCGCCCGTCGATCGCCATGTCGAGCTGGTTCTCGGTCTGCGCCAGGCCGCCTTGGGTGTTGAGCCGTACGGTGCCCGCGGTGCGCACACCCAAGCCGATGTCGAGTCCGGTGGGGCGGGTATTGCCCTCTTCGGCGGTCACCGCGCCCTCGCGGGTGATGTTCTCGTAGATAAGGTCGGTGAAGCTCGCCCGCGAGGCCTTGAAGCCCGTGGTATTGGCGTTGGCGATGTTGTTGGAGATGACGTCGACGTTGGTCTGCTGTGCCATCATGCCGGTTGCGGCGATTCCGAGTGCCTTCATGGTCGTCCCTTCCTCAGCTGTTCCGGATCCGGCTCAGCATGTCCTTTTTCAGCTCGTCATCCGATTGCACCAAGTTCAGCGACTGCTGATAGGCTTGCTGGATCTCGATCAGCCGGGTGACCTCGGTCACCGCCTGCACGTTGCTCATCTCGACGGCGCCCTGGATGATCTGGGTGCCGCTCTCGTCTGGCAGCAGCCCGCCATTGCCGTCCTGCGGCACGAACATGCCGCCGCCCGAGCGCCCGAGGCTCTGCCGGTCGGGCAGGGTGAAGACTCCGATCTGTCCTAGAACGGCACCCTCGGCATCCGAGATCACCCCGTCATTGGAGATGCTGACCGTCGAGGCCTGCGCCGGCGGCAGCACCATCGGTGCGCCGCCCGCATCCAGCACCTGCGCGCCGCTGGCGGTGATCACCCGGCCCTCGGCATCGAGCACGAAGGCTCCGTCACGGCCGAAGGCGGTCTGTCCCTGCGCGGTTTGGTAGGCGAACCAGCCCTCTCCGCTCAGCGCGAGGTCGAGCGCATTGCCGGTGGGCATGATCGCGCCCGAGCTGTTGTCGAGGTAGGAGCCGCGGTCGAGCACATAGTTGGTGCCGTCGCCGGCCAGCGCCGCGTCGTCCTGCTGGAGATAGGTCTCGAACAACACCCGCTCGGCCTTGAAGCCGGTCGAATTGGCATTGGCGATGTTGTTCGAGGTCACGTCCATCTGCCGCTCGAGAGCGGTGAGCCGGGAGAGTGCGACGTAAATCGAATTATCCATGCAAATTGCCCGTCAATATTTGCTCGATCATTCTTTTCTTGCTGATGATGCGGGTTTTGCTAAGATAACGCAAGCATTATGATGATAAGGCGGGCGTGATTGGTGGTCTATTCTTGCGCATGGGTGGGGCGGCAGGCGGCGGTGGCGGCGCTGGTCCTCTGCGGCTGCCCGGCGCTCGCCGAGCGCGCCAGCCCCGCGCAGATCGCCCAGGTCACCCCGGCAGTCTTGGCCGAGCCGCGGATGATCGACCCGCCCGCGCTCTATCTTGGTGCCCGCGCCGGTCAGCCCTTTCTCGAGGAGCGCGCGCATCTCATGGATGCGGTGATCGCGGCGGAGGACCGTCAGCCCGACCTTGCCCGCGCCCTGACCGATCTCGCCGAGTTCTTCTTCGCTCATGCGATGGCCCCCGAAGGACTTTCGGTGCTGAGTGCCGTGCGCGGCGAGGGGGTGCCGCTGGCGCACGCGTTGCGGGCGCGTGCGTTCGAACTGGCGCTCGGCCTGATCGATGAGCGCCGCCGCCCGTTGACCGACCGCGCGGCAGCGCTGCTCGGTCCGGGGCACGACGGCTGGCCCGATCAGCCGCTTTTCCTCGCCCTTTCGCACATCCGCGACGGAAGCTGCACAGAAGCTGGGCCGCTTCTGGCGCGCGCCGTTGCGCGCCTTGCGCGGTTCCCCTCGCCGGTGCGGGCCCGGGTGCTGCCGGGGCTGCTCGAATGCGCCATCCAGACCGGGCAATGGCGCCTCGCGCGCGATCTGGCGGCATCCTTTGACGACTACCCCGAGCTGAAGGGCGGAGCCGCCTATTACTACCTGCTTGGGTCCGTGGCCGAGACGGTCGACAAGCCGCTGGCCGCCTTCGACAGCTACGCGCATGTGATCTCGGGTCGGGATGTGTGGGCGCACCGCGCGCGGCGGGCGCTGGTCTCGCTGGGTCTGAGGCGAGATGCACTCTCGACCGGCGAGGCGATCCAGTTGCTCGAACTGGAGTCCGAGATGTGGCGGGGCGACGACTCCTCGGGAGAGGTGCTCGACGAGCTGGCCTCGCTGCAGGTCATCGCCGGGCGCAAGGTCGAGGCAATCGAGACCTACGGGCTTCTGGTGTCGCGCCGCGCCGGCACACCACAGGCGGCCGCCGCGCATCAGAAGGCGCGGGCGCTGATAGAAGACCTCTATCGCAAGGGCTCGGAGGGAGAGATCTCCCTCGGCGACTTCATGGCGGATCACACGCGCATTTCGCGCTACTTCCGCTTCACGCAGGGTTTCGCGCTGGCCTCGGAGATGTTTGCCGACACCTTCCGAAAAGCCGGAGCAACCAAGGTTGCCGCCGAAGAATATGCCACCACCCACGACTACCTCACGGCGGCACAGGACCTGGGCATCACCACCGCGGAAGAGGGGCAATTGGCGCGCCTCAAGGTGAAGGAAGCCGAGACGTTGCTGGCGGGCGGCCAGTTCGAGGCTCTGGGCACGCTGCTCCTGCAGCCGATCACGTTGTCCGATCCGGATCTGAAACGGCGTTTCGATCTGGTTTCGGCCCGCTACTTCGATGAGACGGGACAGAGTGCCGAGCTGCTGGCCGACACGGACGAGCGGGGTGAAACCACGCAGATCCTGCGCCTGCGGGCGCTGGCGCGTTTTGAGCGGGGGGACTGGGCTCCGGCGGCCACGGCCTACGGGAGGCTGCATGCGCGCGAGGGCAGTGCGCTGCCGCTGCCGGACGCGATCCGCTACCTGCTGGCCGCGCACCGCAGTGGCGACAATGCCCGGGCAGCCGAGCTTGCCGAAACCTTTCCAAGCCTGACCGAACTGCCGGGCTGGGCCGAGATCGCGCGCGGGTTGACCGAGCCGGCGCCGGCGCTGCTGCCGCTGCGCGAGGAAACCGCGCGAGCGCGGATCGACAAGGCGCAGCAGACGCTCGACAGCCTGCCGGAGACGGGGAACCTCAATTGATCGAGGGATTTAAGCACCTCGCAAGATCAGGCAAGATTCAGCGGACTTCCGCTGAAATTAATACAAGTAAAGGCGGATTTAACCATGGTGAAACCTGGTTCGCCTATGTGACCAGTCAGTAAAAGTTCAACTGCGACCAACAGGGCGAGACGGACATGAGCATTTCCAGCGCGATGGCGGCCGGGGTCAGCGGCCTCACGGCGAACTCCAATGCGGTTGAACGCATTTCCAACAATATTGCGAACGCGGATACGGCAGGCTATCGCCGCAGCTTCGCGCAAATGATCACCTCGGGCTCGACCGCCGCCACCGCCAGCACCTCTGCCGGTGTGGCGACGACGATCACCCATTCGAACACCACCGAGGGGACCTTTCAGGAAACCTCGGTCGCGTCGAACCTGACGATCAACGGCAGCGGCTTCTTCGTGGTCAACTCGAACATCGACGCGGGCTATACGACGGGCAACATGTTTACCCGCGACGGCAGCTTCGCGCCGGATGAGAACGGCAACCTGGTGAATGGCGCCGGGCTTTACCTGATGGGCTTTGCCTATGGTGCCGATGGCGAGCTTGGCGCGGTGGACCGGTCCAGCTTTGCCGATCTCGAGCCGATCAACGTCGCCAGCCAGTCGATCAACGGCTCGGCCACGGGCACCATCGGGATCAGCGGCACGCTGCCCTCGCAGGAGACGGGCCTCGCCACGCCGGGGAGCGCGTTTACCACCTCGGTCGAGTTCTACAACGATCTCGGCGAGGCGGACCGGCTGACGCTCTCCTTCCAGCCAACCGCCGCCGATGACACCTGGGACGTCACCATCTCGGGCCCCGGCGGTGACTACGGCAGCGTCACGATGACCTTCAACAACAGCGGCCCCAATGCGGGTTCGCCGGCGAGCTACACCAACGTGACCTCGCTGGCGACGGCGCCCGCGGGCTTCGCCTTCGATGCGGCCACCGGTGAGGTGAGCCTGACGATCAACAATGGCACCACGCCGCAGACCATTACCATGTCGCTTGGCGCGCCTGGCGCCTTCGACGGGCTGACCCAGTTCGCCGGGGATTACACGCCGATGAAGGTCGATGCCGACGGCAGCGAGAGCGGCGTGCTGACCAGCGTCGAATTCGACGAATCCGGCGACGTTTGGGGCATCTTCGACAACGGCACCCGCAAGCCGCTCTACTCGGTGCCGCTGGCAACCTTCGCCAACGCCAACGGGCTTGCGACCTCGAACAACTCGACCTTCCAGGTGTCGGGCGAGTCCGGCGATTTCTATCTCGGTGCGTCGGGCACCGGCGAGACCGGCTCGCTCACCTCGGGCGGAATCGAGGGCTCGAACGTCGACATCGCGCAGGAACTCACCAGCCTCATCCAGCGTCAGCGCGCCTATTCCTCGAACGCGAAGATCATCACGACCGCCGACGAGATGCTGAACGAAACCGTCAATCTCAAGCGCTGAGCCCCGGGCGGAACCGGGTGACAGACTTGGCATATAGGATCGCACCATGAGCCTTTCCGCGGCCCTCAACGCGGCACGCAGCGGGATGAGCGTCACCTCCCGCTGGGCGCAGACGACCTCGAACAACATCGCCAATGCCAACAACGCCTCTTATTCGCGGCGCGATCCGACCATCGTGTCGGGCAATCAGGGTGGCGTCACGATTAGCGAGATCACCCAGGCGGTGAATACCTCGCTCGACAGCATGTACCGGCTCGAGGTCTCGCGCACCGCAACCCAGGACGCGATCGCGACGGGCCTGTCGCTCTACGCATCGCAACTGGGCAACACCGAGTCCGACGTCACGCTGCTCACCCGGCTCACCGACCTGCAGAACAGCTTCGGGCTGATGGCGGCGAGCCCCGCGGACAGCTCGTTGCAGCTCGTCGCGGTGGGCGAGGCGCAGGAACTTGCGCAGTCCCTGAACGCCGCCTCGGGCGCGCTTGTGGACGCGCGGGCGCAGGCGTTGTCCTCGGCGCAGAACGACATCGTCAGCGTGAACGCGACGCTGGCCGACCTGGCCGAGATGAACGCGCAGCTCTCCAGCGGCAAGCTCAGCGAGGGCCAGACGCTGACGGTGGGGGACAAGATCACCGCGGCGCTCGACGGGCTTGCGGAGAAGATGGATTTCACCATGCGCACCGATGCCAAGGGGCGGATGGAGATCTTCACCACCGGCGGCACCGCGCTGCTTCAGGGAGAGGCGGCCCAGTCGATCAACTTCGACGCGCAGACCGGCGTGCTGAGCGCGGGCGGCGTCGACATCACGCCCGGCGTTGCCGGGGTGCGCGGCATCGCCGAGGGCTCGCTCGCGGGTCAAGTCACCCTCTACAACGACACGATCCCCGAGATGAGCGCGCAGCTCGACGAGGTGGCGCGTGCCCTGATAGACGTCTTCGAAAGCGCCGATGCCTCTCTGGCGCCCGGTGAGCCGGGGCTGTTCACCGATGCGGGGGCCGCGTTGAGCGTCCCCGTGACCGCCGGGCTTGCCGCGCGGATCGCGGTGAACAGTGCCGTTGTTCCCGACGAGGGCGGCGCGGCCTGGCGCCTGCGCGACGGCATGTCGGCGACGGTCGAGGGCGAGAGCAACGAGACGACCCAGCTCAATGCGTTCATCGACGGGATGGCAACGAAGACCAGCTTCGACGGATCGCTTGGACTTGGCGACACCGCCACGCTCGCGGACTACATGTCGGCGCTCATCTCGGGCCAGAACACCACCCGCGCAAAAGCCGAGAGTGCTGCCGAGACCAGTGCCGCGGCCGCGATGACGGTGCAGGAAACCCGCCTCGGCTTCATGGGGGTCAACGTCGATGACGAGCTGCAGCAGCTCGTCGCCATCGAGCAGGCCTATTCCGCCAATGCGCAGGTCATGACCACGGTCATGTCCATGCTCGACACGCTGCTCGACAGCTTCTGATCCCGGAGCCCGCCATGATCTACCTCAGCAAAGGTGCCTCCACGCTCTACTCGAGCCTGCTGCGCCGGAACCAGAATGCGGAACTGTCGAACGCGCTGTCGCGCGCCGAACAGGAGCTGTCGACCGGCTACAAGAGCGACATCTACAAGTCGATCGGGCTCGGCGCGACCGAGGCGCTCAGCCTCAACGCCCGGCTCGATCGCGACGAGGCACAGTCGGCCGCCAATGCGCTCACGTTGTCGCGGATCGAGATGACCACGGAGGCGCTCGGCTCCATGCGCGAGTCGGTGCAGGAGGCGCTCGATCTCGCGGTGGCCAATTCCGAGCATTCGGCAAACGGCGTCACCGGTGTGCAGATCGCCGCGAGGGCCGCGCTCGACGCGCTGATCGGCCATTCGGCGCAAGCCTATTCGGGCATGAGCCTCTTCTCGGGTACCGTGAATGTCACCAGTGCTCTTCAGCCCTGGGGGCAGGCGCAATCGGACAGCGGCCTGTCTCCGGAAGGCGTGCTGGCAGGTCTGCTGTCAGGAGGGCTCAACTCCGCCGCCGACGCGGATGCGGTTCTGGCAGAGATCGACGCGATTTTCTCAGACACCGCCGCTGATCCCGCCACGAACTACCAGTCGCTGTTCTACAATGGCTCGGTCGGCAATGCCCGGCAGCGCGCCAACCTCGGGGATGGTGTCAGCGTTGCCTATGGCGTGCAGGCGGACGACGAAGCCTTCCGGCAGGTGGTCAAGGGGCTGGTCCTGCTGGTCGCGCAGGATCCGGCGGAGATCGGCGACGGCGAAGCCTACAACACATGGATGGGCGCCGCCGTGAAGGCGCTGTCCGGCGGCGTGACAGGTCTGCTGGAGACCGAGACGCAGGTTTCCACCGTCGCGGCGCGTCTCGAGACCGAGAACGAAAAAATCGCGGACCGCGCAGTGCTCTACAAAACGCGCCTTATGGAGCTCGACGGCGTCGATGCCTACGAGGCGGCAAGCAACGTGACCCTGCTGCAGACCCAGCTCGAGGCCAGCTACACGGTCACAGCGCGCCTATCCCAGCTGAGCTTTCTGAACTACATGTGACCGGTCGGCGAGGCTGAGGCGCGCCGTCTCGGCCTTCTTGCCGGCTCCGGCTTCAGTTTCGGCTTCGGCGCCGGGCGCCAGCTTGTAGCCCCGCCCGCGGATCGTGCGGATGTGCGGATCGCCCGAAGGCGACATTTCCTCGATCTTCTTGCGGATGCGGCAGATGTAGACGTCGATCACCTTGTCGAAGGGCTGGTCCTCGGCCATGCCGTAGACCGCGTCGTAGATCACCGATTTCGACACCACGCGGGGCGCCGCAAGCGCGATTTGCTGGAAGATCGCCAGCTCGCGCTGCGACAGGCGCATGGGCGTGCCGGCCACGTCGGGATCGCGGCCGTCGAAATAGGCGGTGATATCGCCGATCCGCACCGATCCGGCCGCATGGCCGTGGAACCGCCGCGTGATGGCATTTACCCGCGCGCGCAGTTCGGGACCGGTGAGCGGGCCGACGATGTCGTCATCGGCGCCGGCATCCAGCGCTTCCATCGCCGCTTCGGGATCGCGCTGGTCGCGCAGCACAAGGATCGGGTTGCGGCAGCCGGACTTGCGCAGGCGGAAGATATGCTCGACGGTCCGCGGCTGCTCCGACAGCAACACCGGCCGGTCCGCGTAGCCGTCGCTGCTCAGCAGCCCGAGTTCGCGCTCGAAGAAATCGTCACCCACGGCCACGGTCTGCCATTGCGCCGCATCCAGTTCGGAGAGCAGGCCGCTGAAGGAGTTTGAACGTGGCTCGTAAAGATAGATATGCACAAGGCTCTCCCGATAGCCGGCCGTCACTGATTATCCATGATGGATAGGCGGATCATGAGGACAAATTTTTGTCAGGTCAAGCAATACACAAGGATAGCATGATTAGTTTGGAAAATGTCGTTGAAGAAATCGGCGATACGATGTTTAATTCTTGAAACACAGGACCGCACCCAGGAGTCCCATGCGTATCGCAGCCTGTCTCGTCGCCGCCAGCTTGGCGCTCTTCGTGGCGCTTCCCGCCTCGTCGGATGTCCGGATCAAGGATATCGCGAACTTCGAAGGCGTGCGGGAAAACCAGCTTGTCGGCTATGGCCTCGTGGTCGGGCTCAACGGCACCGGCGACAGCCTGCGCAACAGCCCCTTCACCGAGAAGAGCATCGAGGCGATGCTCGAGCGGCTCGGAGTCGGCAACCTCTCCGACGACCAGATCAAGACCAGCAACACTGCCGCCGTGATGGTCACCGCCATGCTGCCGCCCTTCGCTCGGCTCGGCTCGCCGATCGACGTGGTGGTCTCCTCTCTGGGGGATGCCAGCTCGCTGCGCGGCGGCACGCTGATCGTCACTCCGCTGACCGGTGCCGATGGCGAGGTTTACGCCGTGGCGCAGGGGCCGATCGCCGTCGCAGGCTACGCCGCGCAGGGCATGGCCGCCTCGGTGGTCGAGGGCGTGCCGACCGTGGCGCGGATCGAGAACGGCGCGACGGTCGAAAACGAGGTCGAATTCGCGCTCGCCTCGCTCAGCTCCATCCGCATCGCGCTGCGCAATCCCGATTTCACCACCGCGACCCGCATGGCCGAGGCGATCAACAAGCGCATGGGCAGCAACACCGCCACCGCGCTCGATCCGGGCACGGTCGAGGTCGCGCTGCATGGCGCGGGCAAGGGCGACGTGGCGGGCATCCTGTCGGACGTCGAGAACATCCGCGTCGATCCCGATGCCGTGGCCAAGGTGGTGATCGACGCGCGCTCGGGCACCATCGTCATCGGCGAGGACGTGCGCATCGACCGCGTGGCGGTCAGCCAGGGCGGGCTCACGGTCATGGTGCGCGAGGATCCCGAGGTCAGCCAGCCCGAGCCGATCACCATCGGGGGCACCACCGTCGTCGTGCCGCGCACGACCGTGGCGGTGGACGAGCAGGAAACCCACTTCACCATCCTCGAGGGCGCCGACGTCAGCCTGCAGCGGCTGGTCGATGCGCTCAACGCCATCGGGCTGACCGCGACGCAGACGATTTCCATCCTGCAGGCGATCAAGGCTGCCGGCGCGCTGCATGCCGATCTCGAGATCATCTAGGGGAGAAACTCGATGGACGTGAAGACCTCCATGGCCGCCTTGCAGGTCACCGGCACTCAGATCGCCCAGCCGGGGAGGGTTGCGCCCGACGCCCCGGCCAGCGCCGCCAAGGAATTCGAGGCGATGTTCCTCACCGAGATGGTCAACGAGATGCTGAGCGAAGTGGATCTCGGCGATTTCGGCGGCGGCAAAGCCGAGGAGCATTGGCGCTATTTCCTCGCCGAGGCCTTCGGCAAGGAGCTGGCAGAGCAGGGCGGTGCGGGCATCGCGCGCAACCTGGAACAGGCGATGTCGGCCTATGGGGCCGCCCGCCGTGGAGACAAGACATGACCGAGATGACCCGCCCCCGCGCCCATGCGCTGATCGACCGCCTGTCGCGCCTGCTGCGCGAGGAGATCGCCGCCATCGGCAAGGGTGAACTGGCGCGCGTCGAGCAGCTTTTCCCCCGCAAGCAGGAGCTGCTCGCCGAGATCGAGGCCGCCTTTGCCGACCCCGAGCCACTGCTCGGCGGCGAGGATCCTGCGGCGGCGAAGCTGCGCCAGAGCCTGTCGGAGCTGCGCGAGCTGATCCATGGCGACCTGGCGCTGCTACGCCGGATGACCGAGGCGACCGGCGCGGTGGCCAAAGAGATCGACCGGATCCGCGAGCGCCAGAGTTTGCGGGGAGTGTATGGCAAGGATGGCACAAAGCCGACACAATGCGTTACCCAGACGCAACGCTTCGATCAGTCGGTTTAGCGTTAACCTCTCTTTAACCTCTGGTTCCAATCTCTCGTGATACGGATACCCCACGGCAGGACCGTTTTCGCCAGAAAGGCGAAGCACAACGATAGAAATCGGAGCAGATACAATGTCTTCCATCAATACCAATGCAAGCGCGATGAACGCGCTGTCGACCCTGCGCAACATCAACAAGCAGCTTGAAGATACGCAGGGCCGCATCTCGACCGGCCTCAAGGTCGAGTCGGGCAAGGACAACGCGTCCTACTTCCAGATCTCGACCACCATGAACTCGGAAAGCGGCATGTACTCCGCGATCAACGAGGGCATGACTCTGGCGAAGAGCTCGGTCTCGACGGCCCGCCTCGGCGCCGAAACCCTTGTGGACCTGACGCAGCAGTTCGTCGATCGCTTGGCTTTCGCGCAAGAAGAGGGTGTTGATCAGGCTGCCGTTGGTGAAGAATTGGCTGCCTTGGTCGCTCAAATGGAAACGACCATTGGTCAATCTTCTTTCAACGGTGAAAACCTGATCAGCACTGCTGGTACGACAGAATTGAATGGCGGAACTCCTCTAACGACCGCTACGTCGATCGACAAGACGGTGACGACCGGGATCAGTCGCGATGGCGCGGACCTCTCAACCACGAAGCAATCGTTCACGATGATTGACCTCGAACTGCTTGTGACTGATGGTACCGACGCTGCAGGTGGCACGGCGACACTGAAGGCCATCGCAGCTTCTGTATCGGCTGAGGACTATGGTACCGGCACGGAAACGATTGAAGATCACCTGACTGCCGCAGAGGGCCTGCTGACCACAATCACCAAGCAGGCCACCAGCCTTGGTGTTGCCGAAAAGGCGATTGAGACGCAGCAATCGTTCCTAAACGAACTGACCGATCGCATCTCGACCGGTGTTTCGGCCATGGTCGATGCCGACATGGAAGAGGAAGCGGCGCGTCTGCAGGCGCTGCAGGTCCAGCAGCAGCTGGCCACGCAGTCGCTGTCGATCGCCAACTCCGCACCGCAGAACATTCTGTCGCTCTTCCGCTAATAGCGCTGGAAGCGGCACATCTTCTGATGGCATAAGTGGGGGGCGCCATCGGCGCCCCCTTTCCGTCGGAGCCTCGGACAAACCGGGCCCGGCTTACCGTCACCCCGCAGCACGTCGGGGGAGCAGAGGCAGGAACGGCAATGAGCATCTCCGCATATCAACGCACGATCCGCGAAAGCGAGTCCCCGCGCCAGATCGAGGCCCGCGTCTTCGCCCGCGTCACCGGCGCCCTGCAGCAGCACGTCGAGGCCTGGGCGGCCTCCCCCGAGAAGTCCGCGCGGATCGCGGTGCTCTCGGACGGTCTGCGTGACGCGCTGGCGCAGAACCAGCGGCTCTGGTCGCAGCTGCGCGACGACCTCGCCAGTTCGCGCAACGCGCTCCCCGAGGCGCTGCGCGCCAACCTTCTGTCGATCTCGCTCTGGGTCGACCGCACCAGCACGACGGTCCTTGGCGGCGGCCCCGGCCTGCCGGCGCTGATCGACGTGAACCGGAACATTCTCGCCGGGCTCTCCGCTGCCCGCCCGGCCCCGACAGGCATGGCACAAGATGGCGCTCAACCTTACTCTCAAGCCCTTTGAACGGATCGTCGTCAACGGCTGCATGATGCGCAACGGCGGGCGCAAGACCACGCTGACCATCGAGAACCGTGCCGACATCATCCGCGAGACCGACCTGCTGAAGCCCGAGGCCGCCGCCACGCCCGTGCGCGCGGCCTACTTCCTCATCCAGTCCGCGCTGATCTACCCGGACCGCCGCGACGCGCTGACCAAGTCGGCGCAGCAGCAGCTGGCGAAGCTGGCCACGGTGTTCACGCCGCAACTGGCCAGGCATGTGTTCGAAGCTGCCAACAACGTCAGCATGGGCGAGTATTTCACCGCGCTGCGCGAGCTGCGGCCGCTGATGAAGCGCGAGCTCGAAGTGCTTGGCCCGGCGGGCCTCGATCCCACGTCCCCTGACGAATTGCCGAGGATCCCGACATGATTTCCGTTGCTGGCCTCTCCACGGGTCTCGCCCTTCGCATCGTCGATGCGACGGCGGACAAGGAGCACGCGATGATCCCGGACGAGGCGGAGCACAAGCGCGCCATCGACTACTTCATGGAGAACATCGAGAAGGTCGAGAGCGTCGACGACCTCGTCGGCGACTACCAACTCTACAGCTTCGTGATGAAGGCCTACGACCTCGAGGACCAGATCTTCGGCAAGGCCATGATGAAGAAGGTCTTGCAGAGCGACATCAACGACCGCGACGCCCTGGTCAACCGGCTGACCGACGACCGCTTCGAGACCTTCTACAACGCCATGGGTTTCAGCGACGGCGGCAAGGCGAATCCCAATACGTCGGACGACGACTGGAAGACGCAGATCGTGGCGGCCTATGTCGACACCACCTACGTCAACGCCAAGTCCGCGGACAACGAAGCGCTCGGCACCGTGCTCGAGTTCCGCCGCAAGGCCGCCGAGGTCAGGACGGTGTTCGATCTGCTCAAGGATCGCGATCTTGCGGAGTTCGCCCGCACCGCGCTTGGGCTGCCCGATGCCATCGCGGGCGGGGACATCGACAAGCAGGCCGAGCTCATTGCCAGCCGCATCGAGATCGGCCGCCTGGGCGATCCGGAGTATGTCGAGAGCCTTGTGCAGAAATACGTCGCGATCACCGACGCGACTGCGGATTTCAGCTCCACGAATGCCGCGATTCAGCTGATGAACAGCGCCGCCAGCGGCGCCTCTGGCAGCTTCGTGCCGGTGACCATCGATATCCAGGCGATCCAGGGCTTCAGCGGGTACAGGACGCGCTGAGCCCCGGGCTTCCCGTCGTCAATACATCTCGTCGTCGTCGTCGCCGAGCGGCAGGGTGATCTGGTCCTGATCGGCAAGCGTGCGCGCATAGTCGAGCATCAGCGCCTGCGCCGCGCTCACGTCGCGGCGGCGGACGGGGCCCATGCTCTCCATCTCCTCGATCAGCATGTCGCGCGAGCGACCGGGCAGCGCGTTGAGGAAGGCGTCGCGCGCGTCCTGGCTGGCGCCGCGCAGGGCGGTGGGCAGCGTGTTGCCGGGCACGCCGCGCATGATCCGCGCAAGGTCCATCGGCTCGAGCCGCACGAGGTCCTCGAAGGTGAACATCTTCGCCTTGATCGAGGCGAATGCGTCGGGGATCGTGGTCTCGAGAATGGGGGCCATGGCGTCGAAGGCGCCGCGATCGAGCTTGTTGAACAGATCCGCCATGCGCTGGTGCTGCTCGGCGGCGGTGGGCTGCGCGCCGGCATTGATGATGTCGCTCTGCAGCGATTCCTCGATCTGCCGCATCATGTGGTGCGGCACGGCCTCCATGCGGATCATCCGCTCGACGACGCTGTTCATCTTCTCCGGCCCCAAGAGCGGCAGCACCTTGGCGACCACATCTGTCTTCACGTTGGTGAGGATCGCCGCGATGGTCTGCTCGTGCTCGCCCTTGAGGTAGTTGGCGATGACGTTCTCCGACAGGCCGCTGAACCGGGCCCAGAGGTCGCGCTCCTTCAGTGGACCGCGGATGTCCTTGAGGATGGCCTCGACCTGCTCGCCAGGCAGCAGCGAGCGCAGCAGGTTCTCGGCCACCGCGAAGGAGCCGACGACGCCGCCGCCGTTCGTCATGTCCTCGACGAAATCCGCCAGCACCTGCTCGACCGTCTGCGCCGCAATCGAGCCAAGGCCCGACATGGCGCGGGTGACGCGCTGGATCTCGTCGTCGTCGAGCTTCTGCATCAGCGCCGAGCCCCGCTTCTCACCAAGGCAGAGAAACAGGATCGCCGCTTTTTGCGGGCCGGTGAGCTTGCGCCGCGGCGCCTGCGGGGCGGGATCGCTCGTCGTGGTGCGTTGAACGTTCGCTACAGCCATCTGGCGGCTCCAATCATGTCTTTCAGCCCGCTCCCGAGAGCGGCAGATAACTTTCCATCAGGCTCCCGGCGAGCATGTACCAGCCGTCGATGAGCACGAAGAAGATGACCTTGAACGGCAGCGAGATCAGCACCGGCGGCAGCATCATCATGCCCGCGCTCATCAGCACCGATGCGACGATCAGGTCGATCACCAGGAAGGGCAGGTAGATCAGGAAGCCGATCGAGAAGGCCCTGCGCAGCTCCGAGATCATGAACGCCGGAACCAGCTCGCGCCAGCCCACGGCCTCGGCGGAGGCGGGCAGGGGGCCGGGCTCGACCTCGGCGCCGCCGGCGTCGCTGCGCGCGGCGATGTCGTGGAACAGGCTCAGGTCCTTTTCCCGGGTGTTGGCATACATGAAGCTCTTGAACGGCTGTCCGATGCGCGCGAGCGCCTGTTCCTCGGTGATCGAGTTCTCCATCAGCGGCTGCACGCCGCCCTCCCAGGCGTCCTCGAACACCGGCTGCATGACGAAGAAGGTCATGAACAGCGCCATGGAGGTCAGCACCATGTTGGGCGGGGTCTGGTTGAGCCCGAGCGCCGAGCGCAGCATCGAGAAGACGATCACGAAGCGGGTGAAGCTGGTCATGATGACGAGCAGTCCCGGCGCCAGCGACAGCACCGTCATCGCCGCGATGAGCTGAAGGATGCGTCCCGAGAGCGAGGCGCGCTCGTCCGATCCGGCGGGGGCGGAGCTCAATGCGTCGCCGATCGCGCCCAGAAGGTCAGAGCCGGCCGCCTGCGCATGGGCCGGGCCCGCGGCCACAAGCAGCCCCCCCGCCGCCAGAAGCAGGCAGGTGAGTGCAACTCCCCACTGGCCGGACCGGAGGCTCATTCTTCGGAGACGTAGTCCTTGACGATCTCGATGAGCGAGACGCCGAGCCGTTCGTCGGGCAGGCGCACGAGATCGCCCCGGGCCACCAGCCGCTCGTTGATCATCACCTCGACCGGTTGGCCGATGCTCTTGTCCAGTTCGATGATCGAGCCCCGGCTGAGCTTCAGCAGTTGCGCGATCGGCATGCGGGTCTGCCCGAGCACGATCTGCACGTTCAGCCCGACGTTCAGCATCGCGTCGATGCCCTGCCCACCATCGGCGGGCTTCGGCGCGGCGGCGCCTCCGGGTTCCGCTTTTGCGGTCTGTGCCTCGTCTGTCACGTCTTATTCTCCTGCCTGATCCTGCCCGACGCTTGCGTCGATGCGTGCCTTGCTGTCCTCGAGCGCGCCGAGAATGCGCTGGCAGATGTCATTGAAACTGTAGTGCATCACCCCGTGGTCCCATTCGGCACGCACATCGCCCGTTGCCAGCGCGGGGTCGGGGCTCACCTCGATCCGTCCGCCGAAACCGGCGTGCCGCGCGACGCGCTGAATCTCGGCGGCGCAGCTTTCCGTGACCTCGGGGGCGAAGTGGAATTTCAGCTCCGCGGCGCCGAGCGCCATGCGCACCGCGCAGCGGGCCTCCTGCAGCGCCTCCTGGTCGGCCAGCGCGGCGCTCGCCGCCGGGGCGACCTGCCGCAACACCGAAAGCGCAAAGCCCACCATTTGCGACTCGAGCACCGCGTGGTGATGGTCGGCGTCGGCAAACAGCGCATGGAGCGCGGGCGCGATGGCCTCGACGGCGGTCACCTGACGTGCGCTCGTGCTCTGCTGTGCGGCGCTCGCGGCCTCGTCACGGCCCTGCGCCAGCCCGGCCTCGAAGCCTTCGGCCTGCGCCTTGGCCACCGCCGCATCGAACTCCGCGCGGGTATAGATCGCGCCGACCTTGGCTTGCTCGCCGCGGCGCTGCGCCTCGGCCTCGGCATCGAAGTTGCGGTCGAAGATGAAACTCATGTCGCGGTCCCCTCTGCCAGCCAGCCTTTCAGCACCTTGATCGCGTCCTCGGGCTCATCCTCGATCAGCTGGCCGACCGTGTTGATCCAGCCGCGCTGTACGCCGCCCTGCACCGAGGCGAAGGAGACCATCTCGGCACTGCCCTCGGGCAGCGGGTCGAGCACCGTGCCGCTGTGGACCTGCTCTTCGCGCAGGGCCTGGATCGGGGGTGCGTTGGGCTGGCCGGGAAGGCCGGGGGGCGTCTTGGCACCGGGCAGGGCGGCTGCTTCGGGCGCGGGCAGCCCGCCGGGGCCTTCTCCGGTAGCGGGCCTGTTCGCCTCCATCAGACGCAGTAGTGCCGGGCGAACGCCGAACGCCAGCACCGCCGCGACCAGACCCAGCGCGAAGAGCCCGCGCAGGATGGTTCCGAGGTTGTCGGTAATGACCTGCGCGAAGCTGCGGGATACCGGCTCGCCGACGTCCATGGAGTAATCCATGAACCGCAGGCTCACCACCTCGAGCGTGTCGCCGCGGTTCTCGTCGAAGCCCATGGCGCTTTGCACCAGCGCCTGCAGCCGCGCGATTTCCTCGGCGCTGCGTTCCTCGTATTCCACCGAGCCGTCGGGCTGGACGTTGTAGATCCCGTTGATCAGCACCGCCACCGACATGCGCTCTACGTCTCCGGGCTCGCGCACTGTCTCGACCTGCTTGCCGCCGATCTCGTAGTTGACGATCTCGTTGCTGGTGTTCGAGCTGTTGGTGTTGCTGCCGGGCACCGCGTCGGCCAGTGCCGCTGGCACGTCGTCGGCCACGCCGACCTCGCCGCTGGCTGCGCGTTGATCCTGTGTGGTTTCCTCGCGGGTCTCGGTCGAGCGCACCACCCGCTGGTCGGGATCGTAGCTCTGCTCGCGCACCACCTGCCGCTCGCTCGACAGATCGACGCTCACCGTCACCCGCGCGTTCCCCGCGCCGACACGGGCCGAGAGGATCTGCGTGATGCGCTGACTGAGCCGGTCCTCGATCTGGGCGCGGGCCGATTGCAGCGAGGCCTCGCTGCCCGCCTCGCCGTCGTCGGCCAGGATCGTCTCGCCCGAGGCCGAGAGCACCGTCACCTGCGCCGGGGCGAGATCGGGCACCGCTGACGCAACCAGAGAGCGAATCGCATGGGCCTGCTTCATCCCGATCTGGCGCGAGCCGCGCACGATGACCGAGGCCGAGGGTTTCGGCCGCTCGCGCGAGAAGGGCTCGCGCTCGGGCAGCACCAGGTGGACCCGCGCCGCCTCGACCCCGTCGATGGTCTGGATCGAGCGCGCCAGTTCGCCCTCCATGGCGCGCATCCGGTTCACCCGCTGCATGAAACTGTTCATGCCAAGCCCGCTCTGCTCGTCAAAGAGCTCCCAGCCCGGTGTGCCTTCGCTGGGCAGGCCGAGCGAGGCGAGCTCCATGCGGGCGCGGGCCATGTCCTCGGCGGGCACGCTGACTGCAGTGCCGGCGGTGTCGGTGCGGCTGCGGATCCCGGCGGCTTCGAGCGAGTCGACGATACGGGCGGCATCGGCCGGATTCAGATCGCGGTAGAGCGAGACGTAATCCGGCGTGGTGATCACGGAAAGTCCGAAAAATACCGCCAGAACAAGGGCAAGCCCGGTGCCTCCGAGGACCGAGAGTCGCCGCCATCCCAGCGATTTTAGATTTTCCAGTATCGCCTGCACGTGTCCTGCGCCCTATCGTGTCGCTCACCGCAAGAATAAACACAACTGTTCTTGCTCATCAAGAACTATACCGGAAGTTCTGCTTGCTTGCGGCGAAGATTCCACGCATAGTAAATCAAGATTAGATACCACTTTCAAAGACGGTTCATGGCTGACGCGACGACGACGGAAACCACATCCGACGGCTCCCGGAAAGGGGGGCTGGTCATCGCGCTCGCAATCGCGTTGGCCTGTGTCGTGGCGCTTCTGGCGGGGCTTGTCGCCGCAGCGGGGCCAGCCCGGCTGGGGGCGCTGATCGGCGGCACAAAAGCGCCGGAGAGCAGCTCGTCGGCGCATACGGATGCGTCGGGGCAAGGTGCAGCCTCAGCGTCTGGTTCCGGGGCCTCCAGCTATACGCAGCTGATGGACATGCCCAAGCAGCCCGAGAACATCATCGTGCTGCCGTTCCAGGAGATCATCGTCAACATCACCGCCACCACGGCCACCGGGCGGCAGACCTCGCGCTTTCTCAAGCTGAACCTGGCGCTGGTCTACGACAACAGCATCGCCGGGGCAGCGACGATCGAAACCCGCCAGCTGTTCATGCGCGACAGCTTTCAGGACTACCTGCGGCAGCTCAACGAGAGCGATCTGCAGGGTTCGATCGGCATCGCCCGGCTCAAGGCTGAGTTGCTGCGCCGCGCCCGCGCGATCACCGACAGCGAGGCGCCCCGGGAATTTCTCATCGCGGACCTGATCATCCAATGAACGAGCAGAGCCAATTCGTGATCGACACCCGCGCCGTCGAGGAGCTGATCGTCGAGCGTGCCAAGCGCTCCTACGCGCGCCTGCCGATGCTCGAGGTGGTGTTCGACCGGTTCGCGCTATCGCTCTCGCAGGCGCTGAAGACCTACCTCGGGGCGGTGGTCGACGTGACCTTGGCCAAGATGGATTACCTGACATGCCAGGACGCCATCGACTCGCTGCCCGAGCCCGCGCTGATCGGCGTCACCGAGGCGGTGGAATGGGGCGGCACCATCGCCGCCGCGCTGCGCCCGGAGCTGCTCTACTCGATCCTCGAGATCACCTTCGGGGGCCGCACAGTGCCAGAGAGCCCGCGCAGCCCGCGCACCTTCACCGGCATCGAGAAGCGGATCGGCAAGGCGTTCTGCGAGCGCACGCTCGCGGAGCTGTCGGCGGCTTTCGAGAAGGTGACGCCGGTCCGCTTCGAGATCGGCCATCTCGAAACCAACCCCAAGGCGCTGATGCTCGGGCCGCCGACCAGTTCTTGCGCACGCGCGGTGCTGCGGATCAACATCGAGGATCGGGTCGGCGAGATGGTCTTCCTGTTGCCGACCACGGCGCTCGACGCGGTGGGCGACGTGCTGTCGCAGCAGTTCACCGGCGGCCAGCTGGGCGGCGACACCGGCTGGCGTATGAAGCTGACCGAGAAGCTCGGAACGACCAATATCCCGGTCGCCGCGGTGCTGGGGGAAACCAACCTGAGCCTGCGCGAGGTGCTGTCCTGGATGCCGGGACAGATCCTCGACCTCGGCATGCAGGTGGATGATCCGGTGACCATCTGCGTGACCGGCAAGACCATTGCCCGCGCCGAGGTCGGCCGGCGCAAGAACGGCAAGATCGCGCTGAAGGTCTCGGAAAAACTGTACGAAGAAGAGGAATTGCCCAATGTCCTTCTTGATTGACATGGCCATACTGGTGCTCCTCGTCGGCACGCTCACCTACGCCTGGGTGGTGGATCGCCGCGTGCGCGTGCTGATGGCGGCGCTGCGCGAGCTCGAGCCGATGATCGGCAGCTTCTCTGCCGCGGTGGACAAGTCCGAAAGCGCGGTCTCCGCGCTGCGGGCCGCCGGTGAGCAGGCTGCGGACAGTCGTGGCCGCCGCCAGCGCGAGCCCGAAGTCAGCCGCAGCGACGCCGCCCGTGGCGAGGCGCCGTCGTTCCGCACCTCGCGCGAGCGGCCGAACCGGCCGACCGGCACCGCCTCTGTGTCGGGTAAGTCCGAGCTGGTGCGCGGCTTCTTCGAAACCGTGCGCAACCGGGAGGCGTGAGCCGGATGCGCCCGATCACCTTCCTGCTCGTGGGTCTTGCGGTCGCCGTGATCGGCAAGATCGGCGTGACCCTTGCCAACGAACCCAAGCTGGCCTCGGTCGCCGAGCCGCCGCAAGCCGAGCAGACGATGTTCGTCGGTGCCGCTTCCGCGGCCGCCAGCGGCGAGCCGGACGCTGTGCCGGCTGCGGCCACGGCGGCGGCGGCGGATCCGGCAATGCTCTGCGAAGGCGGACCCGAAGAGCTGCTGGCCTCGATCCGCGCCGAGCGCGAGCTGCTGCTGGCGCAGAAGGACCGCTACGCGCAGCGCGAGGCCGAAATCGAGCTGGCGCGCGAGACGCTCGAGATCGAGCAGCAGCGGCTCGCGGATCTGAAGGTCGAGCTCGACGGGTTGCTGGAGAAGGTCAAGGCGGCGCACACTTCCGACGTGGACCGGCTGGTGGCGCTCTACCGGAACATGAAGCCCAAGGATGCGGCGACCATCATGGACGATCTCGACATCGAGGTTTCGGTCATGGTTCTCGGCACGATGAACGAGCGCGACGCGGCGCCGATCATGGCCGCGCTGAACCCGGTGCGGGCGCGGGCGATCTCGCAGATCATCCTCGAACGCTCCAAGCTGCCGGGCGATCAGCGGCTCGACGACATCCGTCTCTGATCGGTTTTCCCGGGTGAAAGCGCCGGCCCTCGTCTTTGGGCCGGCGTTCTCATGTCTGGCGGGATCGGAGCGGGCTCAGCTCGCGAGCTCGTAGTAGGCGGCCTTGGCCTCGATCAGCGCGTCGTGGCTGCCGCGCTCGACCACGCGGCCCTGTTCCAGCACCACGATGTGGTCGGCGTCGCGCACGGTGTTGAGCCGGTGGGCGATGACCAGCGTTGTGCGTCCCACTGCCAAGCGCGACAGCGCCGCCTGCACCTCGCGCTCGGTGGTCCGGTCGAGCGCCGAGGTCGCCTCGTCGAGAAGCAGGATCGGCGGGTTCTTGAGGAACACGCGTGCAATCGCCACACGTTGCCGCTGCCCGCCCGAAAGCATCACGCCGCGCTCGCCGACCACCGTGTCGAGCCCCTCTGGCAGGGTCTCGACCAGCGGGGCAAGCTGCGCGTGGGCGACGGCGGCACGAATTTCCTCTTCGGTGGCGCCGAGCTTGCCATAGGCGATATTGTCGCGCAGCGTCCCGCCGAAAAGGAAGACGTCCTGCGACACCAGCCCGATCTGGCTGCGCAGCGAGGCGAGGGTCATCTTGTGGATCGGCACCCCGTCGATGCGGATTTCGCCGCCGGTGGGCTCGTAGAAACGCGGCAGCAGCGCCATCAGGCTCGACTTGCCCGCACCCGAGGGGCCGACGAGCGCCACCGTTTCGCCCGGGCGGATGTCGAGCGAGACCTCGTGCAGCACCCCGCGCGCCCCGTCATAGGCAAAGCTGACCCGGGCGAAGGTGATTTCGCCGCGAAACCTCGGGGCCTCGATGGCGCCCGGCGCGTCGGTGATGTCGGCCTCGGTGGCCAGAAGTTCGGTGTAGCGGCGGAAGCCGGCGATACCGCGCGGGTAGGTCTCCATCACCGCGGCGATCTTCTCGAGCGGGCGGAAGAAGACGTTGACCAGCAGCAGGAAGCCGACGAAGCCGCCTTCGGACAGCGTGCCGTTGAAGACGAAGCCCGCGCCGGCCACCATGACCACCACCTGCACCATGCGCATGCCGCTGTAATGCAGCGCGGTGAGCTTGGCGAGGATGCGGTAGGCGTCGAGCTTGGTCTCGCGGTAGCGGCGGTTGTCCTGCTCGAAGAGCGCGCGCTCGTGCGGCTCGTTGGAAAAGGCCTGCACCACGCGGATGCCGCCGAGGCTTTCCTCGAGCCGCACGTTGAAGGCGCCGACACGGCTGTAGATGGCCTGCCAGGTCTGGGTCATCCGCCCGCCGTAGACGGCGATCAGCCAGACCATGACCGGCACGATCACCAGCGTCATCAGCGCCAGCGGCAGGTGGATCCAGGCCATGAGACCAAAGGCCCCGGCAAAGGTCATGATGGCGATGAACAGATCCTCGGGGCCGTGGTGGGCGACCTCGCCGATCTCTTCGAGGTCGCGGGTGACCCGGGCCACGAGCTTGCCGGTCTCGGCGCGGTCGAACCACCCCCAGCTCAGTTTGGTGAGATGCGCGAAGGCCTTGCTGCGCATCTCGGTCTCGATGTTGATACCAAGCTTGTGGCCCCAGTAGGTGACCACGATCATCAGCCCCGCGTTGATCAGATAGACAACAACCAGCCCGACAGCGGCGAGCAGTGTCAGCGTCCAGTCACCGCCGGGAAGCAGGTGGTCGATGAATCCGGCGATGGCTAGCGGGAAAGCCAGCTCGAGCAGTCCCGAGATCACGGCCGACCCGAAGTCGAGCCAGAAGAGCCGCATGTGCGGGCGGTAGTAGGCGAAGAACTGGCGCAGCATCTGGCTGTCTCCTAGGGGTCGTGGCGCGGTCCTGCCGGGCAAAGGCAGAAAGGGGCCCCGCATCCATAGACGCGGCGCCCCGGCTTGTCAGGCGAAACGGATCACCACTTGTAGGTCAGGCGGGCCTGAACCGTGCGACCGTCACCATAGTAGCAGCCGAAGGAGCCGCAGTTGGCCACATAGGCCTCGTCGGTGAGGTTGCTGACGTTGACCGAGACCTGCATGTCGTCGGTCACCGCATAAGAGGCCTGCAGGTCCAGAAGGGTCACGTCGTCCATGTGGTAGAGGTTGGCCGCGTCGCCGTAGCGTTCGCCGATGTAGCGCGCGCCCCCGCCGAGGGTGAGCCCGTCCAGCGCCGAGCCAGCGGCAAAGCTGTAGTTCGCCCAGAGGCTGGCGTTGTGCAGCGGCGCGTTCGGCATGTCGAAGCCATCATAGTCGCCGCCCTCCTGTTCGGCGCGGTTCCAGGCATAGGCGCCGCGCAGGTTCCAGCCGCTGTCGAGGTCGACCGAGGCTTCCAATTCCAGACCCTGCGAGTGCACCTCGCCGACCTGCCGCTCGTCGCCGATGCCGCTGTCGTCGGTGACCGGGGTCTTCACGTTGGTCTGCCGCAGGTCATAGATCGCCGCACTGAAGAAGCCGTTGAAGCCGAGCGGCTGGTATTTCACCCCGGCTTCCCACTGTTTGCCCTCGGTCGCCTCGAAGGGGGTGCCGCTGTTGTCGACGCCGATCTCGGGATCGAAAGAGGTGGTGTAGCTCAGGTAGGGTGCGAGACCATTGACGTAGACGTAGCTCAGACCGGCACGCCCGGTGGTCGCCTCGTCGTCCTGGTCGATGTCGGTGTTGCTCTCGTAGATGGCGCCTGCCCAGTCCATCCAGGTCGAGGCGGTGCCGGTCTGGCTGGCCCAGTCATGGCGCAGCGCCAGCGAGGCGCGCCAGTTGCCGAAAGCGAGCTCGTCCTGCAGGTAGAGGCCGACCTGCTCGAGCGTCAGGTCATTGGTCTCGGAGTACCACGGGGCGCTCAGGTTCGCGCCGCCGTAGGAGGGGTTCGAGAAGCTGATCGCATCGGCGTTGAGGAAGTCGGTGGTCTCGTCGATGCCGTAGCGGCGCATGTCGAGGCCCAGCACCAGCCGGTGGTTCACCGCGCCGGTGTCGAGCTGACCGTTGAGCCGCAGGTCGAGGTTCTGCGAGAAGCTCGCTTCGCTCGTGCCATTGGCGCCGCGGGTGATGGTATCGCCGTCGCTCACCGGGTTGTTGACGTAGAAGCCGGTATAGTCCCAGTCGAATTTCTGGTAGCGGAAGTTCGCGTCCACCGACCAGTCGCGGCTCAGCTCATGGCTCAGCTCGAAGCCGAGGTTGAGCATCTCGCGATCGCTCTCGTCATCGCTGGGATCGCCGGCGTAGAAGTCGCGCAGGTCCTCGTCGTCGGCCGCGCCGAGCAGGTCATGGGGCACACCGGCGGGGGTGATCGGGCTGTCCTTCTGCCAGGCGCCGAGGACTTGTAGCGAGGTCTGCGCGGTCGGCTGCCAGCGGGTGGCGAGGCCGAGGTAGCGGCGGCTGTTCTCGAGCTCCTCCACGTCTTCCTCGCTGTCGCGCGCCACGGCGGTGACGCGGGCTGCGAAGGTGTCGCTGAAGGCGTGGTTGTAGTCGATGAAGCCCTCGGTCGCCTTGGGGTCACCGGCGCCGACGCCGAGCTCGCCGAAGCTGAGGAACTGGGCGCGCTTCTGGATCTGGTTGATCACGCCGCCCGGGATCCCCGCGCCGTAGAGCACCGACGCCGGGCCCTTCAGCACCTCGACACGTTCCAGCGAGTAGACCTCGAACGACGGCGCGCCGCGTTCCCGCAGCAGGCGCAGGCCGTTGAGATACTGGGCGTTGCCGCCGTTGAAGCCGCGGATCGTCGGCGCGTCGAAGCGCGGGTCGGTGCCGTAGGGCTGCGCGGTGACGCCGGCGGTGTAGCCGAGCGTGTCGCCGAGCGTGGTCGCGCCCTGGTCCTCGATCTGCTCGCCGGTGATCACCGAGATCGACTGCGGCGTCTCGAGGATCGGCGTGCCGGTCTTGGTGGCGGTCTGCGCCGTGGTGGCCACATATCCCGGCACCGGGTCCGACGGATTGTAACCGCCCTCGAGCACGAGCTCGCCCAGGTCAAAGAGATCTGCGGTGGATTGCGCCTGTGCGGCCCCGGCGAGGGCGAGCAGGCTGGCGCTGGCGAGAAGAGGCAGGCGGAGGGTACTTGTCATGTCACGTTCCAGGATGCGGATTTTGTCCGAGTATTTATCTCGGGATTTAGGGCCGCGCTTGAACGAGACTGCCGTGGTTTGAAGAAATCGCGCGCGTTCTGACTTTTCGCCAGGCGGCGGGGGTCTCTCCCTGCGCGGCGCGGAAGGCGCGCGTGAGATGCGCCTGGTCGGCGAAACCCACGGCGGCGGCGATCTCGGCGAGCCCCATCGGCGTGTCGGTCATCAACCCCATCGCCGTCTCGACCCGAAGCTGGGTCAGCCAGCGCTGCGGCGTGGTTCCGAGGCTCTGCTTGAAGGCCCGGGTGAGCCAGCTTTCCGAGAGGCCCGCCAACTCAGCCAGTTCGGCCACCTCGATCCGCCGATGCAGCGCCGAGAGGGCATGGCTGCGCAGATCTCGGATCACATGCGGCGGCAGACCGCCGCGGCGCGGCTCCGCCACGGTCGCACCAAGGTCGAGCACCTCGCAGAGCAGCGCCGAGAGCAGCCCGTCGAGCATGATGTCGGGGCGGGACGGGTTCTGCACCTCTTCGGCCAGAAGCGCGGCGAGCGGCTGGGTGCGGTTCTCGGCAGCGAGGAAATGCGCCTCGTCCATCCGCTGCGCGCCGCCCGCGGCACGCAACCGCTGCGCCAGCGGTCCGGCCTCGAGGTGAAAGTCGAGATGGGCATAGTCCCGCTCTTCGGGCAGGGCGCTCCAGAGCGGCATGCCGGCGGGGATATAGAAGGCGCCGATCCCCTCCAACCATGCCCCGTGCGGGCTGGTGCGCAGCCGCAGCGCCCCGGCTTGCGCGCCGAGGAACACCACCAGACGGGGGTCGGGCGAGCGGTAGAAGCCGCCCGCGCCCGCCTCGCCATGCACATGCCAGACGTCGGCGATGGCGGCGCCCCAGCGCCGCCAGCGCAGCGGGCGCGTGGGGCTGATGGCTCGGGTCTGCGATGTCATGCGGGGCATGAAGGTCATGGCGGCTCGCGTCGGTCAGGCGGGTAGGCGCGGCCGCGGGACGTGGCGCACCCGGGTGCCGGCGGGGACATTGGGCAGGAAAGACGCGGCGGGCGCCGGAGCGAAACGCCGGTCAATTTGGACTTCTAGGAAAACCAACTAATTTAGTCAAGCAAGTCGCCCGGCATTCACGACGCCGCGTCGGACGAATCGCCCGGGGCCCTATTTCCTGCCGGATGTGTGCTCGGTTCGCCGGCGTTCTCTAGACACGCCCCGGAAAAATGCACAATTCGAAGGCACTATTTCGGTGAAATCCAAGGCAAACCCTAGGTTCTCTTGCCCGATCCGACGTTTTCATACCAAATGGTTTGATCATTCGCTATGAGACCGCAAATCGCCGTGGTGCGGCGAGGGCTGTCGAAGGAGCAGGGCATGAAACGATACTGGGCGGACTACAGCAGCAGGGAGTTTGCCGCGCTTGACCGCGAGAAGCTGATCGCGGTGCTGCCGCTCGGCGCCATCGAACAGCACGGCCCGCATCTGCCGATGTCCGTCGACACAGCCTCGGTCGAGGGTGTGGTCTCGCGTCTTGCGGGCGCGCTGCCCGATCACAGCCCGGTGGTCTTCCTGCCGACACAGGCGGTGACCAAGAGCAACGAGCACAGCGCCTATCCGGGCAGCCTGACGCTTTCGGCCGAGACGCTGCTGCGGGTCTGGACCGAGATCGGCGCCTGCGTGGCGCGCTCGGGCGTGCGCAAGATCGTCCTGCTCAACGGCCATGGCGGCAATATCCCGGCCATGGACATCGTTGCCCGGGAACTGCGCGAGAAACACAAGATGATGGCCTTTGCCCTGAGCTGGTTCGCCGCCGGGATGCCCGAGGGGGTCTTCTCGGAGCGCGAATTGCGCCATGGCATCCACGCCGGCGACATGGAAACCTCGGTGATGCTGGCGCTCGATCCCGGCAACGTCGACATGTCCGAGGCCCGCGACTTTCCCTCGCAGGCCGAGATCTGGGCACGGGACACCCCCTCGATCGCGCTGCCCGGCCCCGCAAAACCCGCATGGCTGACGCAGGATCTCAGCAGCGCCGGGGCCTGCGGCGAAGCCCATCTGGCCAGCGCCGAGAAGGGCGCGACGACGCTCGATCACGCGGTCGCCCGGCTCCTCGACATCTTCGACGAGATCGACCGCGCACCGCTGTCGCGGCTCGACACGCAACCCGACTGGTAAGGAGCCCGCCCATGCCCCTCGACACCACAGCACACGCCTCTGTGCAGGGCGCTGCGCAGATCGAGATGTCCCACGTCTTCAAGCGCTTCGACAATGGAACGCTGGCGCTGCAGGACATGGATCTCACCATTCGGCAGGGCGAGTTCGTCAGCCTGCTCGGCCCCTCGGGCTGTGGCAAGTCGACGGCGCTGCGGATGATCTCGGGGCTTCTGGCGCCCTCGTCGGGTCAGATCACCGTCAACGGCCACGCGCCGGGCGGTGCGGGCACCTCGGGGGGCGTGCACGGCGGTGACGTCAGCTTCGTCTTCCAGGAGCCGACGCTGATGCCCTGGGCTACGGTGTTCGACAATGTCTACCTGCCGCTGAAGTTGCGCGGGCTGAACCGCAAGCAGGCCGAGCCGCAGGTGACCGAGGCGCTCGAGATGGTGGGTCTTGCCAAGTTTGGCGGCAGCTACCCGCGCGAGCTGTCGGGCGGCATGAAGATGCGGGTCTCGATCGCCCGCGCCATGGTGACAAAGCCCAAGCTGCTGCTGATGGACGAGCCCTTCGCGGCGCTCGACGAGATGACTCGCTTCAAGCTGAACAACGACGTGCTGAACCTCTGGCGGCGCAACGGGCTGACGGTGATCTTCGTCACCCACTCGGTGTTCGAGAGCGTCTACCTGTCGAGCCGCGTCGTGGTCATGGCACCGCGCCCGGGCCGGGTGGTGCATGACATCGCGCTGCCCGATGCCACCACCCGCGACGAACACTACCGCACCACGCCTGAATACGCCGAGACCTGCCGTCTCGTGTCGGATGCACTCGAAGGGACCATGGACGATGTCGACCTCAACCACTGACCCCGTGACCATGGCCCCGCAGAGCGCCCCCGCCTCGGAAGACCCCGCGCTGCGCGCCGCCCGCCGCGAGCGCCGGATGCAGATCCTCATGCCCTGCGCCGCGCTGCTCTGCGCGCTGGGGCTCTGGGAATTCCTCGTGCGCTACAACGAGGTCCCGCACTACCTGATCCCGGCACCGAGCCTCATACTCGAGACGCTCTGGACCGACGGACCCTCGCTGCTGTCCAGCGCCTGGTTCACCGTCAAGCTGACGCTGCTGTCGCTTGGCCTTGCGATCATCGGCGGCGTGGCGCTGGGGATGGTCTTTGCGCTCTCGCGCACCATCGAGATGAGCCTCTTTCCCTTCGCGGTGATCCTGCAGGTGACGCCGGTGGTGGCCATCGCGCCGCTGATCCTGATCTATGTCGACAGCACCTTCGCCGCGCTGCTGATCTGCGCCTGGATCGTTGCCTTTTTCCCGATCCTGTCGAACACCGCCATCGGGATGCGCAGCGCCGACCACAACCTGCGTGACCTTTTCACCCTCTACGGCGCCACCAAGTGGCAGCGCCTGCGCTACCTGCTGATCCCCTCGGCGCTGCCCTACTTCATGGCCGCGCTGAAGATCGCCGGCGGTCTTGCGCTGATCGGCGCGGTGGTGGCCGAGTTCGTCGCCGGCACCGCCGGGCAGAACACGGGCCTTGCCTCGCGCATCCTCGAAAGCAGCTTCCGGGGCGAGATCCCGCGGATGTTCGCGGCGCTCCTTCTGGTGTCGATGCTGGGCATTCTGATCTTCCTCGCCACCTCCTGGCTCTCGCGCGCGGTCCTCGGGCACTGGCACGAGAGCGAAATCAAGCGGCAGGGCTGAGCGATGACCACGCTGAACGGCGTCGCGCTGGCCGGGCGCGACGGGTATTGGGACGTGACGCTGGAGGGGGCGCGCATCGCCGCGCTGACCCCGTCGGAGGGGCAGGGGGGCGGCCTGCTGTTGCCCTGTTTTGCCGACGCGCATGTCCACCTCGACAAGACCTTCACCGCCGCGCGCGTGCCGAGCCGCCCGCAGTCGCTGCACGAGGCGATCGAGCTGATGGCCGGGGACAAGCCGAACTGGACGGCGGGCGACCTGCGCCAGCGCGCCGCGCGCGGGCTGCGCCGCGCCTTTGCCAATGGCACCAAGGCGATGCGCAGCCACGTCGATTGGACCGAGGCCGGGGTGCCCGCGGCGCTGCCGGTGCTGCGCGAGCTGGCCGAGGAATGGCGCGGCCGGGTCGATCTGCAGCTTGCCACGCTGACGCCGCTGGATGACATCCCCGAGGTCGGCGCGCGGATTGCGCAGGAGATTGCCGGGACCGGCGCCGTGCTCGGGGCCTTCATCTACCGCAACGACGATATCCCGGCAAAGCTGCGCAGGGTCTTCGACCTTGCCGAGACACACGACCTGCAGCTCGATTTCCACGTCGACGAGGGGCTCGACCCAGAGGCGCAGGGGCTCGATGCAATCCTGCAGGAGACCGAGGCGCGCGGCATGGCGGGCCGGGTGCTGGTGGGCCACTGCTGTTCGCTTTCGGTGCGCCCGGAGGGCGCGGTGGCCGATCTGCTGGGCCGGGCGGCGGAGGCGGGCATGGCGCTCTGTACCCTGCCGACCACCAACGCCTTCCTGCAAGACGCCACGCCCGGCCGCACGCCACGGCTGCGGGGCCTCGCGCCCATCCACGAGGCGCGCGCCGCGGGGATGCCGGTCATGCTGGCCTCGGACAACGTCTGCGATCCGTTCTACCCGCAGGGCGATTACGACCTTTTCGACGTCTACCGCATGGCCGTGCTTGCCGGGCATCTTGATCCCGCCGGATGGCTCGACAGCGTCACCGAGACCCCGGCGCGCTGGCTTGGACATGACTTTGCCCTCAAGGCCGGTGCCCCCGCCGACTTCATCCATATCGCCGCCACCGGGCTCGACGATGCGCTGAACCGCCCTCGCGCGGCGCGTACTGTCTGGCGCGGCGGTGCCCCCATTCCCGAGACCTCCGGAGACCTCGCATGACCGACACGCAACTGGCCGCGCCCAAGGGCCGCCACGCCGAGGCGCTCGCCGCCCTGCGGCAGGACCTCGACGGGCTGCGCTTTTACGACGACGAACGCGCGCTCGAGGCGCGGTCCAAGGATTACTTCTGGTACAGCCCGATCCTCGACGCCGAGCTGAAGGACAAGCGCGCCGAGCTGGTGGTGATCCCGCAGGATCAGGACGAGGTGATCCGCGTTGCCGCCGCCGCAGCCCGCCACAAGGTGCCCGTCACGCTGCGCGGCGGCGGCACCGGCAATTACGGGCAATGCGTGCCGCTCGACGGCGGGTTGGTCATCGACGTGACGCGCCTCAACCGCATTCTCGAGATCACCCCCGGACACGCCCATGTCGAGGCGGGCATTCGCATGTCGAAGCTCGACGATGCGGCGCGCGAGACCGGGCAGGAGCTGACGATGTACCCCTCGACCCGCAGCCTCGCCACCATCGGCGGCTTCATCGCGGGCGGCTCGGGCGGCATCGGCTCGCTGCGCCACGGCATGCTGCGCGACGAAGGCAACCTCACCTACCTCAAGGTACTCACGCTCGAGGAAGAGCCGCAGGTGATCGAGCTTCATGGGCCCGACGTGCAGAAGGTGCACCACGCCTATGGCACCAATGGCATCGTGCTGGAGGTGGGGCTGGCGCTCACCCCCTCGACCGACTGGCTGCACACCGCCGCGCTCTTCGACGGCTACGACAAGGCGCTGCGCTTTGCCACGGCCGCGCAGGAAGATGGCCTCGATTGCTATCTGCTGACCCCGGTCGAGCGCCGCTTCGCGCCCTATTATCGCAAGTTCGAGGGCTATTTCCCCGAGGACCGCGACGCGGTCTTCGCCATGGTCGCGCCGTCGGACATGGACCGTTTCCGCGCCCGGGCCGAGGCCGAGGGCGCGACGATCTCCTTTGCCATGACCATGGAGGAGATCCACGCAAATCGCCTGCAGCCCGCCTATGAATGCGGCTGGAACCACACCACGCTGCAGGCGCTGAAGGTCGACAAGGGCTGGACCTACCTGCAGGTGGCCTACCCGCGCCCCTTCGATCCGGCCCTCGTGATGCGCCAGATGGAGCGCTACGGCGACGAAATGTTCTGGCACCACGAGATGGCGCGGCAGGACGGCGAGATCCAGATCTTCGCCCTGCCGCTGGTGCGCTTCCGCGGCAAGGACGAGATGTACGCGCTGATTGCCGAGCTGGAAGCGGATGGCTGCACGATCTTCGACCCGCATGTGGTCACCATCGAGGATGGCGGCATGAAGACCATCGACACGGCGCAGATCGACTTCAAGAAACGGGCCGACCCCTATGGCCTGATGAACCCGGGCAAGACCCGGGGCTGGCACCCCGAGATGGCGCGCAGCGCATAACAAGACCCCAACCAACAGGATCCCAAGAAATGAAAACTCTCTCCGTTTCCCTGACCGCGCTGGCGGCCTCGCTCGCGGCATCTGCGGCCTTTGCCGGCGACAAGGTCGTCTTCGGCACCAACTGGCTGGCGCAGGGCGGCCACGGCGGCTTTTACCAGGCGCTGGCGGACGGCACCTACGAGAAATACGGACTCGAGGTCGAGATCCGTCAGGGTGGCCCGCAGGTGAACAACCGCCCCATGCTGATCGCCGGCAAGCTCGACTTCCTGATGGCGGGCAACCTGCTGCTGTCCTTCGACAACGTGCGCAACGGCATCCCCACCACCGTCGTCGCGGCGATCTTCCAGAAGGACCCGCAGGCGCTCATCGCCCATGAAGGCGCCTACGACAGCTGGGAGGACCTGACCACCGCGCCCGAGATCCTGCTCTCCAAGGACGGCCAGTTCTCGTACTGGAAATGGATGGTGCAGGACTTCGGCTTCCGGGACGAGCAGGTGCGCCCCTACGGTTACAACCTCGCGCAGTTTCTCAGCGACGAGAAGATGGTGCAGCAGGCCTATGCCACCGCCGAGCCGCTCTACGCCGCGGCCGAGGGTGCCGACGTCGCGACCTATCTCATGGCGGATTACGGCTGGAACACCTATGCCACCACCATCGAGACCCGCCAGCAGATGATCGACGAGAACCCCGACGTGGTGCAGCGCTTCGTCGATGCCTCGATCGAGGGCTGGTACACCTTCCTCTATGGGGATCACACCGCTGGCTACGAGGCGATCATCGCCGCCAACCCCGAGCTGACCGTCGAGAAGCTGGACGCCGAGATGGCGCAGGTGCGCGAGCTTGGCATCATCGACAGCGGCGACGCGCTCGAGCTTGGCATTGGCGCGATGACCGACGCGCGCATCGCCGCCTTCTACGAGACCGCGGTGAACAGCGGCATCCTCGAGGAGGGCGGCCTTGATCTGTCGAAGGTGGCCGACACGTCCTTCGTCAACAAGCGCCACGGCATCGAGATCAAGACCGCCGCCGAAGCCAACTGAGCCGGAGAGGCGGTACCATGCGCGTCCTGATCGTTTTTGCTCACCCGTGCCGGGAAAGCTATGGCGCCGCCCTTCTCGCCGCGGCCCGCGAGAGCCTCTTGCGGGCCGGGCACAAGGTCGAGGTGATCGACCTTTACGCCGAGAACTTCGATCCGGTTCTCTCTGCCGAGGATTGGGCCGACTACATACCGGACACCGATCGGCTGATCGCCCGCGTGGCGCCGCATGTCGCGGCGCTGCGCCGGGCCGAGGGGCTGGTGTTTGTCTATCCCACATGGATGTACGGCCCGCCCGCCATCCTCAAGGGCTGGATGGAGCGGGTCTGGCTGCCCGGCGTCGCCTTCGAGGTCGCCAGCGCCACCAAGATGCGTGCCACCGGCAGGTTGCAGAACATCCGCCATTTTGCGGTGATCACCACCTCGGGCTCGCCCTGGTGGTGGCTGCGGCTGATCCGCGATCCCGGGCGCTCGATGCTGGCGCGGGGCTACCGTGTCTTGTTTCACCCGCGTTGCCGCGTGACATGGTTGCAGCTACACGACATGAACCACCGCAAACCACGGGACCTGAAGGCCTTTCTCGCGAAGGTCGGTACCCGCATGTCGCGGTTCGGCGAACCGGCAACCCAGAGGAAGAGCGATGAGCGCCGCACGTCTGAAGCGTAAGGAAATCCACGACGCCATCCGCGAGGCGGCGCTACGCGAATTTGCCAGCACCGGTCTTTCGGGCACCTCGACCCAGCAGCTTGCCAAGGCCGCGGGGATCACCAAGGCGCAGCTGCATTACTACATCACCTCGAAAGAGGACCTCTACCGCGAGGTGCTCGATGGCATCATCGGGCAGTGGCGCGACATCTTCTTCGTGGGCGAGTCCGACGATCCTGCCGAGGTGATCACCGGTTACGTGCGGCTCAAGCTGCGGCTGGCGCTCGACTGCCCCGAAGCCTCGCGGCTGTTCCTGCAGGAACTTGGGCGTGGCGCGCCCGAGATGGGCGGTAAATGGGAGGGGTTGCACGCCTCGGTGCGCGAGGCGACGGCGGTGATCCAGCGCTGGGTCGACGAGGGGCGGATGACCCCGGTCGACCCGCTGCTCTTCATGATGAACATCTGGGCGGTGACCCAGCACTATGCCGATTACGAACTCCAGAGCCGCCGCGTGCTGGGCGTTGATCCCGGAGCCGAGATGGATTTCGAGCGCATCGCGGCGGAGGCGGTGCAGCTCTTTCTTGCCCGCGCCGGACTGAAAGACGAAGGACGGACCCGATGAAACCGCTTGCCCCCAAGAGCATCGCCGCGCCCTTCGGCCAGTATTCGCACGGCATCGCCGCCGGTCCGGTGGTGGTGACCTCGGGCCAGCTGGCGCTGCGCCCCGACGGCACGATCCCGGACGGTGTCGAGGCGCAGGCCGATTTCTGCTTCGAGGCGGTGCGGGCAATCCTCGCCGAGGACGGGCTGGATTTCTCGGACGTGCTGCGCTTCTCGGCCTTTGTCACCCGGCGCGAGGACATGCAGGGCTACATGGCCGCCCGCGACCGCGCCTGCGCCGATCTCGAGGTGAAGCCAGCCTCGACGCTGATGATCGTCTCTGGGTTCACCCGCCCGGAATTCCTTGTCGAGGTCGAGGCGCTGGCGCTGCGCCGGGGCTGACAGCCGTCTGATCTCACGGCGGAATTCTCCGCTACCATGCACCATCTGCCGTTCGGTGGGGCTTTCGCAGGCAGGGCGCCCCTGGCTGGCGTTGTGATTTGCCGTGGCAGGTGCCGCAGGTGACGTCACGGCCGGGTCACAGCGGCCGCGCGTCCCTTCGAGAGGCAGTGTGGTGGTGCGTCATACGGGAAGTACCTTTGGCACCGGGGCCTGACGCGCGGCATTTCCTCGGCGGCCGCGGGGCGCTAAATCGGCAAGGCAAGCGCAGAGCGCGCGGAAACCCACAGGACGACCCATCATGTTGACTCTCCCGAACGACCACCCGCCCCGCGGAGACGCGCTGCACATGCGGCTGGCAGATGACGGCGCCGCGCGCATCGTGCGGCATATCGCCGAGGCGCTCCCTGCTATCGCGGACCGGCTGGCCGAGGGTCTTCTGACCGGCGATCCGGCGCAGATCGTCGGCGACAACGAAAGCGGCGATGCGCAGAAGGCGCTCGACGTCGGCGCGCATGAGCACATGGTGAAGGCCCTTGCGGGCTGCAACGTCCGCCACGTTCTGTCGGAAGAGGCCGAGGCGGTGGTGACGCTTGATCCCGACGGGGCGTTCGATGTGGCCATGGATCCAATCGACGGGTCCGGCTCGATCGGCATTTGCGCGCTCTTGGGCATGCTTTTCGTGATCTACCCCGCCGGGGATGGCAGCTTCCGCCGCCCGGGCTCCGAGGCGGTGGCGGCGGGCTATGCCTGCTTTGGCCATTCTGTGGATTTCGCCTGGTCGCTGGGCGACGGCGTGCATATCGCCACGCTCGATCGCCGTGCCGGGGATTTCCGCATCACCGCCGAGAACATCCGCCTCAGGCCGACCACCTCGATGATCGCCGTCAACGCCTCGAACGAGCGGCACTGGGCTCCGGGACTGCAGGCCTACGCGCAGGACATGCGCGCCGGAAAGGACGGCCCGCTGGGCAAGACCTACAACATGCGCTGGCTGGCGGCGGCGGTGGGCGATTTGCACCGGATCATGCTCAAGGGCGGCGCCTTTCTCTACCCACAGGACGGGCGCAAGGGCTACGAGCAGGGGCGGCTGCGGCTCGCCTACGAGGCCGTGCCGATCGCCTTCATGGTCGAGCAGGCCGGGGGCCGCGCGAGCGACGGACGGCGGCGGATCCTCGAGCTGACGCCCGAGACGCCGCATGGGTTCTGCCCGCTGATCTTCGGGTCCGACGAAGAGGTGGCGCGGATCGAGCAGTATATCGCGCGGCACGGCTGACCCTTCCGCGCCGCTGTCACCGTCGCGGAGCGCGGGAGTTCTCCCCATCGGCGGGGGATGGAGCTGTGGATAAGCGGGGCGTCGGATCAAGCAGGTATGGGCCCGCGCTGGCTTGCCTGATTTTTGGGCACTTGCGGGGGCGCGGTTCCGAAAGCCCCCGCAAAAGGCCCCCACCGTGGGCGGTGGGGGCCGTCTGTTTTCTTGTCGACGGTCACGCTTTGCGACCGATCCCGAGCAGCTGATAGAGCAGCAGCGCCGCCAGCGTAGACGTGCCGATACCGCCAAGCGCGAAATCGCCGAGGTGCAGCGTGAAGTCCCCGGCGCCGAAAATCAGCGCGATGCCTGCGGTGAAGAGGTTGCGCGGATCCGAGAAATCCACCCGGTTCTCGATCCAGATTCGCGCCATGGCCGAGGCGATGAGCCCGAAGACCGCGACCGACAGACCCGCCAGCACCGGCGCCGGGATCGTCTGCAGCAGCGCGCCGAACTTAGGCGAGAGCCCGAGGCAGATCGCAACGATAGCGGCGATCACGAAGACCAGCGTCGAGTAGACCTTGGTCATTGCCATGACGCCGATGTTCTCGGCGTAGGTGGTGACACCCGTGCCGCCGCCCGAGCCCGCGACCATGGTCGCCAGCCCGTCGGCGAAGAAGCCGCGGCCGATGTAGGGATCCATGTCCTTGCCGGTGATCGCCCCCAGCGCCTTGATGTGACCGAGGTTCTCGGCGACCAGCACGATGGCGACCGGGGCAATGAGGGTGATCGCGGACCAGTGGAACTCGGGCGTCTGGAACCGTGGCAGGCCGAACCAATCCGCCGTGCCGACCGCAGAGAAGTCGATGCCCGGCATGATCCCCAGCCCATTGCCCAGCAGCAGCACCAGCGCGTAACCGAAGACCAGCGCCAGCAGGACCGACAGCCGCCGCGTGCCCGAGGGGCCGTAGCAGGAGACCATCGCCATACAGAGCACCGTCAGCAGCGCGATGGTCAGATGCGCGGGGGTGGGGGAGCCGAAGGCGTTGAACTGGTCCACGGCGACCGGCGCGAGGTTGAGGCCGATGGCGATGCCGATGGTGCCGGTCACGACGGGGGGCATCAGCTTTTCCACCCATCCGTAGCCGACTGCCATGACGATCAGGCCGATCAGCGCGTAAAGCGCGCCGCAAGCGATGATCCCGCCGAGCGCATGGGCGATGGTCGCGCCCTCCTGTCCCAGCACCGCCAGCACCACCGCGATGAAGGCGAAGGAGGAGCCGAGGTAGCTCGGCACACGGCCCGCGGTGATGATGAAGAAGAGCAGCGTGCCGATGCCCGAGAAGAAGACCGCGACATTGGGATCGAAGCCCATCAGGATCGGGGCGACGATGGTCGAGCCGGACATGGCCAGCAGGTGCTGGATGCCCATCGGAACCGAGGCCGCGCCGGGCAGGCGCTCGTCCGGCATGATCACCTGACCCGTGCCGACGCGCCATCGGGGGAAGTATGACATTGCTCTCTCCTGGGAAGACTCTCTCTGGGCGACGCCTTAGCGGTATTCGCACGCGAATGTGAGAGGTTCCGCACCGGAAATCCGGGATGCGCGCGTCGGTGCCGCACCCTTGGGGCGGGATTTCGCAGACTTGGGTGCGCAGGGGAGAGGGGAGGGGGGCAGTTCTGCCTGCATCGCCCGGCGTTAGGTCCGGGCGATGCGGTGGAATGCGGCTCAGCGCCAGCCGAGGGCGGGGGCCACGTGGCTCAGGATATTCTCGATCACATGGGCGTTGTAATCGACCCCCAGCGAGTTCGGGATGGTCAGCAACAGCGTGTCGGCTTCCCTGATGCCCTCGTCGGCCTTCAACTGCTCGATCAGCTTGTCGGGCTCGTCGGCATAGGAGCGGCCGAAGATCGAGCGCTGTTGCTCGATGAAGCCCACCGAGTCCTTTTCCTTGCCGCCGGAGCCGAAGTACATCCGGTCCTCGTCACTGGTGATGGCAAAGATCGAGCGGCTGACCGAGACCCGCGGCTTGCGCGCATGGCCCGCCGATTTCCACGCCTCGCGGTAGGCGCGGATCTGCTGCGCCTGCTGGATGTGGAAGGGCTCGCCGGTCTCGTCATCCTTGAGCGTCGAGCTTTGCAGGTTCATCCCCAGCATGGCGGCCCATTCGGCGGTCTTGTTGGAGCCTGCGCCCCACCAGATGCGATCCTTCAACCCCTCGGAGTGCGGCTCGAGCCGCAGTTTGCCCGGCGGGTTGGGGAACATCGGGCGCGAGTTCGGCTCGGCAAAGCCGTGGCCCTCGAGCATCTGCAGGAAGACCTGCGCGTGGCGGCGGCCAAGGTCCGCATCCGTCTCGCCCTCCTCCGGGGCATAGCCGAAGTAGCGCCAGCCCTCGACCACCTGCTCGGGGCTGCCGCGGCTGATGCCGAGCTGCAGCCGTCCCTGGCTGATGAGGTCGGCGGCGCCGGCATCCTCAGCCATGTAGAGCGGGTTCTCGTAGCGCATGTCGATGACGCCGGTGCCGATCTCGATCTTCTTGGTCCGCGCGCCGACGGCGGCGAGCAGCGGGAAGGGGCTGGCGTGCTGGCGGGCGAAGTGGTGGACGCGGAAATAGGCGCCGTCGAGCCCCAGCTCCTCGGCGGCGACCGACAGGTCGATGGCCTGCAGCAGCGCGTCCGAGGCGGTGCGGGTGGCCGAGCCGCGTTGCGGGGACCAATGTCCGAAGGACAGGAAGCCGATCTTCTTCATAGCGATACTCCTTGGGCTGCGGCGGCAGCGGAAAGCCCCCTCTGCCGGGCCCGTTTGAGCCATAGCTAGTCATTCGGGGGCAGGGCCCGCAAGCCGGGCGGCTGTTTGCCCAAGCGCAGGCCCTGTGCGCGGGTGGCCGGATCAGTCGAGCCGCTTGCGGAACCGCAGCGAGGCCAGCCCCAACCCCAGCAGCGCGAAGCCGAGCAGCCAGAGGCTGTCGGGGAGCAGATCGATGAGCCCTGCATCGCGCAGCACCACGCCGCGGATGATCCGCATGAAGTGGGTCGCGGGCAGCAGGTCGGCGATCAGCTGCGCGCCGCGGGGCATGCCCTCGTAGGGGAACATGAAGCCCGAGAGCAGGATCGACGGCATCAGCACAAAGACCGTCATCTGCATGGCCTGCAGCTGGTTGCTGGCCAGAGTCGAGAGCACCAGCCCCAGCGACAGGCTGGCGACGATGAAGAGCAGCGTCACCAGCAGCAGCACCCAGAGCGATCCGGCGACGGTCACCGAAAAGAGCAGCGCGCCCAGACCGAGGATAATCCCCACCTGGACAAGGCCGATGCCGACATAGGGGATGATCTTGCCGATCATGATCTCGACCGGGCGGATCGGTGTGGTGATCAGCATCTCCATATTGCCGCGCTCGCTCTCCCGGACGATCGCCGCCGAGGTGAACATGATCATCGTCATGGTCAGGATGATGCCCACCAGCCCCGGCACGATGTTCACCACCGAGCGCTGCTCGGGGTTGTAGAAGAGCGTGACCTCGAAGGTCGGCGTGGCGGTATTGCTGGACTCGCGGAACATCTCGCCGAGCGGCATGGAGCGCAGCGAGCGGATCGCCGCGGCGACCAGCGTGTCCGACCCGTCCGCCACCCATTGCGCGATGGGCCGGGCCCCGACCTGCTGCAGTCCGTCGGCGAAACGGCTGCCGATCGCCGGGCTGCGCACCAGTCTCTGCGCCACGTCCTCCGGAATGATGAAGGCGGCACGGACCTCGGCGCGGACGATGGCGCGTTCGGCTTCGGCGACGGTGGCGACGCGCTGCTCGAAGCGCACCACCTGCGTCGCCTCGACCATCTGCACGAGGCTGCGGCTGAGGCTGCTCTCGCTCTGGTCGACCAGCACAGCGGGAATGTGGCGGATCTCCGTGTTGATCGCGTAGCCGAAGAGCACCAGCTGGATCAGCGGGGTCATCACGATCATACCAAAGGTCATCCGGTCGCGCCGCAGCTGCAGCAGTTCCTTGCGCAGGATGGCGAGGATGCGACGGCCGGAGATCATCGGTCTTGTCCGTGGGTTGCCAGCACGAAGACGTCCTCGAGATTGGGAAAGATCGCCCGCACCCTGGTGTCGGGGTGACCTGTGAGCGCCGTTCTCACCAGCGCCTCGGGATCGCCGGTGCCCTCGGCCACCAAAACCCGCAAACGTTCGCCGATTTGCGCCACCGACACGATCCCCTCTCGCCCCGAGATCGCTCGCCCGATGCGGCGGGGATCCGCGGACTCCACTTCCACCGCCCGCCCGGCGATCCGGTCCATCAGCGCGCGCGGGGTGCCGTCGGCGCATTTTCGTCCGCGGTCGAGGATCGCGATCCGGTGGCACCGCTCGGCCTCGTCCATCAGGTGGGTCGAGACGATCATCGTGGTGCCGGCATCGACGAGATCGAAGAGCTGCTCCCAGAAGGCGCGGCGGGACTCGGGATCGACCGCGGCCGTCGGCTCGTCGAGGAACAGCAACTCAGGCTCGTGCATCACCGTTGCCGCAAGCGCGAGGCGCTGGCGCTGGCCGCCGCTCAGCGCCCCGGCCAGCACGTTCGCCTGCTCGCGCAGCGTGTAGGTGTCCATCAGCTCGTCGATGCGCTGGCGTTTGCGGCGCGTGGGAAGATCGTGGATCTCGGCGATGAAGCGCAGGTTCTCCAGCACGGTCAGGTCGCGGTAGTAGGTGAAGCCCTGCGTCATGTAGCCGATCCGCCGCTTCACCGCCTCGGCCTCGCCGGGCAGGCGCGCGCCGAGAACTTCTGCATGGCCCGACGAGGGCGTCAGAAGCCCGGTCAGCATCCGCATCGCAGTGGTCTTGCCCGAGCCATTGGGCCCGAGAAGCCCATAGACCACGCCCTTGGGGATCGCGAGATTGAGCCCGTCCACCGCTAGCTTGTCGCCGAAACGCCGGGTGAGCCCGAAGGTCTGGGCGATGGCCTCGCTCATGGCAGATGTGCCGAGACCGGAAGCCCCGCTGGCAGCTCTGCCGCCGCTTGGGGAAGCGCCACCTCGGCCGGGTAGACCAGCCGACTGCGCTGCTCCTGGTTGAGCGCGTAATAAGGCGTGAAGGCAGGCTCGTTGCTGATCCAACGCAGGGTGCCCTGGTAGACCTCGCTGTTTCCGTCCAGGCTGATCGAGACCGGATCGCCGATGGCCAGCCTGGCGCGGGCGGCTTCGGGCACATAGATGCGCGCGTAGGGTCGGTCGCCGGTCAGCAGCACCGCAACAGGGCTGCCGAGGGGCACCCGCTCGCCGCGGTTCCACGGCAGGCTGTCGAGCAGCCCGTCGCGCGAGGCGCGGATGGTCAGATTGTCCAGCCGGGTCCGCTCTGCGGTGACCTGCGCCTCGGCGGCGGTCACATGCGCCTCGGCGATGCGGATGTCCTCGGCGCGGGCGCCGATCCGCAGCTCTTGCAGCGACTGCTCGGCGCTGGTCAGCTCGGCCAGCGCCGAGTTGCGCTGCGCCACCACCTCGTCCAGCCGGGCGGCGGTGACTGTGCCGGTCTCGACCAGCCGGGCGTTGCGCTCGTAGCTGGCCTGCGCCTCCTGGTAGACCGCGCGGGCCCCCTCGACCCGCGCCTCGGCGATGGCGAATTCCTCGGGGCGGGCACCGGTGCGCATCCGCTCGAGATCGGCCTCCGCCTCGGCGAGCTGCGCCTGCGCCACCGCCACCTGCGCCTGCTGCAGGCTGTCGTCGAGGTGGACCAGCACGTCGCCCGCCTTCACCGCGCTGCCCTCGGCGATGGGCAGATCGGTGATGAGCTCGTTGGCGGTGGCGGTCAGCAGCACGCGCTCGCGCATCAACTGGCCAAGCGCCACGTCGGCGGGCGGTCCGTCACAGGACTTGAGACCGAACGGCAGCAGCACCGCCAGACCCGCCAGACCCTTGAGCATTGCCAGCATGCCACCCTCTCCCGTTCTGGACACGCGCGGCATCCGTCCCGGCCAGCCTCGCCCGCAAGGCAGCGCGAGTCCATGATTTTGATCAAGGTCTTGCGGCACTCACCTCAGGGTTTCACTTCGGCTGTGGCAAAGACCGCTGGCGCCTCGAAGGACACAGTGCCGTCGGCGTTGCGATACTGGCCGAGCCTTGTCTCCGCCGCTGCCTTGAGAGCCGTCATGATCTCCGGCGTTGCCATGCTGGCCAGCGTCCAGCCGCCGATTTCCGTGTCGAGCCAGGCCTCGAGCGAGCTGTGGCGGATCTGCCCGGTCTTGTGGATGCGCTGCGCGGCGCCGAGCCCCGCCTCGTCGAGCAGGGCCGCGAGCTCCGCCGGATCGCCGAGGCAGAAAGGCGCCTTGAGCGCCTCCGCCGCCTCCTCGCCCATGATCTCGCCAAGCAGGGGAATGAGATCGCGGTAGCCCGGCGACTCCTCCCAGGCATCGAAGACCGAGACCGCCACATGCCCGCCCGGATGGCAGACCCGCCGCATCTCGCGCAGCGCCTGCACGCGGTCCTCGAAGAACATCAGCGCGAACTGGCAGGTCACCGCGTCGAAGGCATTGTCGTCGAAGGGCAGCGCCTCGGCCGGCGCGCGCTGAAAGTTCACATGCGGCTCCAGCTCACGGGCCACCGTCAGCATGCCCTCGTTGATGTCCACCGCGCTCACGCTCGCGCCGCGCTTGAGCGCCGCCCGGGCCACGACGCCGGTGCCCGTCGCCACATCGAGTACCCGGCCGCCGCCCCGGATGCCCGCCGCCTCGACCAGCCAAGGGGCAAATTGCCCGAAGAGCGCCGGAACGAAGAACGATTCGTAGACCCGCGCCGCCTCTGCCGTGATCTGGCCCGTGGCAGCGTCTTGCTTTTCCATGCCCATCGCCTCCTCCTGTCGTCAGAGCATCGATGCGGCGCAGTATAGCACAGGCGCTCTGCCGCCGGGCAGCGCGCGGCGCCCCCGGGGAGGTGTCCGGAGGGCGCCGCGGCCCGTCAACGCCGCGAGGGGCTGGGAGGCGGTTCAGAAGATCTCGTCGATCGACTGACCGAGCGCGAGGGCGCCGACGTATTCAGACTGTATCTCCTTTTGCAGCGGGTGGTAGCGCGCGGCCTGGATGTCGCGGAACAGCCGCTCGAGTTCCGCCTTGCGGTAGAAGCCCGCGCCGCCCGCCAGTTCCATGGCCAGTTCGACCGTGCGGATCGCGTTCTCCTCGACCAGCCGGCGGCCGGTCATCACCTGCCCGACCGTCTTGGCGCCGGGCGTGTTCAACTCGCAGGTCGCGACCATGTGCGCGTGGGCGAGCCGCGCGCTGCAGAGCGCTGTCTCCATCCGCCCGGCACGGTCGCGCAGCAGGCGCGAGGCCGGGCGCCGCGTGGCGATCTCCACCGCGAGATCCCGCGCCCGCTCGGCGACGCCGAGGTAGACCGCGTAGATGATCGGAAAAGCGATCGTGCCCAGCATGAAGAAAATTGGGTGCCACCTGCCCTGCGGACGTTTCACAGCAACTTTTTCGGCGGGCACGAAGAGCCCCTCGATCATCACGTCGTGGCTGCCCGTGCCGCGCATCCCCAGCGTGTGCCAAGTGTCGAGCACCGAGACCTCGGGTGCCGCCATGGGGCATGGGAAGTGCAGGATCGTGCCGCCCTCTTCGGGTGAGATCGCGCTGGTCATCAGCAGATCCCCGGCTGGCGCGCCCGAGACGAACATCTTGCGGGCGGTGATCCGGTAGCCGCCCTCGACCGGTTCGGCCTTGCCCGATCCACCGATCCAGTCGCCGCCGCCGGAGGAGAGCAGCACGAGCTTCTCGGCAGCGATCCTTTTCAGCAACGGCTCGGTCTTGTCCCGCGTCGCTTGCTGGTGGTGCCAGCGCCAGGCGGGAAAGGCGACCTGGTGGGTGTGCATCGACAGCGCCAGCGCGGTGGACGAGCATCCATGCGCCACGCGGCGCAGCATGTCGCAGAGGGCGCGGACATCGGCGCCGCCACCACCCAGTTCTGCCGGAACGCCCGCGTCGATGAGCCCGGCCTCCTTGGCCCTGCGGTAGTTCTCGGCAACGAAGCTGTCGTCATCGTCGCGGGCCATGGCGTGCTTGCCGCAGCTGGCCGCGAAGTCCTCGGCGATGGCGGTGAAGTCCCGCGTCGCCGGGCGGTCGAGGGTCTCGATCTCGGTCATCTCGTGGTCCTTTCATTCCCTGTCGTCCCACGAGCATGACAGAGTCGACACAGAGCGATAGTTCAGGAAATGAATCGGCTCGTGTATGATCCTTCGCATGGAGATCACCAACCTCTATGGGCAGTTTTGCCCGATCTCGATGGCGTCCGAGGTCTTCTGCACGCGCTGGACGCCGCTTGTCGTGCGCGAACTGCTCTGCGGATCGACCCGCTTCAACGACATCCGCAAGGGCGTTCCGAAGATGTCGCCCAGCCTTTTGTCCAAACGTCTCAAGGAATTGGAGTTGGCCGGGGTGATCCGCACGGTGCAGACAGATCGCGGCACACAGGAATACCAGCTCACCCCGGCGGGTGAGGACCTGCGCCCGATCGTGATGGGCATCGGCAACTGGGGGCAGCGCTGGGTCGAGTCGCGCCTGTCGCTGCGCAACCTCGACCCATCGCTTCTCATGTGGGACATCCGCCGGAATTTCGACCCGGATCCGCGCCCCGACCGGCGCTGCACGATTCAGTTTCTGTACCCGGAAATCGGGGAAAACCTGCGCGACTGGTGGCTCGTCGTGGGCACCGACGACACCGACCTGTGCAAATTTGACCCCGGCTACGAGGTCGACATCCTCGTGACGGCCGACCTGCGGGCGATGACCTCGGTCTGGATGGGCCTGTCCCGGCTGCCCGACGAGATCGACGCGGGGCATATCCAGATCGACGCCGTGCCGGAGTTGGAAACCCGCCTGAAAACCTGGCTGAAACTCAGCGTCTTCGCGCCGCAGCACCGCATGGTGGACTGAGCGCGGCAGAGAGGAGCCTCCTGCCCGGGCCGAGGACGCGGGGCAGGAGGCGGAAGGGTCACTCGACCATGATTGAGCTCGGCGCGGTGCCCTCGTTCATCCAGGCCTCCAGCGGGGTCATCGGATCGAGCGAGGACCAGTTCACCCCGTTCGGACCGGGCAGGATGCCGCAATGATCGAGCCCCGGTACCATGAAGAGCTTCACGTTCTCGTTCAGCGCGGTCTCGCCACCGGCAAGTTCCGCCGCTTGGTCGTACCACTCCATGGTCTTGTAGGGTGTCACGATGGAATCCGCCCAGCCGTGGTAGACGATCATCTTTCCGCCCGCCGCGCGGAAGGCCGAGAGATCCGGGGTGTCGCCGTTATAGACCGAAGCCGCCGTCGCCATGCGCGCCGGATCGGCCTCGAAATCGAAGGACAGCGGCGAGTAGTCGGTGCCCGGATCGTCGGCAAAGGCCATGTGGCGGGTGAAGCCCCCCGCAAAGCCCGAGACCAGCTTTCCGGCGCCCTCGGCGTTGCCGGTCAGCCAGAGCCACCAGAAGGGTTCCGACCCCTCGGGAATGCCGCCCGGGTAGAGCTGCTCGCCCGCCGCGTTGCGCGGACCCTCGCGCCATTTCGCCAACGTGTCGAGTTGCTGGTTGCTGAGGCCGAGGCCGGAGTAATCGACCTCGCAGGCGCGTGGATCTTCGATCACCCCGTCTTCGGTGCCATCCGCGCCGTCGCATTGCTGCATCACCGCCGCGCCGATGGTCGCGGCCTCGTCAGGCCCGAGGATCTGGCTGCCGTCCTCGGCGGTATTGGCCTGAAGCGTCCAAGACATCGCCGTGCCGACGAGCCCGGTGTAATCCATCGCCGGAGCCCCCGAGATGATCCCGTCGAACATCTCGGGATAGCGCTGCGCCGCCACATGCGCCATGCGCCCGCCGGTCGAGCAGCCCTGGAAAATCGCCTGGCTCGAGGGCGCGCCGTAGAAGGCATCGATCATCACCTGCGCGATCCGGTTGGTCTCGCCGATCGAGCGCCAGCCCCAATCGCGCTCGGCGTTGGGGTTGTCCTGCGCCCAGGTCGCCTCGGTGACGGCGAGCGCGTGGTGGCCGCTGTCCGACGTGGCGGTGGCATAGCCGCGCTCGAGCCCCGGGCGCATGGCGTTGACCCAGGACTCGCCACCATCGGCCCGCCCGAGGATGCCGCAGAAGCCGCCGCAGCCCGCCTGGTAGAACTTGCCGTTCCAGCCCGAGAGCGGCAGGCGCACTTCGATGGAAATGGCGGGCAGGGCGGTGGCCCGCACCTCGCAATACTGCGGCAGGCCCTCGGGGCTCATCACCCGGGCCGAGGTGACATGGCCGCCGTCGAAGACCGTGTCGCGCAGCGCGCTGCACTCCTCGGGCGTCTGATCGGCATAGGCGTAGGACGCGCTTGCCAGAAGGGCCAGCGTGATGGCGGTCAGCTTCATGGATATCCTCCCAAATTCTCCCTTGAGTAGAATTGCCCTGCGAAGAGAACCGCTCAAGAATTTTATGCCATGACGCAGCGTCCGCGCTGATCTTGGCGATCAGCGTGGAAACTCCGGGTTCAGGCCGAGCCGGGCCTTGAAGCGCGCCATTTCCTCGTCGGTGGGGTAGCGGCTGGTGTAGACCTGCACGTAGTCGGGAAAGCGCGCGAGCCGCGTCTCAAGCGTCTCCTCGAGCTGCAGGGCGATATAGCCCATCTGCACGAGGTAGATGGTCCAGGCCCGCACATCCGCATCCGGCTCGGAATGCCCCCAGCGCTGCAGCAGCTCCTTGAGCGCGCGCCGGCGCTGCTCGTCCGCCTCGTGCACCTTCGGCAACACCGCCGGGTCCTGTCGGCCCCAGGCGCGTACGGCGCTGTCGAGCCGCGCGTTAAAGCCTTCGTCCGAAAGGAAGATGCTCACGAGGTTCAGCATCGCCTCGGTCTCGGTCGCGGCATACTCGCGGCTCGCGGTGAGCAGGGGGCGAGTCGTCACCGCCTCCCAATGGGCGAGAAGCGCCTCGAGCAGGGCCTCGCGGTCCTTGAAGAACCAGTAGAAACTGGTGCGCGAAAGGCCGAGCTTCTTCGCCAGCGGCAGGATCTTCACCGCGTCGATTCCGCCCTCGATCAACGCCTCGGTGGCCGCGCCGAGCCAGAGCTCGCGCGAGCCCCGCCAGCCGCGTTCGGGTGAAATCTCGTTGTTCATGAGGCGTGTTTAGCAGGGTGCCGCCGGACTGTCCAAGAAACTGTATACCTCTGTCTATTTTGCGTGCATCCGCGACAGGTTTTTCGAGATGGCGGTGGAGCTGGGCCATAAAATGTTCGATGATGATTTTTAAATTGACACATGTGAACATTATGTCTTGAGATGCCCGTGACGCATCCCCTGCCCAGAGGTCTCCGATGACGAACGATCCGCTCCTTCAGCCGTATCAGCTCAAGCACCTGACCCTGCGCAACAGGATCATGATCACCAGCCACGAGCCGGCATATCCCGAGGACGGTCTGCCCAAGGAGCGCTACCGCGCCTACCATGTGGAGCGGGCGAAGGCGGGTGTGGCGATGACCATGACCGCCGGATCGGCCAGCATCTCCAAAGACAGCCCGCCGGTGTTCAACAACATCCTCGCCTGGAAGGACGAAGTGGTGCCGTGGATGAAACAGCTCGTCGACGAATGCCACGATCATGGCGCGGCGGTGATGATCCAGCTCTCGCACCTTGGCCGCCGGACCCGCTGGGACAAGGCGGACTGGCTGCCCGTGGTCGCGCCCGGATTTGACCGCGAACCTGCACACCGCGCCGCGCCGAAGCTGATCGAGGATTGGGACATGGCCCGGATCATCGGCGATTTCGCCGATGCCGCCGAGCGGATGCAGGCCGCGGGGGTCGACGGCATCGAGCTCGAGGCCTACGGCCATCTGCTCGAACAGTTCTGGTCGGAGCAGACCAACGACCTCGGTGGCGACTACGGCGGCAGCCTCGACAACCGCATGCGCTTCACCATGGACGTGCTGCGCGCGATCCGGGCGCGCTGCGGCGAGGCCTTCATCGTCGGCCTGCGCTACACGGGTGATCAATGCCTGCCGGGCGGGCTGACTGCGGACGAGGGCATCGAGCTCAGCCGCAAGCTGAAGCAGAGCGGGCTGGTCGATTTCCTCAACGTCGTGCGCGGCCATATCGACACCGACGCGGGGCTGACCGACTTGATTCCGATCCAGGGCATGCGCAACGCGCCGCACCTCGATTTCGCCGGGGAGATCCGCAAGGCGACGGATTTCCCAACCTTCCATGCCGCCAAGATCCCCGATGTCGCCACCGCGCGCCACGCCATCGCCTCGGGCAAGCTCGACATGGTCGGCATGGTCCGCGCGCATATGGCGGACGCGCACCTTGTGCGAAAGGTCATCGAGGGTCGCGAAGAGGATATCCGGCCCTGCGTGGGGGCAAACTATTGCCTCGACCGCATCTACCAGGGCGGCATGGCGCTCTGCCTGCACAACCCGTCCACCGGGCGCGAACTGGAGCAGCCGCATGCCATCGCCAAGGCCCAGAACCGAAAGCGCGTCACCGTTGTCGGCGCCGGGCCGGGCGGGCTCGAGGCTGCCCGGGTCGCTGCCGAACGCGGCCATGACGTAACCGTTTTCGAGGCCGCCGACCAACCGGGCGGGCAAATCCGCCTGACCGCGCTGCAGCCGCGACGCCGCGAGATGATCTCGATCATCGATTGGCGCTACCAGCAATGCCTGAAGATGGGCGTGCGGTTCGAGTTCAACACCTATGCCGAGGCGGAGGATGTCCTCGGCAGCGCCCCCGACGCGGTGATCCTCGCGACCGGCGGGCTGCCGCACACCGAGGTTCTGACCGCTGGCAACGAGCTGGTTGTCTCGGCCTGGGACATCCTGTCGGGCGACGTCAAACCCGGCCAGACCGTGCTGGTCTTCGACGAGGCGGGCGATCACGCAGGGCTCATGGCGGCCGACCTGATCTCGGAGGCCGGCGCGCAGGTCGAGATCGTCAGCTGGGACCGCAACCTCGCGGCCGAGGTCATGTCGATGAACCTCGTGCCCTACATGCGCAACCTGCAGATGCGCGACACGACCTTCACCGTCACATGGCGGCTGGAGTCGGTCGAGCGTGATGGCAACCAGCTGCGGGCCACGCTCGGCAGCGACTACGGCGCGGCCAAGCGCAGCCGTCTGGTCGACCAGGTGGTTGTGAACGCCGGCACGCGGCCGCTGGACGAGCTTTACTTCGCGCTGAAACCGCAAAGCTCGAACCTGGGAGAGGTGGACTACGACGCGCTCATCGACGGCAGACCGCAGGCGCTGGCGCCCAATGCCGGCGGGAGCTTCCGGCTGTTCCGGATCGGCGACGCGATCTCGAGCCGCAACACCCACGCGGCGATTTACGACGCGCTCCGCCTCGTGCGGCATCTCTAGCCACCGGAGACGCCGCGCTGGCTGCACTTGCATCGCTCCCGGTTGCCTTACTTCGAGGGGTTCGTGCGTCGAGGCCGGTCTCTTTCGGCTCCCCAAATCGACCGGCAGGCGTGCCTCTCTCTCCCGTGGCGGTCCGCGGTCCTGGCCAGCCATGATCTGCCGGTTGGGGTCGGGGCGACCGACGCGATCTCCGGCTTTAAGGTCCAGGCGCGGCTTTCCTTTGCCCGCGCGCTGGACCTCGCCGCCCGAGCTCAGGTTAGGAAGGTCAGCGTCAGGTTCGTCAGCATTGCCGCGACGAAGCCGAGCGGCGCGGCGCGCAGCAGCAGCCGGGTGAAAAGGCTGTGGCGCAGCTCGGCATCCGGCGCCGAGCCAAGGATCAGGCTGCCGCCCGAGGAGAAGGGCGAAATCGATGTCGCCTGCGCGCCGACCACGATGGCGGTGAACATCAGCATCGGGCTCAGGCCCAGCTGCGCCGCGAGTGCCGGCACCATGGGAAAGAGCGCCGGCGTCACCACCCCCAGCGTCGAGGCGAAGAGCGACATGATCGCGGCCACCACGCCGAAGCTCAGCGGCACCAGCACGGGCGGGATCGTGCCGCCGATCCAGGCCGCGAGCTGGTCGATGGTGCCGGCCTTGATGGCCACGGCGATCAGCATGCCCATGCCGCAGATCATGATCAGCGTCGGCCAGGGAAGCGACGCGATGGCCTTGCGCTCGTCGCCGAGCTTCAGCATCAGCGCGATGACCGAGAACACGCTGGCGATAAGGCCGATGTCGATCTTCGAGTTGATGAAGGCGGCGGTCTCGTTTCCGGGCAGGGCCAGATGCGCGAGCGGCGCGGCCAGCACGATCGCCATCATCGCCAGCGTCAGCCAGAGCGTCTGGCGCTGCTTGGGTTCGAGCGGCGCGGGCTTGTCGATCTGCATCTCGCCCTGCAGCCCGCGGTGTTTGCCCGTCACGAGGAGCATCAGCGTGATCACCACCACCGGCAGCAGGAAGGTCGCGGCGAAGATCGCGACGCTGTTGACGAAGGCGGTGTTGGCATCGATCCCGGCGTTGGTCATCAGCCCGCGGAAGATGATGCCGGACTGGCTCGACATGAAGTTGGCGCCGCCGAGCGCGCCGTAGTTCACCGCCATGCCGCCGAGAATGAGGTCCATGCCGGTGCGCCGGCAGAGCAGCAGGGTGATCGGCGCCATGAAGGCCAACACGGTGTAATAGCCCGCGCCCATCGCCGCGATCACCGTCGCCGTCATGAAGACCGCGTAAGGCAGCAGCCAGGGGGCGCCGCGGCAGGCATAGAGGAGGTGGCCCGCCAGCTTCTCGAGCGTGCCGTTGACCATGGCGAAGCTGTAGAAGAGACACACCGAGAAGATCACGAAGAAGATCTTCAGCGGCCACATGGCGATGATCTCGGAGGGCTTCAGACCCATCAGGAAGGCACCGATGAGATAGGCGAAGGCAATGGCGAAAAGCCCGATGTTGATACGGGTCTTGTAGCCGAGGATGATGGCCAGAACGATGGCCAGCACGGTGATGAGACTCATGGTGTCCTCCCTTGTCTCGGGGCGGTGTCAGGTGAAGCGGAAGAGCGCCGCCGGATTTTCGACCAGCACGCGGCGCCGATCGTCCGGATCGGGGAGCAACTGCTCGAGGCGCGCGACCTGCTGGGCATAGCTGGCGGCCGTCTCATGCTGGGTGTGCGGCCAGTCGCTGCCCCAGACGAAGCGGCTCAAGCCGTCGCAGGCGGCGCGCAGATGTGCGAGCGAGGCAGAAGCCCGCGCCGCGTCCTGACCGCTGCGATAGGGGGCCGAGAGCTTGACCCAGGCATTGGGCGTCTGCCGCAGCATGTCGAGTGTGGCGGCATGGGCGGGGTTCGCGGCGTCGATTCCGCCCTGCGGCAGGCCGAAGTGGTCGATCATCACGGCGCAGCCGGCGCGTGAGATGGCGGGAAGAAGCTGCGCGAAGTCCTCGAAGGCGCGCTGGATCTCCACCTGCCAGCCGATTTCGGCAAGGCGGTGGAAAAAGCGCTGCCATTCTCGGCTGGTGTAGTCCTCGAGGTACTTGCCGACGAGGTTGAGCCGCGCCCCGACGAAGCCCTGCGCATTCATCTCGGCCAGCCTGCGTTCCGCGACCGCCGGGTCGAGCACGGCGATGCCGCGCAGCCGCTGCGGATACGCCGCGAGGGCCTCGGCGAGCAGATGGTTGTCGGTGCCGTAGAAGCTTGGCTGGACCAGCACTCCGTGACTGACACCCGCGCGCTCCATGTGCCCCAGCCAGGCCTCGACGGTCGCCGTGTAGCTCGGTGCATAGCGGCGTCCGGGCGCCATCAGCGCGCGCGGGTCAAAGATATGCGCATGGGTGTCGATGCCGGAGAGCGGGGGGCTGGAGGTCATGCCGGGTCCTTCTGTTCGTGGGGCAAGACGTCCCGGCCCCGCTCCTGCAAGGGAGGGGAGGGCTCCGTGGAGGGGGCCGGGAAATCGGGCGAGCGCGGAGTGGTCGCGCTCGAGCCCTATGGGGAGGTCCGGCGCGTGGCGTGCCGGGCCAGGATCGGGATCAGCCGATGCGACTTCGGTAGCGGAAGCTGCGCGCCGGCCCCATGGCGCGGCGCCACTCGATCGCGCTGCCGTCAAGGGCGAAGGCCGTGCGCTCGATCACCGCGACGAACTCGCCGGCGGCAAGGCGCAGGCGCTTGGAAATGGCGGCGGGGGGCTTGGCAAAGCTCACCTCGTCCTCGGCATGGGCGACAAAGACGCCGAAACGCTCAAGGTAATAGGGGTAGAGCAGCGGCCCGATCTCGGCCTCGGCAACCATCTCGATGCCGTCGAAGCGCGCGCGGGGCAGCCAGATCTCCTCGGTCAGGATCGGCGTGTCCTGCAGCAGGCGCAGGCGGTCGATGCGGATGCAGTCGCCCGAGCCCAGCACGGCGGCAATCTCGGCGGGCGCGTTCTGCACGCTGCGGGCAATCAGCCGACTCACCGGGATGCTCTGGGCGCGGTCTTCGCCCTGCAGCGCGAAGAAACGGAACAGCGTCGGCTCAAACGCGGGTTTGCGCAGGAAGGTGCCGGCGCCCTGGCGGCGCTCGAGCAGCCCCTCGGAGACCAGCTGCTGCAGCGCCTTGCGCACGGTGCCGACCGAAAAGCCAGAATCGCGGGCAAGCGCGTTTTCAGAGGGCAGGGCGTCTTCGGTCGACCATTCGCCGGCGGCGATGCGCGCGGCGATCCGGTCGCGCAGGCGCAGGTAGGCCGGCAGGCGGCTGTCTTCTTCCAGTCGGTCCAGTGATGACATTGCGGTCTCCTTCCCTCGGCACTGAGTAGTCGTGTGCAGAGGGTGAGTCAACCACTTCTATATAGAAGTGGAGGACGTGTCTGTCTTCAATTTGTCCGGGAGCCTGCACCCGCGCGCCAGACCCCGGGCCAAAGGTCTCGGGCGCATCCATGGTCCCCGGCTCAACTGCCCCATAGAACGCTTTCCGGAAGTCGGCCCAACCTTCCGATCCGCGGTGAACGGCGGCGATGATTCAATCGCCGCCGCCGTGCCTTGCGCGTCAGACGCTCAGTCGAAAAGCGCGTGTTCGACGCCAGCGGCCTCGAACAGGTAATCCCGGGAGCGGGTGATCTGATCGCGCAGGGCAGGAACGTCGAAACCGACCATCTCGCCCTTCCACTTCTTGATCTGCCCAGCGACAAGCACGGTCTCGACGTTCGATCGCTCCATCAGGGTCACCACCGCCCCCGGTGCATTGTTCAGCGGCGCGACGTTCAGGGCCTCGGCATCCAGCAAGAGGATGTCGGCTTCCTTGCCCGGGGTCAGACTGCCCACCTTGTGATCAAGCCAGAGGTCCTTGGCGCCATTGATCGTGGCGAATTCCAGCACGTCCCGCGCGGTCAGCAGAGTCGGGGCCGTCTCGTCTCCGTCCAGCGCGGCCTGATTTGCGAAGGCGCGCTGAAGCGTCATGGCGCTGCGCATCTGGGTGAAGAAGTCGGCGGTCATGGTGCATTCGACGTCCACCGACAGGGACGGCGCGATGCCCATGTCGAGCGCCTTCTGGATCGGCGGCATGCCGTGGCGCATCTGCATCTCGATCGGCACCGAAAGCGACACATGTGCGCCGACCTCGCGGGTGCGCTCCCAGGCGGCGTCGCTCATCCCGGTCATGTGGATGAACAGATGTCGGTCGGTGAAATGCGGGATGAGCCGGTCCATCGTCTCGCGCATGCCGAGGCTGCCGACCACATGCAGCGCGATAGGCAGATCGAGCTCCTGCCCCAGCGTCCACAGATCCAGCGGATCGACATGCGGCAGATAGGCCTCGCCCCCCATGACCATCGTCAGCAGCTGATCGTCCGAGCTGAAATACGCGTCGCGGATGCGCCGCGCGTCCTGCGGATACTGCGCATCGGCGCCCTGACCTTCGAAGTAGCCGAAGACGCCCCGGCGCCCCGCCTCGCGCAGCCCCCTGATCGCCGCGTCGGAATGGGCGGGAGAATGGTGGATTTGCGAGACATCGTGGACCGTGGTGACCCCGGCGTCGAGCTGACTGATGCCACCAAAAAGCTCGGAAATGTAGACATCTTCCGGGCGATAGGCCGGGGCAAACTTCCCGAGAATGTCGTCGAGGTAGTTCGGGGCGCCGTCGCGGTCCGGCGTGGCATACATAATCCCGTTCGGCAGGAAAGACCGCAGCGCCGTCTCGAACTGGTGGTGATGCGTGTCGATGAAGCCGGGCATGACGATCCTGCCTTCAGCCTCGATCACCGCGGCATCGGGCGCCTCGATGCGCGGCGCGATCTCGACGATCCGGCTGCCTTCGAGCAGTACGTCTCCCCGCTCGAAGTCCCCCACCTGCGGGTCCATGCTCATGACGTGGCCGCCGCGGATCAGCGTGCGGCGCCCTTGCGCGCCGACACCCTCGGGAAGCGTCTGTGCGGCGGCGGGGCTGGACAGGAAGGCCGGCAATACGGCGGCCGACGCTGCGCTGGCAGTGGCAAGCTTGAGGAAGGAGCGCCGGTTCGGGCGGGCAGAGCGGCAAAGGTCACACATCTATTATTCTCCTGGTGTGCGGTTACTCTTTGTACGTTAGAATGGATAGGGATGCGAAAATAACGGCACAAGGAGGCACGTTCGTGAAGCTAGGGCACATGTCTGTACCCGGGGATTGCAACCGGATCTCGCCGATCCTCTCGCAGGTTGGCAACAAGTGGGCGGCGCTGACGGTGCTGGTCCTGTCGGAGAAACCCAAGCGCTACAATCAGTTGCGCCGTGAAATCGAGACGATTTCGCAACGCATGCTGACCGTCACGCTGCGCGCATTGGAACGCGACGGGCTCGTCCAGCGAGAGGTCTTCGCCGACAAGACGCCCCCGCAGGTCGAGTACAGGCTGACACCCCTGGGCGAGACCCTGGTCGGGCCGCTCTTTGCGCTCTGCGAATGGTCGGCGCTGAACTGCGACGACATTGAACGGAACCAAGCCGCTTATAACATGGCGCAGACGCCCAAGGCCAAGGTGGCAGGATGAAACCTATGAGGGGGGGCGTCAGCGGAGGTCAGGCAAAAAGCCCTCCTGCAGGTCTCGCGCGCTGTGCCATTCGTATCGGTGCCGTCCGGCATGCCGCCGTTTTCACCCATCGCTGGCAAGCGCCGGAAGCGTCTCGACCCTATAGTCGATCCAGGTCCGGGCGCGCGCGATGCGGCGGCGCGCGGGATGGGGTACCGTGTGGCTGACGCCAAACCCGGTCGGGGGATGGTCGAGCGTCACCTCCACCACCTGTCCCGCCACGCGTGCGGATCGATCCCAACCGCGACCCGTCGGACCAGCAGCCGGACGCAGGGGATCAGCTCCTGTGCGTCGAGAGGGCCCGGCGCCATATCGGCCCAGCTTCGCGGGCCCCCACCTTCAGGCATCGTCGGGTGACAGCGCCTCGGAGATTGAAAGACCACCACCGAGGATCAGCTTGCGGCACAGTTCCAGGAACTGATCGCGCTCTTCCTGTGACAGCACGCTGAAGATCTCTTCCTGGCGCTTCAGGACCTGCGTCTCGATCCCTTCAAGCACGCGCCGCCCTTCATCGGTCGGGTAGAGCAGTCGGGCCCGCGTGTCCTCGTCGCTGGTCTCGACGGTGATCCAGCCACGTTCGCGCAACATCGAGACCGCGCGGCTGACCGAATTCTGCGGTCGCGGGAACAGCAGCGGGATGTCCTTCGCGAGCAGGCCGGGAAATCGCACCACCGCGTAAAGCGCCGACCAAGCATGCACCGGCATGCGGTAGGTCTTCTCGAAGAACCGGTTGGACACCTGGTTGTTCGCAAGGACGATGTGGCTCACCGCCATCAGATAGCGCAGATCGGACGTGAAGGTCTCGCGCAGGATGTCGTGGGTTTCGTATCGCAAGCTGTCCTCGCCGTGGCGGTGTCGAAAGGTCTCCGTGGTACCCAGCGCCCCACGAGGTTGCAATATTTCGCGGCGGCATACCGAAACATAGCACAGCTTGCAAATTACATCCACTTGGATGTAACGATCCGTCAACCGTTGCATTTCAAGATTCCAAGCGAGACCCGAATGCCCCAACTTGCCGCCTTTGCCGTGCTGACGTTGATCCTCTTCGTCGGCGACGTCGCTGCCACGAGAACCCGCTCGCGGCTGCCGTCGATCTTCGTCTGCGCCGTCCTGTTCCTTGTCGGCTACTGGACGTTCTTCCCCGCCGATATCGTGCAGGTCGCCGGGTTCGGAACGCCGGTCGTCTACCTGTCGATGTTCCTGCTGATCACCAATATGGGCACGCTGCTCTCGCTCAAGGAACTGAGGCGGCAGTGGCGCACGGTGGTCATCGCGCTCCTCGGGATCGCCGGGATCGCCGCCATGCTGTTCACCGTCGGGCGGCTCTTCCTCGATTTCGAAACCCTCGTCGTCGTGACACCGCCGCTGACCGGTGGGGTGGTCTCGTCGCTGATCATGTCCGAGGCCGCGTCCAAGGCGGGCTTCGAGAGCCTCGCGGTGCTCGCCATCCTGATCTATGTCATGCAGGGCTTCATCGGCTACCCGCTGACGTCGTGGATGCTCCAGCGTGAGGGACGCCGCGTGCTGGGCCTCTACCGCAGCGGCAAATGGGCCGGCGCGGCCAAGGTGACACAGGTCGAGAGCGCGCAGGGCGCCGCGGTGCCCGCGCTGTTCCGCAACCTGCCGGCAGAATACAACACCGTCTACTTCAAGCTGTTCCGGCTGGGCCTCGTCGCCTTCCTTGCTTGGGGCGTGTCCGAGCTGGTGAAGCCCTATTTCGAGATCAGCCCCTTCGTGCTGTGCCTCGTGGCGGGGGTCATCGCCGCCTCGGTCGGCTTCCTCGAGCGCCAGCCGCTGCAGCTCGCGAACTCCTTCGGCTTCGTGATCATGGTGCTGATGCTGTTCATCCTCGGCGGGCTGAACCGCGCGACGCCCGAGATGCTGCTCGATCTCGCGGGCCCGATGTTCGGCGCGATCCTCATCGGCATCGCCGGCATGTACGTTTTCTCCTTCATCGCCGGAAAGCTGCTGGGCAGCACGCCAGCGATGGCCTTCGCCTGCTCGCTGACCGCGCTTTACGGCTTCCCCGCCGACTACGTGATCACCAACGAGGTGGTGAACGCGCTGTCCGACCAGGAAGACGAACGCGAGGTGCTCTCCGCCCACATGCTGCCGCCGATGCTGGTCGCCGGTTTCGTCACGGTGACCATCGTCTCGGTGCTGTTGGCCGGTATCTTCGCGGGGCTGCTGTGATGGCGCTGCACGTCAGCGAGGGGCGCATCCGCGAGATGATCGAGGCGGTGGCCGCCTTCACCGCCACCCCGGGCCGCGGTACCACCCGGCTGACCTACAGCGCGCAGCACCGCGCGGCGCTGGATTACCTCGCGGGCCGGATGCAGGAGGCGGGACTGAGTACGCGGATTGACAGCGTCGGCAATCTCGTCGGGCGGCTCGAGGGGGGCGATCCGTCGCTTGCCCCGGTGCTGGTCGGCTCGCATATCGACAGCGTGCCCAACGGCGGCGCCTTCGACGGGCCCGCCGGGGTCGTCGCGGCGATCGAAACGGCGTTCTGCATGCAGCAGCTTGGCGTGACGCCGCGCCGCCCGCTCGAAGTGATCGCGATGATCGAGGAGGAGGGCGGCCGCTTCGGCGGCGGCCTGCTCGGCTCGCGCATCCTGACCGGCCAGCTCGGCCCGGAGGCGCTCGCGCCCATGTGCGACAGCGAAGGTGTCTCCCTTGGCGAGGCGATGTCGGGGTTCGGTCTCGCGCTGCAGGAGGCGGGGGCCGCTGCGATCCCCGAGGGAGGCATCCACGCCTTTCTCGAGCTGCACATCGAGCAGGGACCGGTGCTTGAACAGACCGGTGACGCCGTGGGCATCGTGACCTCGATCGTGGCGCTGTCGCAGCTCGAGGTGCGGATTGCCGGTGCCGCGGGACATGCCGGCACCACTCCGATGGCCGGCCGCCGCGACGCGCTCGTGGCCGCGGCCGGGGTCATCGCCGAGCTGCCGGGCCTCTGCGCGGCCATCGACCCCCGCGCGGTTGTCACGGTCGGCCAGATCGACGTGCATCCCGGCGGCGCCAACGTCATTCCCGAGACCGCCATCTTCAGCGTCGACGTGCGGGCCGACAGGGTCGGGACGGTCGACGAGATCAAGTCGGCGCTTCGCACAAGGCTCGCCTCGCTGGAGGCGGTCGGCTACGCGGTCGGGACCGAAGAGCTTCTCGCGGTGCCGGAAACCCCGATGTCGGAGGAGATCCGCGGCGCGCTGATCGCCGCAGCCGAGGACTGCGGTTTCGCCTGGCGCCCGATGCCGAGCGGCGCCGGGCATGACGCCATGGTCCTGTCGAAGATCGCTCCGGTCGGGCTGATTTTCGTGCCAAGCCGGGACGGCGTGTCACACACGCCCGAGGAATGGACCGACTACGACCAGCTGGCGCGCGGCGTCGAGGTGGTCTTCCGGGCCACGCGGGCGCTGACGGCCTGAGGCCGCGCCGGGCGTCGCGCTGGACAGGGTTGGCGAGGAACGCGGGACGTTGCCCGGAGGCATCTTCCCGCAGGCGCCTGTCTTGCAGGGGGATCTCGGACCCTCGGGGTCAGCCCCGGCAATCGACCAGCACCTTCACCATGCCGGCCTCTGGATCCGTGGCCAGCTCGAAGACATCGCCCGCGTCGCTGAGCGGCACGATCAGGGTGATCAGTTTCGCCAGCGGCGTCTCGAGCTGCGCAACAAGCGCCGTGGCGCGGCGGAATTCCTCACGCGTGTAGACCCGTGACCCGACGAGCCTCAGCTCCTTGAAGCTCATGTCGAGCAGCGCGACCGGGGTCGGGGCCTTGAACAGCGAAGCGAGGCAGATCGTGCCGCCGGTGCGCACGAGCCGCGTCATCTCGAGCGCCGCAGGCGCCGCGCCGGAGCATTCCACCAGCACGTCGGCGCCGTCGCCGTCGGTGGCCGCGGCCACCGCCGCGGCAAGTGTCTCCGCACGGGCATTCACGGGCTCGAACCCCAGTTCCTCGGCAAGTCGCAGCCGTCCCGGCGCGATGTCCGAGATGAGGATGCGCCCGGCGCCGGCGTGGCGCAACATCAACGCGGTGATGAGCCCGATCGGCCCCGCGCCGGTGACGACGCAGGTGTCGCCCATGGTGACCCCGGCTCGGTCCGCGACCCGCAGGCAGACCGCGACCGGCTCGATCAGCGCCGCGAGCTCGTCCGGGACATGGTCGGGAACCGGGACCAGTAGCTCGGGCGCGACGGTCATTTCCTCGGCCATGCCGCCGTCACAGTCGATGCCAAGAAGGCGCAGGTTGGCGCAGACATGCGGGCTGCCGGTCCGGCAGGGATGGCAGGCGCCGCAGGAGATCAGGGGGAAAGCGGTGACCCGCTGGCCCTTGGTGAATCCGGCGTGATCCTCGATCACCTCGCCGATGAACTCGTGACCAAGGATCAGCGGTGCCTGCGCACGCGGGTGGCTGCCCGCGTAGATGCCGATGTCCGTCCCGCAGACGCCGCAGTAGTGCAGCCGCAGACGGACCCCTTTGGTTTTGGGGCGAGGGACATCGCGCACGGCGACTGTCCGCGGCCCTTCATAGACCAGCGCCTTCATGTCTTCCTCCTGCTCAGCTTTCCAGGTCGCGATCAGGCGATCGCATAGCCGCCGTCGATGGGGATGACCGTGCCGGTCATGAACCCCGCCAGCGGGGTGGCGAGGAACATGGCGGGGCCCGCCAGATCGCCCGGCTCGCCCCAGCGGCCCATCGGCGTGCGTCCGAGAATGGTACGTGCGCGCGCCTCGTCGTCCTGAAGATCGGCGGTCAGCGGTGTGCGGATCCAGCCCGGAGCGATGGCATTCACCCGGACTCCGTCCTTGGCCCAGGCGATGGCGAGCGATTTGGTGAGCTGCGCAATGCCGCCCTTCGACGCCGAGTAGCCTGGCACCAGCCCGCCGCCGAAGAACGACAGCATCGAGGCGGTGTTGATCACACTGCCGCCCGTGCGCGCCAGCGCGTCATGCGCGGCATGGGCGCAACGCATCGAGCCGTTGAGGTTGACGTCGATGACCTGCTCGAAGACCGCGGGCTCGAGTTCAGCGCCGCGGCGGATCAGCCCGGCGCAGTTGACCAGCGTGTAAAGATCGGCCTGCGCGCCGATGACCTCGGTCACCGCTGCGCCGTCGCGCACGTCGAGCAGCTCAAAGCTCAGGGTCCCGCCGAGCCCGAGCTCTTTCGCCTTGGCGGTCGCCGCCGCGGCCTCTCTGTCGGTGAGCCCCGTCGCGGTGACCCGCGCCCCGGCCCGGGCGAATCCGAGCGCGATGCCGAAACCTATCCCCGAGGTGCCGCCGGTCACGAGGACCGAGCGGCCTTCGAGGAAAGGCGCCGCCCATTCGCCACCGAGGGTGGGGATGTCGCTTCTTTCCATCTTGGTCATCTGATGAACTGGTCGAGGTAGCTCGCGCCGAGCCCGACGTCTTCGTAGTGCTTGCGGCACATGTCGATCTTGGTGAACACGTCCTCGAAGCCGACGTGCTTGTTGTCCTCGTCGACGTAGTACATGCACCCTTGGATGTTGAAGAAGGTGATCATTTCTTCGCAATCCTCGGGCACGGTCAGGGTGTGGATCTCGCCCGGTGGTTCGAAGACGAAGGAGCCGGTCTCGGCCACCCAGTCATGCTCGAGGTAGTGCCAGCGGCCCTTGATCACGTAGCCGGTGACCGGGGCGGGGTGCAGGTGCTTGCTGAGCACGCCGGACTTGCGCACCCGCAGCAGGTTGCACCACTGCCCGGCCATCGTGTTGAGCAGGAGCGGGCGGAACCACACGTCCGGCGCCTGCGGCACCCAGACCCGTTCGTCCTCGGGGATTGCCATTTCGGCAATCTCGGGAACGGCGAGCGGATGGGTCGAGCCTTTCATTGAGGCATACATCAGGATTTCCCTTGTTTGGCGAGAGAGCTTCGGTCGGATCTGCCGCGCCCGGAGAGGCGGCGCAGCAGGGACACCGCCGGCGGTGCGAGCCAGACCAGCAGCGTGATCACGCCCAGTACCCCGGCGATGGGGCGTTCGAAGAAGGCGAGCAGGTTGCCATCCGCCTTGATCATGCTGGACATGAAATTCTCCTCCACGACCCGGCCGAGCACGAGGCCCAGCACCAGCGGCGCGGCGGGATAGTCATTCGCCTCCATGATCCAGACCAGCACGCCAACGGCGGCGAGCGTCCACAGATCGAAGAGCGAATTGTTCGTGGCAAAGGTGCCGAGGATGCAGAGCAGCAGGATCGAGGGATAGAGCTTGCCCATGCGCACGCCGAGCAGTTGCCGCCCGCCGATGATGGCCAAGAGGCCAAGCGGGATGATCAGTAGGTTCGCCAGCACGAAGACGATGTAGATCGCGTTGACGAGCTCGGGCGAGGTGATGAAGACCATCGGCCCCGGCTGGATGCCCTTGAGCACCAGCACGCCGACAACGATCGCGGTGATCGAGTCGCCGGGGATGCCGAAGACCAGCGCCGGCACGTAGCTTCCCGAGAGCGCCGCGTTGTTGGCCGAGGCGGCCCCGGCGATGGCCTCGGGCTCGCCCTTGCCGTAATTGTCGGCCTTCTTCGAGACCTTCTGGCTGATCGCGTAGGCGATCCAGGCGGCGATGTCGGCACCTGCACCGGGCAGCGCGCCGATCAGCGTGCCGATCAGGCTGCCGCGGGCCACCGCGCCCTTGTGGGTCCAGAGATTGCGGGGCTGTCCGCGCAAGATCGACAGCCCGGCCTTTGCGGGTTTCTGCGGGGTGACGAGCGGGTGCTGCGCCGAGCGCAGGATCTCGGCCACCGCGAAGGCGCCGATCATCACCGCGATCAGCGAAACCCCGGCCTGCAGGTCGATCAGCCCGAAGGTGTAGCGCGGCAGGCCGGTCGTCACGTCGAGGCCGATCATCGTCAGGAACAGGCCCAGCAGCAGCGACACCGTGCCCTTGAGACGGTCGCGCCCGGCGACCAGCGTGGCGCAGGACAGGCCGAGCAGCGCCAGCCAGAAATATTCGTAGGTCGAGAAAAGCAGCGCCACCTCGGCCAGTTGCGGTGCGGCGAGCACGAGAACCGCTGTGCCGATTAGCCCGCCGATCACCGCCACCATCATCGACGTGCCGAGCGCGAGATCCAGCCGACCCATGCGGTTCAGCGCATCGAGTTCGCGCATGTAGGCGGCCGAGGCCGGGGTGCCGGGGATGCGCAGCAGCGCCCCGGGAATGTCGCCGGCGAAGATCGACATGGCCGAACAGGAGACGATGGCGCCGATCGCCGCCACCGGCGAGAGGAAAAAGGTCACCGGCACCAGCAGCGCCACCGCCATGGTCGCGCTGAGGCCCGGGGTCGCGCCGACGAAAAGGCCGAAGGCCGAGCCGAGCACGATCACTCCCAGCACGTCGAGGCTAAAGACCATGTGAAAGGCGGAAATCAGGACATCCATGCGGGTCGCTTCAGAACAGGGAGCCGGGGAAGGGCCCGGTGGGCAGGGGCACACGCATCACCTCGATGAAGAAGAGCGTGACCACGAGACAGACGGCGATAGAAACGACGGCGGCCGCAATCGGTCGCTCGTCCCAGAGCAGGGCGCTGACAAGGACCAGCACCACCGAGACCGGCAGCGAGCCGAGCACGGGCGCAAGCAGGCCATAGAGCACGATTGCCAGCGGGATGAAGAGGATCCGCGCCAGCCGCTTGGGGCTGCGCATCCAATCCTCGACCTCGGGGAGGAGCCGCACCTCGGCGCCCTGCATCCGTGCCGCGAGACTGCGCCCCGCGATCAGCAGGCCGAAGAGCACGAAGCCCGAGCCGACGATGCGCGGGAAGAGCCGCGGGGATGCGGCCCCCGCAGGTTCGGGAAAGCCCTGCGCCTGCAGGACCACGAAGATCCCGAGTATCGCGAAGCCAAGCCCGGTCCAGATATCCGGAAGCCGCATCCCTACTCTCCTCAGCTGCCGCGTTGCGCGAGGCCGATGGCGTTCATGACCTCGCCGACGCTCTGCTGCGTCTCGTCGAGGAAGTCAGTGAACTCCGCGGCGTCGAGGTAGCGAGCGCCAAAGCCCTGCTGCGCCATGAAGGACTGGAACTCTTCGCTGTCGAAGATGGTCTTCACGGCGGCTTCGAGCTTGGCCGCGGCCTCGGGATCCATGTCCTTGGGGCCGACGACGCCGCGCCAGGTGCCGCCCGAGTAGGGGGTGCCGGTCTGTTCGGCGGCGGTGGGCACGTCCGGGAAGGCCGTGTTGCGCTCGTCGGCGAAGACGGCCAGTGCCTTGGAGCGTCCCGCATCCATCATGGTCTTGCCCTCGGGCAGCGACGACGGGATGATCTGCACGCCTCCGGCAGCCAGTTCCTGAAAGCCGGGGGCAGCGCCCTGCGAGGGCACCATCGTGACCTTCAGCGGGTCGACGCCCTGCTGTTGCAGGAAGCCGGCGAAGGCAAGGTGATAGGCCGCGCCGACGGCGGTGCCGGACATCTTGAAGGTGCCGGCGGGCGCATTCTTGATTGCCTCGACGGCGTCGCCGACGGTTTCCCAGTCGCTGCCTGCGGCCACGTGGAAGGCACCACTGTCGAAATTCACCAAGCTGATCGGCGTGAAGTCCTCGTCGGTGAACTCGGCGTTGCCGGTCCAGTAGTAGGTCACCATCTCGGCGGTCGCGAAGCCGATGGTGTAGCCGTCGGTCGGCGCGGTCACCATGGCGTTGTGGCCGACGACACCGGCGCCGCCCGAGCGGTTCACGACCGCGACATTGGTTCCAAGCTCGGCTTCCAGCCCCTTGGCCAGCATCCGCGCGACGGCATCGGTGCCTCCGCCGGCGTTCCACGGCACGATCATGGTAATCGGCTTTTCGGGGTATTCGGCCATGGCGGTGCCGGCCGCCGCGAGCAGGGCAATGCTCGCGAACGTCATTTTCTTCAGCATGAGGTCTCCTCCGTTTAGCTGAATGTCTTGGTAAGCTTGTGCCTTTCCAAGTGGCGACGCGTGAACCAGATGGTGTCGAGCATCGCCTGTCGGGCGGTCGCCGCGTCCTTGCGCTCGATGGCGTCAAGAACGTTGCGGTGATTGACCAGGTTGTTGCGGAAATTCTCCATATGCATCTCGATGGCGACCCGGAACAGTTGCCCGAGCACGGCGTCGATGGCGGTGTCGAAGGCCTCGATGATCGGGTTGCCGGTCGAGGCGAGGATCGCCAGATGGAACTCGCGGTCGGCGCGGATCGCGGCCACGGCATCACCGCTGTCGGCGGCGGCCTCCATCTTGTCGTAGGCGACGCGGATCGCGGTGATCGCGCTGCGGCTGGCGCGCTCGGCGGCCATCGCCGCGGCGGCGGGTTCGAACACCTCGCGCGCCTCGTCGATCGAGCCCATCAGCTCGACGTTGAAGCCTTCGCTCGGCATCATCCAGCGCAGCACATCGCGATTGAGCAGGTTCCAGTGCTTGCGCGGCAGCACCCGGGTGCCGATCCGCGGCCGCACCTCGACCAGCCCGAGCGCGACCAACGTGCGGATTGCCTCGCGCAGGGTGGTGCGGCTGATCCCCAGATCGTCCATCAGACTGGCCTCGACCGGCAGCGTGCCCTCGACCTCGTACGTGCCGGCGACGATGCGCCGGCCCAGCGTGTCAAGAGCCTCGGACGCCTTCAGAGGGCGCGCATCGGCTCCCAGGGTCTCAGGCAGTGCGAATTCGCTCACGGCTGTCTCCTCCATGTCAACCTCGGCGGCTGACCGACCGTAGCGCCTCCACCCCACGGTCCAAGATGAATCAGTCATAGACAATTTGGTACGATGAATCAAATTCAATAATCGTATCAAACTACATATCAATTATATGTATATAAATGAACGCTCTAGATGGAACATGCTCGCGTCCCGCGAGCGGGAGCACCTGCAGAGGTCGCTTGTCGCGCTCCACGTCCCGGACCCAGATGACATCGCGCGCACGCCCGCCCCGAACGCGCCGGGGCGGGTCGGACCTTGCAGATTTAGCGCGTCAGTCCCAATCGGGTGCCAGCCCCTCGGGCGAGACGATGCGGCCCTGCGGCTCCGCCGCCAAGGAAGTCGCGCGCTTCGCCGGGCGCCATGCGGACGGTGCCGAGGCCAAGCGCGGGGAATCCGGCGCGCCCAATGTGTCCAATGGTCATGGGACAAGTCCTCCTATTCTGCTGGAAGAGGGGAGGCCGTCCGGTCGAGACGCCCGGAGAGCCGGGTCAGAAGCACGCCGACGAAGACGACCGCAGCGCCGAGCAGGGGTGCCGCGGCAAGGCCGCTGCCCGCGACGACGAGCCCGCCCGTCCATGCGCCAAGCGCGATGCCAAGGTTGAAGGCGCCGATATTGAGACCCGAGGCCACGTCGACCGCATCGGGCGCAACCTCGCGGGCGATCTGCACGGTATAGACCTGCAGCGGAGGCACGTTGGCGAAGGCGAAGCCGCCCCAGACTGCGATCACCGCGATGGCCGCCGCAGGCGACGAGAGCGTCAGGCCGAGCGCCAGCAAGACCGCCGACAGCCCGATGAAGATCAGCGTCAGCGCGCGCACCGCGCCCATGCGGTCCGCCAACTTGCCGCCGATGATGTTGCCGACCGCGACCGAAGCGCCGTAGAGCAGGATGACGAGGCTCACCGCGCCCGCGCCGAGCCCGGTCACCTCGCTCAGCATCGGGGCAAGGTAGGTGAAGGCGATGAAATTTCCGCCGTAGCCGACCGCGGTGATCAGGTAGACGAGCAGCAGCCGTGGCGAGGTCAGCACCTTTGCCTGAGCGCTCAGGCGCGGCACCGGGCGCCGGCGCAGCGTGCCGGGCACAAGCAGCGCCGAGGCGATCAGCCCGATCACGCCCAGAACGACCACGCCGAGGAAGCTCGCCTGCCACCCGAAGTTCTGACCAATCCAGGTGCCGAGCGGCACACCGGTGACCAGCGCGACGGTCAGGCCCAGAAAGACCAGCGCGATCGCGGAGCTTTCCTTCTCGCGATCAACGAGGTCCGTAGCGATGGTCGAGGCGATGGCGAAGAAGACACCATGCGCGAGACCCGTCAGAAAGCGCGCGGCGATCAGGCTGTCGTACCCGGGCGCAAAGGCGGCGAAGGCATTGCCGGCGATGAACAGAACCAGCAGCGACAGCAGCAGCGTCTTGCGCGGCAGGCGCCCGGCAAGCGCGGTCAGCACCGGCGCGCCGATGGTCACGCCAAGCGCATAGAGGCTGACCAGAAGGCCGGCCGAGGGCAGGGATACGCCGAGGTCCGCCGCGATGGTCGGGATGAGGCCAACGATCACGAACTCGGTCGTGCCGACGGCGAAGGCGCTGATCGTCAGCGCCCAGAGAGCTAAGGGCATGGGAGGCTCCTGTTACCACTTTCGCCGCGAAGATGGCCGCGCTAGGCTTTTGCGTGAACAGACAGGTTGGCAAAGGCCCGTTGCGCTTGATGCACGAATTACCGCAGACCCGAGACCTTGCGACCTTTGTTAAGGTGATCGAGGCCGGGGGCTTCGCCGAGGCCGGCAGGCATCTTGGCGTGGCTCCCTCGACGCTGAGCCGGGCGGTGACCCGCCTCGAGCTGCAACTCGGCGCCACCTTGCTGCGCCGGAGTACCCGCGCGATCGAACTGACCGCTGAGGGGCGCGACCTGCTCGTGGCGGCACAGGACATCGTCACCCGGACCGAGTCGCTGGCCGATCTCGCGGCGCAGGGGCGTGCACCGCGAGGTCCGCTGCGGGTGAATGCCCCGGCGGGCTTCGTTCTGCACGTGATCGCGCCGCAGCTGGCCGAGTTCCACGCGCGGTTTCCCGAGGTGGAGGTCACTCTCGACATGACCGATCGCCTCGTCGACCTGATCGACAGTCATGCGGATGTGGCGATCCGCTTCGGGCGATTGGCTGACAGCGAGGTGCTGCAGCGGCCGCTCGGACGCACGCCATGGCGTCTGGTCGCGGCTCCGTCCTATCTTGACCGCGCAGGCTGGCCCGACAGGCCCGAGGCGCTTGGGCAGCTCCGGCAGGTGCGCTTCACCGCGCCGTCGCACATCAACGGCCTGCACTTCGAGGGGCTTTCCGGGCCAGTTGACGTCCCCGCCTCGGTTTACGCCGAGAATGGCGAGGCGGTGCGCAGCCTCATCCTTGGCGGCATGGGGATTGCGCGCCTTTCGGAGTTCATGGTGGCCGAGGATATCGCGGCGGGGCGGCTGGTGTCGCTCTTTCCCGATCGCCTGCTGGCAGACCCGCTGGAGATCACCGCGCTTTATCTTACCCGCACGTCGGGGTTGCGACGGCTCGCGGTCTTTCTCGAATGGCTGTCGGAGAAACTCTCCCGGACCGGCGCCTGACCGTCATCGCGTCTCCCCCCGGAAATCTCTTGCCGCAGGGGCGGGAAAGCGACAGCTGCACCAACCCCATCGACGGACCCGGGGCAAACGGGCATTCTTTCCGGGGCGGATAAGACGGAACGACGTTCCGCAAGACGAGCGTCACCTCGAGACAGGGACCTTTTCTTTGTGGACCCATTGATCCTCGCGACCCGGGAAGACACCTAGTGCCCCTAATTCAAAGGAGTTGCCAAGATGCTCAAGTCTATCGCCACCGCCACAATTCTCGCCGCCGGGCTCGCAGGCAGCGCCATGGCGCAAGAGGCCCAGACCCTGCGGGTGGGCATGTCGGGCGGCTATTTCCCCTTCACCTTCGTCAAGCAGGACGTGCTGCAGGGCTTCGAGGTTGATGTCATGAACGCCGTCGGCGCGCAGACCGGCCTCGACGTGGAATTCGAGACCATGTCCTTCTCGGGTCTCGTCGGCGCGCTCGACGCGGGCCGCATCGACACGATTGCCAACCAGATCACCATCACCCCCGAGCGCGAGGCCAAGTTCGCCTTCACCCAGCCCTATGTCTACGACGGGGCGCAGGTGGTGGTGCGCGAGGGCAATGACGAGATCACCAGCGTCGAAGACCTGCGCGGGCGTACCGTCGCTGTGAACCTCGGCTCGAACTTCGAGCAGCTGCTGCGCGAGTTGCCCTTCGCCGACGAAGTGGAGATCAAGACCTACGAATCCAACATCGCGCAGGACACCGCGCTGGGTCGGGTCGATGCCTTCGTGATGGACCGCGTCTCCTCGGCGCAGCTGATCCAGGAAAGCCCGCTGCCGCTGGCGCTGGCCGGCAAGCCCTTTTCGGAGATCCACAACGCATTGCCCTTCCGCAACGACGCGGCCGGCACCGCGTTGCGCGACGAGGTGGACGCGGCGCTGTCCACCCTGCGCGAGAACGGCACGCTGACCGAGATCTCGCAGAAGTGGTTCGGCACCGACATCACCAGCCCGGAGTGAACCCATGCGGGGACTGGACCTCGACTACATGCTGGGGCTGGTCCCCGTTATCCTGGGCTACGTGCCGCTGACGCTGGGTATGGCGGCGGCGGGGATGGTCCTGGCGCTCATCCTCGCCTCGCTGCTGGCGGTGGAGCGGGTGTTCCGCCTGCCTTGGATCGACTGGGCGGTTGTGCTGTTCATCAGCTTCTTCCGCGGCACGCCGCTCTTGGTGCAGCTCTTCCTCTTCTACTACGGGCTGCCGCAGGTGATGAGCTTCCTGACCAGCATCAACGGGGTCACCGCCGCGATCATGGGGCTGACGCTGCACTTCTCCGCCTACATGGCCGAGACGATCCGCGCGGCGATCCTCGGCGTCGACCGCAGCCAATGGGAGGCGGCACAGTCCATCGGCATGACCCAGCTGCAGATGATGCGGCGGATCATCCTGCCGCAGGCCGCCCGGGTGGCGGCGCCGACGCTGGTCAACTACTTCATCGACATGATCAAGGGCACCTCGCTGGCCTTCACCCTTGGCGTCACCGAGATGATGGGCGCGGCGCAGAAAGAGGCGGCGGGCAGCTTCCTCTATTTCGAGGCCTTCCTCGTCGTGGCGTTGATGTACTGGGCCATGGTCGAGTTGCTGAGCCAGGGGCAGAAGCGGCTCGAGGTCTATCTGAACAAGGCGTATGCACGATGATTTCCATCCGCGGTCTCAGCAAGACTTTCAACGGCACTGCGGTGCTTGATGCAATCGATCTTGACATCGCGCCGGGCGAGCGGGTGGTGATCATCGGCCCCTCGGGGACCGGCAAGTCGACGCTGCTGCGCTGCCTCAACTTCCTCGACCATCCCGATGCGGGGCGGATCACCATCGGCGAGGTGACGCTCGACGCCGCCCGTGCGACCAGGGCCGAAATCCTCGCCCTGCGCCGCCGCTCGGCTTTCGTCTTCCAGAACTACGCGCTCTTTGCCAACAAGACCGCGAAGGAAAATATCATGGAGGCGCTGGTCACCGTGCAGGGCCGCCCGCCGGCCGAGGCCGAGCGGCGTGCGCTCGAGGTGCTGGCCGAGACCGGCCTTGCCGAGAAGGCGGACAGCTACCCCGCGAGCCTCTCGGGCGGACAGCAGCAGCGCGTCGGCATCGGCCGGGCGATGGCGATCGGCGCCGAGCTCATGCTCTTCGACGAGCCGACCTCGGCGCTTGACCCGGAATGGGTGGGTGAGGTGCTCGACCTCATGCGCCGCGTCGCCGCGCGTCGCCAGACAATGCTGATCGTCACGCACGAGATGCAGTTCGCCCGCGAGATTGCCAACCGGGTGATCTTCATGCACGGCGGCAAGATTGTCGAGGAAGGCACGCCGGAACAGATTTTCGGCGCACCCAAGGACGAGCGGCTGCAGCGGTTCCTCAGGCGGCTGTCGCATTAGGCACATGTGATGGGTGCGCGTGCCAAGTCTCGCGACCTTCTTGCGCAGATAGTGGGTGCCCTTCCCATGCGGGACAAGCCGGCGCCGTCGCAAGGACGGCGGCACGGCTCGACGATCGGCGCGGCTGCGGGCTCAGGCGGGCGCCTGGTCCTGGATCAGCACCGGCGAGAAGTAGGTCTTGCTGCGTCCGCCGAGGGTGATCGGATCGATCATTGACACGCAGGTCTGGTAGTGCGGGGTCTTGCGGTGCTCGTCCAGAGCGGCCTCGCTCTCGAATATCTCGTAGACGTAGAAGTTGTTCTCGTCTGCGGGGTCGTGCAGCAGGTCGAAGCGCAGGTTGCCCGGCTCCTTGCGCGTGCCTTCGCAGTTCAGAGTGAAAGCCTTGAGGAAGGTGTCGCGCGTGCCTTCCTGAACCTTGATGTTGACGAGTTGGATCAGCATGACCTTGTCCTTTGTGAGTGGAATGGGAAGCCTCAGATGCCGGGCGCCTGCCACATCGAGGTGGTGGTACCGTCAAGTACGAGCTGGCGCTGCGCGGCATAGGCCTTGGCCCATCGCTCGCCGGCCTCGTCGTAGAGCGGCCGCAGCGCCGTATCGGGGGTGAAGGTCCGTTCGATCCGCGTCCAGGCACCGCCCGCCTCGGCGAGCGAGGCAAAATGGCCAGCACCGGTCGCCGCCGCCGAGGCGCAGCCCTGCGCGGTGGCCTCGGTCACCTGCGGCGTGACCACCGTCAGCCCGGTGACATCGGCAAGGATCTGCGACCAATGGGCGGATTTCGCGGCGCCGCCGGCGAAGACCAAGCGTTCGGGCCGGTGGCCGGTGAGGGCAAAGACGGCCTCGAGGTTCCGCCGCGCGACGATGGCCGCGTTCTCCTGCAGCGCGCGGAAGATCGCGGCGGGACCCGAGGCGGCCGCGTCGAGCGAGAGGTTGAGCAGTGAAGGCGCGGCGTGGAACCAGTCGCCGTAGCGCATGACGTCGGAAAAAATCGGGATGATCCCATAAGCGCCGGGCGGCACGGCCATCGAGTCGGCCTCGAGCGCCGCGTAGCCTTTGCCATTGCCGAAGGCGTCGCGGAACCAGCGCATGACCGCGCCGGTGAAGAAGCTGATCGCCTCGGCCTGGTTGAGCCCGGCAACCATGTGCGGGTTGATGCGTAGCGTCATGCTCGGATCGGTGAGCGACAGGGGCACGTTCACCACCTGCTGCCAGAAGGTCCCGCCCAGCACCGCGCAGTCTCCCTCGTGCACGATGCCGAGTCCAAGCGCGCCGGTCTGGCAGTCGCCGCCGCCGGCGACGACCAGCGTGCCGGGGGCCAGACCGGTTTCGGCCGCGGCAGCGGCATGGACCTTGCCAATGACCTCGCCGGTGGTGACGCCGCGGGGAAAGAGATCGGTGGGCAGGCCAACGGTTTCCAGTGCCCCGGTCAGCGGCGCGCGGGTCCGCAGATCAAGCAGGCCCGTGGTGCCGCCGTTCGAGGGCTCGAGCGTCAGCTCGCCCGAGAGCCGGTAGAGGATCCAATCCGAGAGCATGGTGAGGCTGCGCGCGCGGTCGAGCGTTTCCGGCGCGTGGCGGCGCAGCCAGGCGAGACGGGGCAGGGCGCCAAGCGCGTAGGTCTGGCCGGAGCGCGCGTAGATCTCTGCCTCGAGCCCGGGGTGGGCCCGCTTAAGCTCGCGCACCTCGTCACCCGCGCGGGCATCAACGTTGGCGCAGGCCCAGATTTCGGCGCCGCTGGCGTCATGCAGCACGAAGGCTTCGCGCATGGCGGTGGCGCTAACCGCGCGGATCTCGGTGGGGTCGATCCCGCTTGCCGCGATCACCTCGCGGCAGCAGCGCGCCAGCGCGGCCCAGTTGCCGGCGGTGTCGAAATCCATCGAGCCGGGGAAGCGGGGGTCGGTGGCGTGCCACCATTCCTGTCCGGAGGCCGCGATCTCGGCGCCGGTGTCGTCGAAGAGCACGGCGCGGCCGCTGCCGGTGCCGGCATCGAAAGCAAGGAAGTAGGGCATGCTCAGGCCTCCGCCGCGTCGAGAAGGGCGAGCGCGGTCGGCTCGTCGGTGATCAGGATGTCGAGGATTTCGCCGCGCAGGGCCGAGAGGATCGGACCGGTCTTGCTCGGCCCTCCCGCCGCGCCGATCACCCGGTCCGAGGCGCGCAGTTGTTCGAGGTCGACGCCGACCACCCGGTCGTGCAGCGGCACGCCGATGTCCTGCCCGCGACGGTCGTAGAAACGGCAGAGGATGTCGCCGCGCGCGCCGCCCCGGCGCAGCGGATCGATCTCGCCCGCCGGGATGTAGCCCTGCGTCACCACCGTCGCGCTCTCGCTCAGCCCGCCGATGCCAACCAGCTTGTAGTCCGCCTCGAGCGCCTGCGCCATGAGCGCGGCGATGGACGGCTCCTGCATGAGCGCGCGCGCGAGTTCGGGCGTCGAGACCACCAGCGGCGCCGGGATGATGTTGATGTTGCGATGCCAGTTCGCCTCGCGCATCCCCTCGACGTAGGTCTGCACGCCGCCAGTGAGCGAATAGAGGCCAATGCCGCGCTCCTGCGCTGTGTGGCCCAGCATGCGGATCGAATGGGTGATGGTCTCGCCCCACCCGACCGACAGCGTCTCGCCCGGGGCCAGCTTCTGCATCAGGTACTGGGCGGCGGCCTGCCCCACGCGCAGGTTCACATCTGCGACCGAGCTTTCGGGAATCACCCGGCAGTCGCTCAGGTCGAACTGTTGCCGCATCCGGGTCTCGAGCTCTAGGCAACCCTGCTGGCGCGAGTTGATCCGCACTTGGATGAGTCCAGAGCTGCGCCCGGCGTCGAGCAGGCGCGAGACCTTTATGCGAGAGATGTTGAGGATGTCGCCGACTTCGCTCTGGGTCAGCCCATCGTTGTAATAGAGCCAGGCCACGCGCGCCATGAGGGCATCGTCGGTGGCGCTCTGAGGCTGTTCCATCATCGGGCGGGTCCTTTCCTGCGGGCTGCAAGCGAGATCATAATAGTTCTTCATCAAATATTTGATCAAGTCAACTGCCCAAATATGTGGCGATTAGGTCCAATAAATGCGCAGATTCAGATTGACACGACATGGCATGATTGCACAAATGATGTAGGCGAGTGCAAATGAACATCAGCTGATGGTCGTCTCGCGCTCGGCATCGGTGAGGAGGCGTCATGGAAACTGTTCTCGCGGAATTGAAGTCCGTGTCGAAAAGCTACGCGGGCGTCCCCGTGCTGAAGGCGGTCGATTTCACGATCCGCTCCGGCGAGGTTCATGCGCTGCTGGGGGGCAACGGTGCGGGCAAGTCGACGCTGATGAAGATTCTCGCGGGGCTCGTGTCCGCATCGGGCGGCGAAGTCCGGCTCGGCGGCGCGCCGCTCTCGCCCGCGACTCCCGCGCAGGCCCAGGCAATGGGTCTCTACCTCGTTCCGCAGGAAGCGCATATCTTCCCCAACCAGTCGGTGCTCCAGAATATCTGCGTCGGCATGCCGAAGCCCGCCGGTGCCTACCGCGCGCGGGTCGAGGAGCTGATTGCCCAGCTCGGCGTTTCGCTGTCGCCGGATTCCAAGGCCGCGACGCTGGAAATCGCCGACCGGCAGATCGTCGAGATCCTGCGCGGGCTGCTGCGCGAGGCCAAGGTGCTGATCCTCGACGAGCCGACCTCGGCGCTGACGCCGCACGAGGTAGAGACGCTGTTCGGCCACATGCGTGCGCTGCGCGCCGAAGGGCACGGGCTTGTCTTCATTTCCCACAAGCTGCACGAGCTGCGCGCGGTCTCCGACAGGATCACAGTGCTGCGTGACGGCTACGTTGTGCTGAGCGAGCGGATGAGCGCGAGCCCCGACGCCGATATACTTGCTGCCATGAGCCCGGGCGTCACCGCGCTCGATGCGCGCGAACGGCAGCGCGAGATCACCGGCGCGCCGGTGCTGTCCCTCGAGGGGCTGAGCGGCGAGGGCTTCGTCGACATCTCGCTGTCGTTGCGCGCGGGAGAGATCCTCGGGCTGACCGGCGTCGTCGGTGCGGGGCGCACGGAACTGGCCGAGACGCTGGTTGGGCTGCGCCCGCGCAGCGGCGGGCGGGTCACGCTCGAAGGCCGAGACTTCAAAGCCAAGGGGCCGGGGGCGGCGGTGAAGGCGGGGGTGGTGCACCTCTCCGAGGACCGGCAGCAATACGGGCTCTTCCTCGAGGCGCCGCTCTACTGGAACACTTCGTCGCTGGTGCACGACCGGCTGCCCTTCCTGCTGCGGCCCGGGCAGGAACGCCGCCGTTTCGCAGCGTACCGTAAGTCGCTGGGCATCCGCTGCGCCGGACCCGACCAGCCGGTCGGCAGCCTGTCGGGCGGCAACCAGCAAAAGGTCCTGCTGTCGAAATGCCTGGCCGCGGCGCCGCGGGTGCTGATCCTCGACGAGCCGACACGGGGCGTCGACGTTGGCGCGCGCAACGACATCTACCGCATCATCGAGGAGCTCGCCGAGACCGGCACCGCGGTGCTGCTGATCTCGTCCGACTTCGATGAGGTGCTGCGCCTTTCGGACCGGATCGCGGTGATGGCGGGGGGCCATTTCGCGGGAGAATTGCCCGCCGGCTCCAGCACCGACGACATCGCACAGCTTGCCTTCGAGGCCGGGGAGGCCGCACATGCTTGAACGCATCGCCCGCGACCGTGTCGCGACGCTCTTCTTCGTCACGCTGGCCGTGCTGCTGGCGGTCGGCGCCGCCGCGCCGGGCTTCCTGTCGGCGCGCACCGCGAGCATCATCTGGTCCAACGGTCTGGTGCTGATGCTGGTGGCGCTGGGGATCTTCCCGATCATCCTGACCCGCAACATCGACGTGTCTGGCGGTTCGGTGCTCGGGCTCTCGGCGGTGACCCTGGGTCTGACGCTCAACGCCGGCGTCGCGTTGCCGCTCGCCTGCGGCGCGGCGCTTGGTGTCGGGGTGATGGCCGGGGCGCTCAGCGGCGCGCTGGTGGCGCTGCTCGGCGTGCCCTCGATCGTGGCGACGCTCGGCACGCTCGGGCTTTTCCGCGGGGTGATGCTGATCGCCACCGGCGGGGAGTGGATCGAGGAGCTTCCCGAGGCGCTGAAGGCGCTCGGCGCCAAGTCGGTCGCGGGCCTGTCGGTCATGGGGCTGGTCGCCGCGGGTGTTATCGTGCTGCTCTGGTTGTTCCTGCGCTCGCGCCGCGGCGGCTGGGTCAAGGTCGTCGGCGACAACCGCGCCGCGGCGCGCCACCTCGGGCTGCCGGTGAAGCGCATCGAGTTCCTTTGCTTCGCCTGGGGCGGCGCGATGTACGCGCTGGCCGGGATCACGTTCGCCGCGCAGATCGGTTTTGTGCCAAACCAGGCCGGCAGCGGCATCGAACTGCGCGCCATCGCCGCGCTGGTGCTCGGCGGGATCAGCCTGCTTGGCGGCGTGGGGACCGTGGCGGGCGTGGTCATCGGGGTGATCTTCTTCACCTCCATCGACACCTCGCTCGTGTTCCTCAAGATCCCCGCCTACTGGAACGACCTCATCGGCGGCGGCATGCTGCTGACCGTCTTGCTGATCGACGGCCGGCTGCGCATCGCGCTCGAGGCCCGTGACCGGGCCGCGCGCTACCGCCGCTCGAGCCACAAGATCGCCCCGCTCAGCGACCTGGAGGATGCCGCATGAAACGCCACTTGATGCGCTGGGAAGTGCTGCTCTTCGCGGTGCTGCTGGCCGAGCTCGCCATTTTCGGGATGATCAACCCGCGCTTCCTGCGGCCCGCGTCGCTGCTGTTCGGGACCTCGGACTTCGTGCAGGTGGGCATCGTCGCCGTGCCGCTGACCCTGGTGATCATCGCCGGAGGGATCGACGTGAGCTTCGCCTCGACCGTGGGGCTTGCTGCGATCACGTTTGGCATCGCCAACTTCTTCGGGCTGCCGCTGCCGCTCTCGCTGCTGGTGGGTTTTGCCACCGGTGCAGCCGCAGGACTGCTGAACGCGGTGGTGATCCGGCTCACGCGGCTGCAGCCGCTGGTGGTGACGCTGGGCTCGCTCTACATGTTCTCGGGCGCGGCAACCGTGCTCTCGGGGCTGGTCGGCGCCAGTGGCTACGAAGGCATCGGCGGCTTTCCCGCCGGGTTCACCGCACTTGGATACGCACAGGTGCTGGGCCTGCCGATGCCGCTCTTCGTGTTTCTCTGCTTTGCCGCGCTGCTGCTGGTCCTGCTGCACCTGACGCGGTTCGGACGGCTGGTGTTCCAGGTCGGTCAGAACGAGCACGCTGCGCGCCATTCGGGCATGCCTGTCTTCCGTGTGCAGCTGGTGACCTACGTGCTGACCGGCCTTGCCGCGGCGCTCGCGGGGCTCATGCTATCGGCCTATTTCGGCTCGGCCCGGGTCGATCTCGGCAGCGCAACGCTGCTGCCGGCGATCACTGCGGCCGTGCTCGGAGGCGCCTCGATCTACGGCGGCCAGGGCTCGGTGCTGGGCACGATCATCGCCACGTTCATCATCGGCTACCTGCAGCAGGGCCTGCAGATGAGCGGTGTGCCCAGTCAGATTTCCAGCGCGCTGTCCGGGGCGCTGCTGGTCCTCGTAGTCGCCCTGCGCCACGGCGCTGAGCTGCTTCGGGATTTCTTACCGGTCCGCTCGCGGCAGACGCACTGACCCCGGGCACTTGTTTCAATGGAGGAGGAAACACCATGCGTAAATCCCTGACGCTGCTTGGTACGGTTGCGGCTGGCCTGATGGCCGCCAACGTCGCGAGCGCCCAAGACATCGCCTTTATCCCGAAACTGGTCGGGGTGGGCTTCTTCACCTCGGGTGGGAACGGGGCGATGGCCATGGGCGACGAGCTTGGAGTCAACGTGACCTATGACGGCCCGACCGAGCCCAGCGTCTCGGGGCAGGTGCAGTTCGTGAACAACTTCGTCAACCAGGGCTACGGCGCGATCGTGCTCTCGTCGGTCTCGCCCGACGGCCTCTGCCCGGCGCTCAAGCAGGCGATGGCCCGCGACGTGCTGGTGATGACCTGGGACAGCGACGTGAACCCCGAGTGCCGCTCCTACTACATCAACCAGGGCACGCCGGACCAGCTTGGCGGGCTGCTCGTGGACATGGCGAATGACGGGCTCGCCGGCAAGGAAAAGGCCAAGGTCGCCTTCTTCTACTCTTCGCCGACCGTGACCGACCAGAACGCCTGGGCCGAGGCCGCAAAGGCAAAGATCGCCGCGGAGCACCCGGGCTGGGAGATCGTGACCACGCAATATGGCTACAACGACGCGCAGAAATCGTTGCAGACCGCCGAGAGCATCCTTGGCGCCTATCCCGATCTTGACGCGATCATCGCGCCCGACGCCAACGCGCTCCCGGCATCGGCGCAGGCGGCCGAGAATCTGGACCGCGCCGGCGAGGTGACCATCGTGGGCTTCTCGACACCGAACGTGATGCGCCCCTACGTCAAGCGCGGCACGGTCGAGCGGTTCGGCCTCTGGGACGTGACACAGCAAGGGGCGATCTCGGTCGCGGTGGCGGCGCATGTGCTGAAGGACGGCCCGCTCAACGTGGGTGACAGCATCGACGTGCCGGGCATCGGCCCGGTCGAGGTCTCGCCGAACGCGGTGCAGGGCTACGACTACGAGGCCGAGGGCAATGGCATCATCCTGCTGCCCGAACGCACCGTTTTCAACGCCGAGAACATCGACAACTACGACTTCTGAGGCCGCTCCGGCCACAGACCATCCGGGGGCGCTTGCGGCGCCCCCGGTCCATGAGAAGGAGAACCGAGATGCTAAGCCGCTGGAACGACAAGCAAGCAGAGGCCTTCGGGGCCGAGTCCGAGGCCCGGGGGGAGCCCGCCGCGCTGGGTCTGCGGGTCTACACCTCGCGGCTTATCGGGCAGGATCCGGACCTTGTGCTGCACGGGGGCGGCAATACGTCGGTGAAGATCCCGGCGGCAGAGGGCACGGTGATCCACGTCAAGGGATCCGGCTGGGATCTTGGAGACATCGAGGCGCCGGGCCTGCCGGCCATGCGCCTCGCGCCGCTGCTCGAGACGCGCGACGTGCCGCGCATGTCGGACGAGGACATGGTCGCCTTCCTGCGCAGCCACCTGCTCGATCCCTCCGCGCCCAATCCCTCGGTCGAGGCCCTGCTGCATGCCTACATGCCGCATGCCTTTGTCGATCACACCCATGCGACGGCGATCTTGGTGCTGGCCGACCAGGCCGACATGGAGCCGGTGGTGCAGGAGATCTTCGGCGGACGGGTCGGCTGGGTGCCCTACGTGATGCCAGGCTACGATCTGAGCCACGCCTGCAAGGACGCGCTGGCGCGAGATCCTTCGGTTGACGGGCTCTGGCTGGCGCAGCACGGGCTCTTCACCTTCGCCGAGACTGCGCGGGAGAGTTACGAGCTGATGATCGAGTTCGTCACCATGGCCGAGGAGTATCTCGCCGCCCGCGGCATCACCGTTCCGGCCCCGGAAGACACCGACCGCACGGCACCCGAAGCGCTGGTTCGCGACCTTGCCGACGCGCTCGTCGCGCGCGACGCGCTTGGCGATGAGCCGGCCCTCGACTTCCGCTCGACCCCCGCGATCCGCGCCTATCTCGGGCGTGACGACCTGCCGGAGCTCGCGCGACGCGGTACGGTGACCCCCGACCACGTGATCCGGCTGAAACCCTTCGGCATGTTGCTCCAGGCGGGCGCCACGCGCGAGGAGATCGACGCCGCGCTCGACGGGTTCGCCGCGGAATACCGCGCTTACTTTGAGCGCAATGCGCCCCACGCAGCCGAAGAAAAGGTCATGCTCGACCCCTTGCCGCGCGTCATCCTTGTGCCGGGCGCAGGCATCTTCGGGGTCGGCGCGAACATGAAGGCCGCACGCATCGCGGGGGATCTCTTCGAGCAGACCTGCCGTGTGGTGAACGCCGCCGAGGCCTACCGGCGCTTCACTCCCATTTCCGAGCGCGATCTCTTCGACATGGAGTACTGGTCGCTGGAACAGGCCAAGCTCAAGAAGCAGTGAGCGACGTGTTCCGCGGTCCGCGCCGACGCGCGGCCGCGGACGCTTTCGCAGCGGCGTCTGATCGCAATTGTCGAAGGTCTGGCCTTAGAGCCGGCTCCCTTCGATGCCGTGCGCCGGGACGTAGTTTTCCCAGCTCGTTCAACGCCGGCACGCGCGAGCGCGGCTTTGACATCTTGCGCTTCGACACCGCACCGCGAGGGCAGACCGCCGAGGTGAACCGCGATGAGCCGGAAATCACCTGGGCGGGCGAGGATCGCGTCACCCGCTTCCCGCTGGGCTGGCTCAAAGCCTACAAGTCTCCGCGCCGCTGCCCCGACCCGGCAGACCTGAGCGCACGGCATGGTACGGCGACCACGACTCCGACGTGCCGCGTTTCCGCCAGCCTGCGCTTCTGGCCGACCCCACTCCGAGGGCCAAATGGATCGAGGGGCTTTTGGTCGAAGGCTTCGTGATCCTCACCGACATGCCGGACAGCGACGCGGGCCTTACCGAGGCCGCCGTTGGTGATCGGTCAGCTCCGCCCGATTTTCTTCGGCGATTACTTTGACGCAAAGACCCACATCAACCCGACCAACACGGCCTATACCGCGTCGGGGCACGAGTTGCATACCGACACGCCAGCCGAGGCGCTCGCGCCGGGCGTGCAGTTCCTGCACTGCCGGGCCAACACCGTCGAGGGCGATAGAGTCTCTCCGCGAATGGCGTGGCCGTTGCCAAGGATTCCCGGCTCCGCGATCCGGCGGGGGTCAAGGTGCTCTTGGAGGTGCCAGCCCCGATCGACACCACCCCCTCGCGCTTTTACGGCCGTACTGCCAAAGATCTGGATTTCGGCGCCATCGCCAGCGCCGGGGAGGAGGGTGAACGGCTGTCGGACTCTCTGGGCGAAAAGGAGATGTCGGTCATGGGCGACCATGGGGGCACTATCGTCGGGCAGACCGTCGTGCAGGCTGTCGAGAACCTCTATTTCTTCGACAAGGCAATGCAGACGCTGATCCTCGCGCGCTCGACCGGCGCGCCACTTGCGGTGCTTTCGGATGCGGTGGCGCAGAACACCGGGGACGGCTGGCTGGCCTACCGCGGCATGGCTGACCGGCACTTTGAGTTCCTGAAGTCGCAGGTGACCCTGCCATAAGCGCGGGAGGTCTCGATCACGCGCCTGCGCCGCGCTATGCAGCGGGGGCCGTTTTTCAACCGCGCGAGGCCCGCCATCAAACGTTTCCCCTCGATCCAGGCGCTGCGCGCCATCGAAAGCGTCGCGCGCAATGGCGCGCTCTGGCGAGCCGCCGCCGAGCTTAACGTCACCCGCAGCGCGATCAGCCATCAGCTGCGCCTGCTGGAAACCGACCTCGGCTTCAAGATCCTCGAGCGCCACGGCAACCGGACCGAGATCACCCCGCAGGCTCGCGCCTATGCCGAAGACGTGCGCCGCGCGCTCAGCATGATCGCCAGCTCGACGGCGCGCGTCTCGCAGCAGGGGCTGACCGGGCGGCTGACGGTGAGCGCCCCTCCGGGCTTCGCGTCCTCCTGGCTGTGCCTGCATGTCGGTGATTTCCTGGCGGAGAACCCCGAGGTGGTGCTGAACGTGATCAGCACCCAGAATCTTGCCGACACCAACAACCCCGAGGTCGATACCTTCATCACCTTCGGGCAGGAGCCGCGCGCGCACCTCGTGATCGAGCCGTTGATGGCGGTCGACTTCACGCCGCTCTGCAGCCCCGCCTACCTGAGCCGGTTCAAGAACTTCAACGACCTCGGGATTCTCAAGGCCGCGACGTTGATACACATGAACGATTTCACCGACTGGGAGAACTGGATGCAGCTCTCCGGCCTGCCGACAGAGAACGCCCATCGCGGCATCTGCTACTCGGACATGAACATCGTGCACACGGCGGTTCTGGCCGGACAGGGGATCGCGATCGGTGACACGGTCCTGTGGCGAAATGAGTTGCGAGACGGCAAGCTGATGCGTCCCTTCGCGGCGTCCCTGCATGCCGAAACCGGTTATTTTCTTTGTACCCCGGAGGAAAAGCTCGAAACCGAGATCGTGGCTGAGTTTCGTAACTGGTTGAAAAGACGAATTGAATTGAGCAGGTTTCGCCAACGCCGCGACGGGTGACAAATTCCATTTGTCACGCAGGTCAACAAGTTTCATTTGCGGTCCATGTGCTCGTCTCCCTACCCTTGTCCCATAACGGGCAAGAATGAAGAGCGAGGCGATTGTGGTGAACACAACGCAGATCGAAGCACGTTCGGTCGGAGAAAGAATAAGGGAAGTTCCACGCCTTAGGCGCCACATCCTAAACGTGGTTGCGACAATTCCGCTGTGCCATCAACCTCCCGCTGGTCATCGCCTTCTGCATCGGCATCTGGATGCTGCGCGCGCGCGCCTCGGGGCGGATGACCGGCTTGGTGCTGCTGCCTATGGTGGCGCCGCCCGTGGTCTCGTCGCTGACGCTCGACGTCTTCCTCAAGAAGCTCACCAAGTGGAACAGAGTGATCGCCTACGGCGGCCACGGTGGCGTGATCCTCGCCCATATGGGGATGATCGTGCCTTGTGCCGTGGTCGTGGCCATGATGTCGCTGAGCCAGATCGACCGGCGTATGGACCTGGCCGCGCAATCCATGGGTGCCAGCGTGCCGACCCGCATCTTTGGGGTGATCCTGCCCAACATCCGCTTCGGCCTCTTGGGCGCGTTCTTCCTGTGCTTCCTGCTCAGCTGGGACGAGATCGGCGTGACGCTCTTCGTCACCTCGGTCGAGACCATCACCCTGCCACGCCGCATGTGGAAGGGGCTGCGTGACAACGTCGACCCCTCGATCGCCGCGCTCTCGGTGCTGCTGATCCTCGTGGTGAGCCTCTTGGTGATCGCCCGTGCCCTGCTGCTGATGCGCAAGGAACGCGCCGCCCGATGATCCTGCCTCCCGCGCCCCGGCGGCGCGGGAGACCCCGCAAAACCCCAGATCAACCCAACGACAGAACAAGAGGGTCCGACATGCATTTTGGACTGACCGAAGAACAGGAGATGATCGTCTCCACCGTCCGGAGCTTCGTCGAGAACGAAATCTACCCGCATGAGGCCGCTGTAGAGCGCAGCGGCGAGGTGCCCGCCGAGGTGGCACAGGAGATCAAGCAGAAGTGCATCGATCTCGGCTTCTACGCCTCCAACTTCCCCGAGAGTGTCGGCGGGCCGGGCCTGTCGCACCTGGAGTTCGCCCTCGTCGAGCGCGAGCTGGGGCGCGGCTCGATGGCGCTGACCCACTTCTTCGGCCGCCCGCAGAACATCCTGATGGCCTGTGAGGGCGCACAGGTCGACCGCTACCTGATGCCCGCCGTGCGCGGCGAGCGCATGGACGCGCTGGCGATGACCGAGCCCGACGCCGGCTCGGACGTGCGCGGTATGAAATGCACCGCCACCCGTGACGGCGGCGACTGGGTGATCAACGGCTCCAAGCATTTCATCTCCGGCGCCGATCACGCGGACTTCTTCATCGTCTTCGTCGCCACCGGCGTCGACGAGACCCCGCGCGGCCCCAAGAAGCGCATCACCTGCTTCCTTGTCGACCGCGACACCCCGGGGTTCGAGGTGGCGAAGGGCTACAACTCGGTCTCGCACCGCGGCTACAAGAACTGCATCCTCTACTTCGACAACTGCCGCCTGCCCGACGCGCAGGTGCTGGGGGAGGTCGATGGCGGCTTCGAGGTGATGAACGAATGGCTCTACGCCACGCGCATCACTGTGGCGACCATGTCGGTGGGCCGCGCCCGCCGGGTGTTCGACCACGCCGTGCAATACGCCGCCGAGCGCAAGCAGTTCGGCCAGCCGATCGGCAAGTTCCAGGGTGTCAGCTTCCAGATCGCCGACATGATCACCGAGATCGATGCCGCAGACATGCTGACGCTCTCCTCCGCCTGGCGCCTCGACCAGGGCCTGCCCGCCAACCGCGAGATCGCCTCGGCCAAGGTCTATGCCTCGGAAATGCTGGCGCGTGTTACCGACGCCGCGCTGCAGATCCACGGCGGCATGGGGTTGATGGACGAGCTGCCGATAGAGCGCTTCTGGCGTGACGCCCGCGTTGAGCGCATCTGGGACGGCACGTCCGAGATCCAGCGTCACATCATCAGCCGGGAAATTTTCCGGCCGCTGGGAGCCTAATCGATGGAGCCGCTCAGCCGCTTCCTTTCGCCAAAGGCCATCGCCGTCATCGGCGGTGGTACCTGGTGCGAAAGCGTGGTGCGCCAGTGCCGCGAGACCGGCTTCTCGGGGCCGATCTGGCCGGTGCACCCCAAGAAATCCGAGGTCGGCGGGCTGCCGGCCTACGCGGACCTCTCGTCGCTGCCAGGCGTTCCGGATGCCGCCTTCATCGGGGTCAACCGCGAGCTTTCGGTACAGATCGCCGGAGAGCTCTCGGCCATGGGCTGCGGCGGCGCGGTCTGCTTTGCCGCCGGCTTCAGCGAGGCGGTCTCGGAATTGGCCGACGGAGATGACCTGCAGGAGCAGTTGGTCGCCGCCGCGGGCAATATGCGGATCCTGGGACCGAACTGCTATGGCATGGTGAACGCGCTCGACGGCGTGGCGCTCTGGCCCGACCGGCACGGCATGTCGCCGGTGGAGAGCGGCGTCGCCGTCATTGGCCAGTCGTCCAACGTGCTGATCAACCTCACAATGCAGCGCCGCGGTCTGCCGCTGGCCGCGGTCGTGGCGGCGGGCAATCAGGCGCAGACATCCATGGCCGATCTCGGCATCGCGCTGCTGGAAGACCCGCGCATCACCGCGCTCGGGCTGCACATCGAGGGGATCAGCCACCTGCCCGCCTTCGAGGGGCTGGCCCGCCGCGCGCAGGAACTGGCCAAACCCATCGTCGCGCTGAAGGTCGGAGCGTCGCAGCAGGCGCAGGAGGCGGCGGTCTCGCACACCGCCTCGCTCACCGGCAGCGATGCCGGGGCGCGGGCGCTGCTGCGCCGGCTCGGGATGGCGCAGGTCGCCACGCCGTCGGAGTTGGTCGAGACGCTGAAGCTGCTGCATGTCATCGGCGGGCTGTCCTCTGCGCGGATCGCCTCGGCATCCTGCTCGGGCGGCGAGGCCTCGCTGATGGCCGACATGGGCGAAGTGGTGGGCGTCGAATTCCCTGCGCTGGACGATACCCAGAAATCCGCTCTGCGGGCGGCGCTCGGCCCGAAGGTCGCGCTGGCAAACCCCTTGGACTACAACACATATATCTGGGGCGACGAGGCGGCGCTGGAAGCCACTTTCACCGGCCTTTGCGACGCCGATCTGGCGCTCGGCTGCGTGGTGATCGACTACCCGCGCGACGACCGCTTTGCCGCGCCCGACTACGACCAGGTGCTGCGCGCGGTGGCCCGAACGAGACACACCACCGGCACGCCGATGGCCTTGGTTTCGCTGCTCGCCGAGGGGTTGCCCGAGCCGGTCGCTGCACGGGCGCTGGAGCTCGGCATCACCCCGCTCTGCGGCATGGGCGAGGCGCTGCGCGCGATTGGCGCCGCGGCACAGGTCGGCATGCGGTCCGCGGGCGGCAACCAACCAACCGAGCCGGTGCTGATGCCGATTAACGGCCATGGTGCCACCCGCATCTATCCCGAGGCGGAGGCCAAGGCGCTGCTCGCGGCAGCAGGCATCCGAGTGCCGAAATCCGACCGCGCCGACTGTGCCGAGACCGCCGGAGCCTGCGCCTCTGCCATCGGCTTCCCGGTCGTTCTGAAGGGCGAGGGCATCGCCCATAAGACCGAGGCCGGGGCCGTGGTGCTGAACCTCGACTGCCGCGAGGCGGTGATGCAAGCGGCGGCGGTGATGCCCGCGCAGAGCTTTCTCGTCGAAGAGATGATCACGGGCAGCGTGGCCGAGCTGCTGATCGGCGTGACGCGAGACCCGGCGCATGGCTTCGTGCTGACGCTGGGGCTGGGCGGTATCCTCACCGAACTCATTCGCGACACCTCCTCGCTGCTGGTCCCCGCCAGCCGCGAGGAGGTGCATCGTGCGCTCACGGGCCTGCGCAGCGGCGCGCTGCTCACCGGCTACCGCGGCCGCCCGGCGGCGGACATGGAGGCCGTGCTCGACACGATCATGGCGCTGCAGGAGCTGGTCAGCTGCCATGCGGACAACCTCCACGAAATCGAAATTAACCCGCTGATCTGTCGTGCCTCGGGCGCCGTTGCAGCGGATGCACTCATCAGGATGGGAGAGAGACAATGACCTCTTCGAACGTGCTCACCGAGCGCCGCGGCGCGGTGCTCGAGGTGACGTTGAACCGGCCCAAGGCCAACGCGATCGACATGGCCACCAGCCGCGAGCTGGGGGAAATCTTCACCAACTTCCGGGACGACCCCGAGCTGCGCGTGGCGATCCTCACCGGCGCGGGCGAGAAGTTCTTCTGCCCGGGCTGGGACCTCAAGGCCGCAGCCAGCGGCGAGGATGCCGACGGCGACTATGGCAAGGGCGGCTTCGGCGGCCTGCAGGAGCTGCGCGGCCTGAACAAGCCGGTGATCGCTGCGGTCAACGGCATCGCTTGCGGTGGTGGGTTGGAACTGGCGATCAGCGCCGACATCATCTTCGCCGCCGACCACGCCTCCTTTGCCCTCCCGGAGATCAAATCCGGCACCGTGGCCGACGCGGCGACCCTCAAGCTACCCAAGCGCATCCCCTATCACATCGCCATGGAGCTGCTCTACACCGGCCGCTGGTTCGACGTGGAGGAGGCGCATCGCTGGGGCCTGGTCAACCGCGTCGTGCCGGGGGCCGAACTGATGGCCGAGGCGCGCAAGATGGCGGACGAGCTGGCCGCCGGTCCGCCGCTGGTCTTCGCCGCGATCAAGGAGATCGCCCGCGAAGCCGAGGACATGAAGTTCCAGGACGCGATGAACCGCATCACCCGCAGCCAGCTCGAAACCGTCGAGCGGCTGTACCGCTCCGAAGACCAGAAGGAAGGCGCCCGCGCCTTCGCCGAGAAACGCGACCCGGTCTGGAAAGGCCGGTAACGAGACGACAGGAGACACCATGCCTCTTCAGATGAACCGAAAACCCTTCATCACCGCTGCGATCACCGGCGCGGGCGCAACGCAGGACAAGAGCCACCTCGTGCCGCGCTCGCCCAAGGAAATCGCCGATGCCGCCATAGACGCCGCCAAGGCCGGGGCCGCCATCGTCCACTGCCACGTACGCGACCCCGAGACCGGCGCGCCCTGCCGCGATCTGGACTACTACCGAGAAGTGACCGACCGCATCCGCGCGTCAGAGGTGGACGTGGTGCTGAACCTCACCGCAGGCGTCGGCGGCGATCTGACCTTCGGCGATCCCGAGAGGCCGATGCAGCTCGATACGCCGAACACAGACATGGCGGGCGCGACCGAGCGCATGGCCCACATCCGCGCCTGCCTTCCGGAGATCTGCACGCTCGACTGCGGGTCGATGAACTTCGGCGACGGCAATTACGTGATGACCAACACCACGGGCATGCTGCGCGCCATGGGCCAGCAGATGACCGAGCTCGGCGTGAAACCCGAGATCGAGGCCTTCGACACCGGCCATCTATGGTTCGCCAAGCAGCTGGTGAAGGAAGGCGTGCTGGAAAACCCGGCGCTGGTGCAGCTCTGCATGGGCGTCCCGTGGGGTGCGCCGAACGACCTCAATACCTTCCTGGCGATGGTCAACAACGTGCCCGAGAGCTGGAATTGGTCGGCCTTCAGCCTTGGCCGCGATCAGATGCCCTATGTGGCGGCGGCGGCACTGGCAGGCGGCAACGTCCGGGTCGGGCTGGAGGACAACATCTACCTCGAGCGCGGCGTGCTGGCGACCAACGCGCAACTTGTCGAGAAGGCAGCAAGCCTGCTGAGCAACATGGGCGCCTCGCTGATCGGGCCGGAAGAGGTGCGCGCGCAGCTTGGCCTCGTGAAGCGCGCCGCCCCCGCGGCTCCGGCATGAGCCGCGCCGCGATCATCGGCGGGGGCGTCGTCGGCGGTGGCTGGGCCGCGCGCTTCCTGCTCAACGGCTGGGACGTCGCAGTCTTCGACCCCGACCCCGAGGCGGACCGCAAGATCGGCGAGGTGCTGGACAATGCCAGCGCCGCGCTGCCCGCGCTCTATGCCCGCCCGTTGCCGCCCGAGGGCAGCCTCACCTTTGCCGCCTCGATCTCCGAAGCGGTGGCGGGCGCGGACTGGGTGCAGGAGAGCGTCTCGGAGCGGCTAGAGCTGAAGCACAGGGTGTATGACGAGATCACCGCGGCGCTGCGCGTGGGTGATTTCATCGCGTCCTCGACCTCGGGCTTCAAGGCCAGCGACCTCGCCTCCGGCGGTGCGCCGGTGGTGGTGGTGCACCCGTTCAACCCGGTCTACCTGCTGCCTCTGGCGGAAATTTCGGGCGATCCGACACTTTGCGACAAGGCCGCCGAGGTGGTTACCTCGATCGGCATGCACCCGCTGGTTCTGCGTAAGGAGATCGACGCCTTCATCGGCAACCGCTTCCAGGAGGCGGTCTGGCGCGAGGCACTGTGGATGCTGAAGGACGGCATCGCAACCACCGCCGAGATCGATGACGCGATCCGCATGAGTTTCGGCCTCCGCTGGGCGCAGATGGGGCTCTTCGAGACCTACCGGATTGCCGGCGGCGAGGCAGGAATGCAGAGCTACATCGCGCAGTTCGGCCCGACCCTCGACTGGCCCTGGACAAAGCTGACCGATGTGCCCGAGCTGAATGCGGCGCTTGTCGAAACCATCAGCAGCCAGTCCGACGCCCAGTCGGGCCATCTTGGCATCCGGGAACTGGAGCGGCTGCGCGACGACAATCTTGTCGCCATCCTGCGCGGCCTCCGCCGTACCGGCAGTGGCGCGGGCGGAGTGCTTCTGCGGCACGAGACATTGCTGGACAGGGGTGGCGAGCAAGACGGTCTGCCGATCACCCTGCGCCAGTCGGTACCGGTCACCTGGACGGACTACAACGGTCACATGAACGAGGCCGCCTATCTCGAGCTGGGCACCTGGGCCACCGACGGGCTGATGAAACTCGTGGGCGCGGATGACGCCTATGTCGCCTCGGGCAAGAGTTTCTTCACTGTCGACACCCGCATCCGCTACCTGAGTGAGGCGCATCGCGGGGACCTCCTGACGGTGATCACACAGGTGCTGGAGGGCGCGGGCAAGAAGATGAAACTCTTCCACCGGGTGACAAAACCCGATGGAACCCTTGCGGCCACGCTCGAAACCTTGCTTGTTCACACCGACCTCACCACCCGCCGCGCATGCCCGCCGGAGCCGCAGGTGGCGCAGGCGCTCGAAACCCTGGCCGCGGCCCACGCCGGGCGCCCCGCCGAGGGCGCCGGTGGCGCCGTCGGCCAACGCAACTGAAGACCGGAGACACCGATGACCATGTCCCCTGAAGAGAAACAGACCCGCGAAGAGCTCGCCGCCTGCTACCGGCTCGCGGCGCTGCACAGGTTCACAGACCTGATTTACACCCACATCACCGCGCGCGTGCCGGGCGAGGACGGGCATTTCCTGATCAACCCCTATGGCTGGCGCTGGGAAGAGATCACGGCCTCCTCGCTGGTGAAGATCGATGTCGACGGCAACAAGGTCGACGGCAGCCCGCAGCGGGTGAACCCGGCGGGCTTCACCATCCATTCGGCGGTGCACATGACCCGGCATGACGCGGCCTGGATCATGCACACCCATACCCGCGCGGGCGTGGCGGTCTCCTGCATGGAAGAAGGGCTGCTGCCGCTCAACCAGATTTCGCTGCAGTTCCACAATCGCATCGGCTACCACGACTTCGAAGGCATCGCGCTGGATCTGGAAGAGCGCGAGCGCATCGTCGAGGACCTCGGCGATCACCCGGTGCTGATGCTGCGCAACCACGGGCTCATCGCCACCGGCCGAAGCGCCGCCGAGATGTTCAACAACATGTTCTACCTCGAGCGCGCCTGCGAGATTCAGATCGCCGCCACCTCCAGCGGTCGGCCGCTGCGCATGGTCAATGACGAGATCGCCACCCGGGTGCACCAGCAGTACGTGCAGATGAACGAGGAAGATGGCGATCTCGAACTCGAATGGCAGGCGCATCTGCGCTCGATCGAAGGCGTCGGCCCCGACTTCCGCGGCTGAGCGAGCGACGGGCCTCTTACGCAAGCGCCTCGGGAATGGACTCTCGGCGAGGCGCGCTAGATCCGCCGAAAAGGTGGGCGTGGCCTGCCAGCGGGCCAAGACAGAAGGAAGGCAATCCAATGAAACAGGTGACAATCAAAGCGCCGGGCGGTCTCGACAATCTCGTCACGAGCGACACCGCGGAGCCTTCGGCTCCGGCGGCCGGTGAAATTACCGTGCGCCTGCGCGCCAGTTCGCTGAACTACCACGACTACCGGGTCTGCGCCGTCGAGGGCGCGCTGCCCGACGGTCGGATCCCGATGGCCGATGGCGCGGGCGAGATAGAGGCGGTCGGCGCAGGTGTCGAGGGCTTCGCAGTCGGCGATGCTGTGGTGTCCTGTTTCTTCCCCGACTGGCAGACCGGCGACGATCGCCCTAGCGATTTCTCGACCACGCCGGGTGACGGGCGCGACGGCTACGCCCGTGAGCGGGTCACGCTGCCCGCCTCCTGGTTCACCCCTGCGCCCGCGGGCTGGAGCCACGAGGAGGCATCGACGATCACCACCGCCGGGCTGACCGCCTGGCGCGCGCTGGTGGTCGATGCGGGGATCAAGGCAGGCGATACGGTCGCGGTGCTGGGAACCGGCGGCGTGTCGATCTACGCGCTTCAGCTTGCCAAGGCGATGGGTGCAACGGTGATTGCGACCTCGTCGTCCGACGCCAAGCTCGAGCGCCTGCGCGCGCTCGGGGCGGACCACGTGATCAACTACCGCACCACGCCCGAATGGGGCGAGGAGATGCGCCACCTCACCGGCGGGCGCGGCGTTGACATCGTGGTCGAGGTCGGCGGTCCGGCGACGCTGGCACAATCCATCGTTGCGGGGCGCCCGGGGGCACATATCGCACTGATCGGCGTGCTCACCGGGCGCTCCGGCGAAATCCCCACGGCATTGTTGATGGCGCGCCAGCAGCGGCTTCAGGGACTGATCGTCGGCTCGCGCCAGCACCAGCTCGACTTCGTCAAGGCGCTCGAGGCGCTGAAACTCCACCCAGTGATCGACCGCAGCTTCGCGCTGGCCGATCTCGCCGAGGCCTTCCGCTACCAGGAAAGCGGCGCGCATTTCGGCAAGATCTGTGTGACCATGTGATCTCGCGCCGGTCGCGGCATGGGCGCGACCGGTTGCCGCGCGCGGGCGCCGATCCGGCGGATGGCAGAGCCGGCGGCATGGCGTCTATTGTACATTTGTGCAATAAGAATCCCGATCAATGAAAGGGAGACAGCCCCATGCCCGCGCAGTCACCAATCCTCGGTGTATACCTCAGTGCAACGGCGGACCTGGATGCGCTTTACGGCGCAGCGCTGCGACAGTGTGCGACGGATGTCTTGCTGCGCCGCCCCGACCAGATCGACCGACCCGAGGACGTGCGCTTCGCGATTTGCTGGGAGCCGGGAGAGGGGGCTTTCGCGCCTTATCCGAACCTTGGGCTCGCCATGTCGGTCGCGGCGGGCGTCGACGCTTTGCTGGCGCATCCCGGACTGCCCGACGCTGCCGTCGTCGCGCGGGTGCGTGATCCGCATCAGGCCGAACTGATGGCGGGCTATGCGGTGCATGAGGTGTTGCATTACGAGCGCGGCTTCGCCGAGATGGCGCGCAATGCCGCCAAAGCCCGGTGGCTTCCGCTTCGGATGAGGGCCCCGGGTTCGGTGCAGGTTGCGGTGCTGGGACACGGGACCATGGGCCGGGCGGTGGTGACCGGGCTGCGGGCCTTGGGATTTTCGGTACGCGTGGCCTGTCGCGGCGAACCGGCAGAGCGGCTGCCGGGTGTGAGCTATCTTTCCGGGCCGGGCGCCGTGGCGCGTGCGGCCGAGGGTGCACAGTACCTCGTCAATGTCCTGCCGCTGACGGCCGAGACCGAGAACGTGTTGGATGCGGCGCTCTTCGCGCGGCTCGCTCCGGCGGCGAGTCTGGTGCAAATCGGTCGTGGCGAGCACCTTGTGGAGACCGATCTCGAGGCGGCACTGGACAGCGGCCAACTGGCGGCGGCGACGCTGGATGTCTTCCGCGAGGAGCCGCTGCCGCCTGAGCACCGCTTCTGGCAAGATGCGCGGCTGCGGATCACCCCTCATGTGGCCAGCGACTCTCTGCCCGAGGTGGTGGCCGAGCAGGTGGTCGAGACGGCGCGGGCGCTGCGCGACGGGCGCCCGATGGGCTGTGCGGTGGACCGGGCGCGCGGCTACTGACCTTCTCGGGGCGGGCTCAGCGCCCGCTCGGCACCCGCCCCTCCATCCAGCGCAGCAGCAGGGTCAGAGTGCCGCTCAGGCACAGGTAGATCGCGATCAGCAGCAGCAGCGGCTCGTAGGTGAGGTAGGTGTCCTGCCGCACGCGGGTGATCACTGCATAGAGGTCGGTGACGGTGATTGTCGCGACCAGTGGCGTCGCCTTGAGTTGCAGGATGATCTCGCCCGCCAGCGTGGGCAGCGCGCGGTGCATGGCGCGGGGCAACCAGACCCGGCGGAACACTTTTAGCGGAGACATGCCAAAGGCCCGGGCAGCCTCGAGTTCGCCCCGCGGCACCCCAGCGAAGGCGCCGCGCATCACCTCGCCCTCGTAGGCGGCGAAGGAGAGGGCCAGTGTCAGGAAACCGTAGGGCCAGGCCTGCCGCAGGTAGGGCCAGAGCCAAGAACCGCGAATCTCGGGGAATTGCGCGAAGAGTGCGCCGAGGCCGTAGTAGATCAGCCAGAGTTGCAGCAGCAGCGGCGTTCCGCGGATCACCGTGCAGAAGCCGGCCGCCAGCCAGCGCAGGGGCGCCGGACCGGCGACCTGCACCGCGCCGAGCGGCAGCGCGAGCGCGAGGCCGGCGGCGATGCTCGAACCCAGAAGCGCCAGGGTCACCAGCAGTCCGTGGCCGATCTTGGGCAGGTAGGCGGGCAGCCAGCTCCAGTCCATCTGGGTGAGAATCGCCGCGAGCGCCGCCAGCGCCAGCGCCGCCAGGGCCAGGCGGTGCGGCATCAGCAGCGGCGCGAGTCGGGCGCGCAGGGGCAGCGCAGGGGCGGGGAGGATCGGAGAGGCGATGTTGATATCGGGCATGGGGCGCTCCTCAGGCGGCGGCCGGCAAGCCGCGGCGGGCGCGCCGTTCGAGCCAGCGCAGGCCGAGGTTCGAGATCAGGGTGAGCGCGAGGTAGAGCAGCCCCGCGGCGACGAAGAAAAGGAAATACTCGCGCGTCGCGGCGGCGGCCTGCTTGGTCACCAGCGTCAGCTCGGAGAAGCCGATCACGGCGAGCAGCGCGGTGTCCTTGGTGGCGATCATCCACAGATTCGCCATGCCGGGCAGCGCATGCGGTGTCATGGCAGGCAGGGTCACCCGGCGCAGCACCTTGAGCGGTGACATGCCGAAGGCCTGCGCGGCCTCGATCTGCCCGGGCGGCACGGCGCGGATGGCGCCGCGGATCACCTCGGTGGCGTAGCCGCCCTGCACCAAGCCGATCACCAGGATACCGGCGCTGAGGCCGTCGATGTCGACACCCTCGCGGCCCAGGGTGGCCATCAGCTTGTTCAGCAGATCGGTGCCCACGTAGTAAAAGAGCAGCATCAAGACCAGCTCTGGCACCGCGCGGATGAGCAGCGTGTAGAGTTCGGCGATATCGCGCAGCACGCGCCCGCCGTAGAGCTTGGCGGTGGCACCGAGCAGGCCGATGACGATGCCGAGCAGATAGCCGCCTGCCGCCAGTTCGACCGAGCGCAGGAACCCGGCGAGGAGCGCGCCGCCCCATCCCGGTGACGTGAGGGCGAGCAGGCTGAAATCGAAAGCATCGAACATCGTGCGGCGGCGTCCTTGATTATTGCAGTGCCCGGGCCGCGACGGTCGTGTCGCGGCCCGGGAAGGCGGCTTAGCTGCCGTAGATGTCGAGACCTTCGAAGTAGGGCTCCGAGATCTTGTCGTAGGTGCCGTTCTCGCGGATCGCCGCAATGCCGGAGTTCACCCGTTCGAGCAGCTCGCTGTCCTCCTTGCGAAGGCCGACGCCGACCCCTTGACCGAGGATCGCCGGGTCGCTGTTGACCGCGCCGCGGTACTCACAGCAGGCCGCGCCGGCTTTGGTGTCGAGGAAGGGCATCATCGCCAGCATGTCGCCGATCACCGCGTCGATCCGGCCCGCGGCGAGATCCTGCAGCTCTTCGTCCACCGTGGGGTAGCTGCGGATGTCGGCGGCGGTCTCGGAGAAATGCGTGCGGGCGTAGGTCTCGTGGATGGTGCCCACCGAGACGCCGAGATAGGCACCCTTGACGCCCTCGGGGGTGGGCTCGACCTTGCTGTCCTTGAGGGCGATCACGCCGGTCGGCGTGTCATAGTACTTGTCCGAAAAGGCGATCTGTTTGGCGCGTTCCTCGGTGATGCTCATCGAGGCGACGATCATGTCGATCTTGCCGGTGTTGAGCGCCGGGATGATGCCGTCCCAGGCCACCGGGGTGATCTCGCAGTCGGCCTCGATCTCGGCGCAGAGCGCGTCGGCAAAATCGATCTCCCAGCCGCTCCAGCTGCCGTCCGAGGCAGGGCTGTAGAAGGGCGCATAGGGCTCGGCGGCGATGCCGACCTTGTAAGGCTCTGCGAGGGCCGGGGCGGCGAGCGTGGCGGCGGCAGTGGCGGCAAGCGCGAGTGTTCTGAACATGGTCTCTCCTCTGTTGGTCTTGTCGTGCACCCGCGCGGTCAGGCGATCGAGCGGATGAATTGCTGCAGGTGCGGCGAGCGTGGGTCGCCGAAGATCTGTTCTGGCGAGCCCTCCTCCTCGATCCTGCCGTCCTTCAGGTAGACGACGTGGCTCGCCACATCGCGGGCGAAGCCCATCTCGTGGGTGACGAGGATCATCGTGCGCTTCTCGGCGGCGAGGTCGCGGATCACACTCAACACCTCGCCGACCAGTTCGGGGTCGAGCGCCGAGGTCGGCTCGTCGAAGAGCATCGCCAGCGGCTCGACCGCCAACACGCGGGCGATGGCGCAGCGCTGCTGCTGGCCTCCGGACATGTGGGCGGGGTAGGCGTCTTCCTTGTCCGCCAGCCCGACGCGGTCGAGGACCTGACGGGCGCGGGCGACGGCTTCCTCCTTGGGAATGCCGAGCACCTGCATTGGAACCTCGATCACATTGCCGAGCACTGTGCGATGCGGCCAGAGGTTGAAGTTCTGGAACACCATGCCGAGCTGGGCGCGGATGCGCTGCAACTGCGCGCGGTCCGAGGGCTCGAGCCCGCCGTCGCGGGTGGGGCGCATGGCATAGGGCTCGCCATGGATGGCGATCCGGCCGGCGCTGGGGGTCTCGAGCATGTTGATGCAGCGCAGCATGGTGGACTTTCCCGAACCCGAACCGCCGATCACCGCCACGACGTCGCCGGGGCGGGCGGTGAGCGAGATGCCCTTGAGCACCTCGAGACGTCCGAAGTGCTTGTGCAGGTCGCGGATCTCTACCGCCGGCGTGGCGTCTTTCATGGCTGTCCCTCTGCCGAATCCGGACGATCCCGGGTGGCTGCATCCCTTGCAATTTCTTCGCTGTTGTACGACTGTAAAACAAATCTCGACGAGGAAGTCAAAGTGACCATACGGAATGCGCGTGACAGGATGCTCTTGGCGGCGGGAGGCCGGGCGTGACCCGGCGTGTCTATAGCCGCCTGTCGCAGGACCGTCGCCGCACCGACCTGCTCGAGGCGACGCTCTCCTGCGTCGCCGATCTCGGGCTCGACAAGGCCGGGGCGCGGCAGATCGCCGAGCGCGCCGGGGTCTCGGCGGGGCTGATCCGTCACTATTTTCCCTCGAAGGAGGAGATGGTGCGCGCCGCCTACGCCTACCTCATGGGACAGATGACCGCCGCCGCCGAAGATTCCGGGGCCGGCGGCGCGCAACCGCCCGACGCGGCGCTGGCGGAATTCATCGCCGCCAACTTCGCGCCGCCCAGCCTTTCCGGGGTGAAGGTCTCGCTCTGGGCTACTTTCGTGGGCCGCGTGCGCGTCGATCCAGCCTATGCCGACATCCACCGCGAGGGCTACCGCGAGTTCCTCGACCTGCTTGAAGCCCGCATCCACCCGGTGCTCTTGGCGCATGGCTGCCCGGCGGACCCGGCCCGGTGCAAGCACCTGGCCATCGCGCTCAACGGGTTGATCGATGGCCTTTGGATCGAGGGGTCGCTCGGCCACGGGCTTTACGATGCGCGGCGGCTCTCTGGCATCGCGCTCCAGGCCGCCGAAGGCATCATGAGGCTGCCCGACACCACGCTGACGCGCCACCTGGCGCTCGAAGACGAAAGGACCTGACATGCGGTATGCCGCGATCACCGAACGCCTGCGCACCCTCGGCGGAGACAAATGGGCGGTGCACAACGCGGCCCGCGCGCGGCGCGACGCGGGAGAGGACATCCTCGAGCTGACCATCGGCGAGCCCGACATCGCCCCGGACCCCGCGCTGATCGAGCGCTGCGTCACCGCGCTGCGCGCAGGCCGCACGCAATATTCCAACGGGCGGGGCGAGCCAGGGCTGATCGATGCGCTGGTCGAGGCCTACCGGCCCCGGCAGCCGGATATCGGACCCGAGAACGTGCTGTGCTTTCCCGGCACCCAGACCGCGCTTTTCACCGTCATGCTGGGGCTGGTGGGGCCGGGCGAGGGGGTGCTGATCGGCGATCCCTACTATGCCACCTACGAGGGCGTGGTGGCCGCCGCCGGTGGCCACGTGCAGCCGGTGCCGCTGCGCATGGACCGGGGTTTCGTGCTGCAGCCGGACGACCTGCGCGCGGCCATAACGAAAGACAGCCGGGTGCTGCTGCTCAACACGCCGCACAACCCGACCGGCGCGGTGATCAACCGCGCGACGCTGGAGGCTCTGGGGGAAATCTGCGCCGAGCACGACCTCTGGATCGTCTGCGACGAGGTCTACGCGGAGTTGATCTTCGAGGGCAGCTTCGCCTCGCCGCTCGAGATCGCGGCGCTACGCGAGCGGGTGGTCGTGGTTTCTTCGATCTCGAAGAGCCACGCGGCCACGGGCTTTCGCAGCGGCTGGGCCATCGGCCCGGCGGACTTCTGCGCGGCTGTGCTGCCGGTCTCGGAAACGATGCTGTTCGGCAACCAGCCTTTCATCGCGGACATGACCGAGGCCGCCCTGCGCGGGGCCTTTGATACCTCGGAGCGGATGCGCGAAGCCTTTGGCCGGCGGGCCCGCATGCTCTGCGACCGGTTGAACGATGTGCCGGGTCTTTCGTCCCAGATGCCGCGCGGCGGCATGTTCCTGATGCTCGACGTTTCGGGAACGGGGCTCGATGGCGAGGGCTTCGCCTGGCGGTTGCTGGAGGAGCAGGGCGTGGCGGTGATGCCGGGCAGCGCCTTCGGCAGCAACGGCACGGGGCTGGTGCGTGTGGCGCTGACGGTTCCGGACGCAGAGCTCGCGCTGGCCACGCAGCGGATCGAGGCGCTGTGTCGGACGCTGATCGGGCGCGCCGTCGCCTGATCGATGGTGCCGGGTCGGCAGCTCGATGCCCCTGCCTATTGGGCGGTGGCAAGGCTGCGCGTGACGGGTGCGCGTCTACTCATCCATGGGTCGACCTTGTCCGAGAGATTGACCGCCCCACAGCCTGCGGCAGCGAGACGGGGATGCACTCTTTCGGGCCATGCGCCCGACGCGGTGAGTGACGGCGCCCTCATTTGCATGGAACTGACCGCCAGCACGGGGCACCGCCTGGGCCTCAGATATGGACGCGTGTCGCTGGCCCGCGGTCAGGTGAACTTTCGTCGAAGGTATCCGATATACGCCGTGGGGTCCGAAGCCGTCTTCCCCAGTCCGTCCAGGATTTCCGCCCGGCTGCGGCTCCGCCCGTGCCGCCAGACATCTGCCTTCAGAGCCTCGCGCAGCGGACCCGTCTCGCCGCGCCCGAGTCCGGCCGCGATCTCGGGCCGATGGTTGCGGTAATGCTCCATGATCTGCGCGGCGGTGATATTGCCAATGGTGTAGGTCGGGAAGGAGCCGATGTAGCCCGAGGACCAATGCACGTCCTGCAGGCAGCCGAGGCCATCGTGCGGCACCTCCACCCCGAGATCCTCGCGCATGGCGGCGTTCCAGACGTCGGGCAGGTCGGCGGGGTCGAGGCTGCCTTCCATCAGCGCCATCTCGAGGCGGACGCGCAGCATGATGTGGAAATCATAACTCAGTTCGTCGGCCTCGACCCGGATCAGTCCGGGCTCGACACGGTTGACCGCCGCGACGAACTCCTCTGCGCTGACATCCGAAAGCTGCTCGGGGAAATGATCGCGCAGGGTGCCGAAGTGGTGCTGCCAGAACTCCGGCGCGCGGCCGACGTGGTTTTCCAGCAGGCGCGATTGGCTTTCGTGCATCCCGAAGCTGGTGCCGCCGACGGCGTAGAGGCCGATCATGTCGGTGGTCATGGCGCTGCGGGTGAAGCTCGGGTCGACGCCCATCTCGTAGAGCGCGTGGCCGGTCTCGTGGATCGAGCCGAAGATCGACATCGGCAGGTAATCGGGCCGCCAGCGCGAGGTGATGCGCACGTCGCCGCGGGTCATGCTGATCTCGAAGGGGTGCACCGCCGTGTCCAGTCGCCCGTGGGCGAAGTCATAGCCCAGCTCGGCAACCAGCGCGCGGCAGAAGGCCTGCTGCTGCGCAACGGGATAGTCGCGGTAGAGGAACTCGGTCCGGGGCTTGGGTTTGCCGAGCGCGCTGTCGAGGATCGGCTTCTGCGCGGCGCGCAGCCGGTCGAAGAGCGCGGCAAGGCTGGCGGCCGTCTCGCCCGGTTCGAAGGCGTGGACCATCGCGTCATAGGGGTGCGCGCCAAAGCCGCTCGCCTGCGCGACCTGCCGCGCGAGGTCCAGCATGGTCTGAAGGTAGGGTTTGAAGAGGGCGAAATCTCCGCTGGCGCGCGCCTCGGCCCAGACCGCGCCGGCGAGGGCGGATTGCTCGGCCTGGCGGCGCAGCAACTCGGCGGGCAAGGCGGCGTGCCAGCGGCGCGCGGCCTGAACCGCCTGCGCCGCGGCATCCTCGCCGGTGCCGAGCGCGGCCTCTGCCGCGGCTTCCATTGCCGGGTCGAGGATCATCTCGCGGGCGATGCCCTTGAGCGTGGCAAGCTGGTGGCCGCGGGTTTCAGCCCCGCCGCGCGGCATCATCACCCGCGCGTCCCATTGCAGCGCGTTGACGCTGCAGAGCACGTCGTTGAGCTGGGCGACACGGGTCGAGAGATCGCTGGTCATGCCGCCACCTCCGTCGCGCCGGTGCCGCCGTCGTGCAGGTGGCAGGCGACGGAATGGCCGGTCTCGGGGGCCGCGAGCCGGGGGACCTCGGTGCGGCAGCGCGGCCCGGCGAAGGGGCAGCGCGGGTGGAAGGCGCAGCCCTTGGGCGGGTTCAGCGGCGAGGGGATCTCGCCCTTGATCGGGTGAAAGGCGGCGCGGCCGGTACCGAGCGTGGGCACTGAGGCGAAAAGCGCCTCGGTATAGGGGTGCATCGGGCGGGCGTAGAGCCGTGCGGCGCTGGTCAGCTCGACCACCCGGCCAAGGTACATGATCGCCACCCGGTCGCAGACGTGGCGCACCACGGAAAGGTCGTGGCTGATGAAGAGCGCGGTGAGGTCGAGCTCGCGGCGCAGGTCGATGAAGAGGTTGAGCACCTGCGCCTGGATCGACACGTCGAGCGAGGCGACCGCCTCGTCGAGCACCAGGAGTTCGGGCTCCATGGCGAGCGCGCGGGCGATGGCGATGCGCTGGCGCTGGCCGCCCGAGAATTGGTGCGGCAGGCGGTCGGCGTAGGCGCCTTCAAGCCCGACCTGTTCCAGCAGCTCGGCGACGCGGGCGCGCAGGCGTCCGGCCTCCACGATGCGGTGGACGCGCGGGCCCTCGGCGATGGTCTCGCCGACCTTCATGCGCGGGTTGAGGCTGGCAAAGGGATCCTGATGGATCATCTGCACGCGGGTGGTCAGCTTTTCTATGCCGTGATCCGCGCCCCGGGCGACCGGCTTGCCGCCCAGCAGGACCGCGCCCTCGGTCGGGGCGTAGATGCCCGACACGATCCGCCCGAGCGTGGACTTGCCGCAGCCGGATTCCCCGACGATCCCCAGCACCTCGCCGCGCGTCACCTCGAGCGAGACATCGGTCAGCGCGTGCACGGTGCTTTCCGAGCTGCGCCCGGTGATCCGGTCGATGCCGCGGCCCAGCAGGCCCGGCTTGCGGCTGAACCGCTTCGAGACAGTGTCGATCTTCAGCAAGGGGTCGGTCATGTCGCCTCCAGCGGGTGATGGCACAGGACGTGGCGGCCGTGCGCCTCGTGCAGGGGAGGGGCGGCGGCGCAGGCCTCGGTGGCGAAGGCGCAGCGCGGGCGGAACGGGCAGCCGGAGGGCAGGTTCGCGAGCTGCGGTGTCGCGCCGGGGATCTGCGGCAGCTTTGCGCCGGGCTCGTGCAGGCTTGGCACGCTGTCGATGAGCCCGCGGGTGTAGGGGTGGCGCGGGTTGCCGATCACCTGCGCGGCGGTGCCGCTCTCGACGATGCGGCCCGCGTACATCACCGAGATGTCGTCGGCGAGCGAGCTGACCACGGCGAGGTCATGGGTGACCCAGACGACGGCGGTGCCGGTCTCGTCGGCAAGGCGGCGCACCTCGGCGAGGATCTGCCCTTGGATCGACACGTCGAGCGCGGTGGTCGGCTCGTCGGCGATGATCACCGCGGGTCGGTGCAGCAGCGCCATGGCGATGGCGACGCGCTGGCGCATCCCGCCCGAGAGCTGGTGCGGATAGGCCTGCAGCCGTTCGGCGGGGGCGGGAATGCCCACGGTCTCGAGCGCCTGCCGGGCGCGGTCCCAGGCGGCGCGCTTGCTCATCTTCTCGTGCACCCGCACCGCCATGGCCATCTGGTCGCCGATGCGCAGGACCGGGTTCAGGGTCATCATCGGATCCTGGAAGACCATCGACACCTTGCTGCCGCGCATCCGGCGCAGCGCGTCGGGCGAGAGCGTTCGCAGGTCGGTGCCCTGCACCAGCACCTGACCGCCGGTGACGCGCCCCGGCGCGTCGATCAGCCCGAGCACGGAAAAGCCGGTGACGCTCTTGCCCGACCCACTTTCGCCGACCAGCCCCATGATGCGCCCCGGTTGCACCGAGAAGCTGACGTCGTTGACGGCGGTGACCGGGCCCTTACGGGTTTCGAAGCGGGTGGTGAGGCCGCGAACCTCGAGCGCGGCGGTCATCGCTGGCCTCGCGGATCGAGCACGCTGCGCACCTGGTCCCCGACGAGGTTGATGGCAACCACGGTGATCATCAGGAATATCCCCGGATAGATGGACAGCCAGTAGCGGTCCGAGTGGATGTACTTGAAGCCGTTGGAGATCAGCGAGCCGAGCGAAGGCTCGGTCAGCGGCAGGCCGACCCCGAGGAACGAGAGCGTGGCCTCTAGCGCGATGGCGCTGGCGACCTGCACGGTGGCGACCACGATCAGCGGCGGCATGACGTTGGGCAGCAGGTGCCGAAAGAGCACGCGGCGGGTCGGCAGCGGCGTCGAGCGCGCGGCCTCGATGTAATCCTTGCTGCGCTCGACCGTGGCGGCGCCATGGGTGGTGCGGGCGAAATAGGCGTATTGCGCGACAACCAGCGCGAGGATGATCTGCCCGACGCCCTGTCCCAGCATGGCCACCAGCACCAGCGCCAGCAGGATCGCGGGCATCGAGAGCTGAAGATCGACGATGCGCATCAGCAGGCTTTCGACCCGGCCGCCGAAATAGGCCGCGGTGAGCCCGACGCAGATGCCGGTGAAGAGCGCCAGCGCCCCCGCCGAGAGGCCGATGACGAAGCTTGTGCGCAGCCCGTAGAAGATCGCCGAGAGCATGTCACGCCCGGCGTTGTCGGTGCCGAGCAGATGGGTGTAGCCGCCCGAGCCGGTCTCGCCCGGATGCAGGAAGGCATCCATCCAGTCGAGCGCGGCCATGTCATAGGGATCCTGCGGCGAGACCAGCGGCGCGCCGAAGGAGACGAAAGCCAAGACCAGGATCACCACCAGCGAGGCCACCGCCACCGACGAGCGGCGGTAGTCGGCCCAGAAATTGCGCAAGCGCTGCGCGCGGGTTTCGACCTCGGGTGCGGGTGGCAGGGGCAGGCTGGCCTGCGGCATGGGAGCGGTGTCGGACATCAGGCTTTCCCCTTGAGGCGCACGCGCGGGTCGAGCCGGGCGTAGACGAGATCGACCACCAGGTTGATCAGCACGAAGAGGATCACCACCAGCACCAGGTAGGTGACCATTACCGGCCGGTCGAGCTGCAGGATCGAGTCGATGATCAGCTTGCCGACGCCGGGCCAGGTAAACACGCTCTCGGTGACCACGGCGAAGGCGAGGGTCGAGCCGAGCTCGAGGCCGAAGACCGTGACGATCGGGATGGAAATGTTGCGCAGTACGTGGCTGAAGACGATCTGCCGGTCGGGCAGCCCCTGCGCGCGGGCGAATTTCACGTAGTCGGTCTGCATGGCCTCGACCATGCCGGCGCGGGTGAGGCGGATCAGCAGGCCCATCTTGAAGAGCGACAGGTTCAGCGCCGGCATGATGACATGGCTCCAGCCGTCGGCGGTGGCCAGCGAGGTGGGGATGCCGAAGAGGCTGCCGACATCGCCGCGTCCACCAGAGGGCAGCCAGCCGAGATTTACCGCGAAGGCCATGATCAGCAGCATGCCGATCCAGAAGGTCGGCACGGAAAAGCCCAGAACCGACAGCGCCATGATCGCGCGGGCTCCGAGGCTCCCGGGCTTGTAACCCGCGTAGAGCCCCGCCGGGATGCCGATGAAGGTCGCGATGCAGACCGAGACGAAGACCAGCTCCAGCGTCGCGGGCAGGCGCGAGAAGACCAGATCGACCACCGGGATGTTGTAGACCATCGAGGTGCCGAGATCGCCCTGGGCGACGTTCGAAAGGAAGGTGAAATACTGCCGCCAGAGCGGCTGGTCGAGCCCGTACTGGGCGATCAGCTTGGCGCGGATCTCCTGCGTCGCGCCGGGGTCGATCAGCACGTCGATCGGGTTGCCGATGGCGTAGACGCCGACGAACACGATGATCGACATGGCGAAGACCACGACCACGGCCTGGGCTAGACGCCTGGCGAGATATCCTAGCATTGGGGCCTCTTGTCGGTGACGGCGCGCAGCGGAAGCGGCCCGCCGCGCGGTTGCAGGCAGGGGCGCCCGGGCGGGCGCCCCTCTATCAGCGGAGCGTCCGGATCACTTGGCCGGCCAGATTTCGTAGGCGCGGGTCTCCTGATCGACGCGCGGCGTGAACTCCAGAGAGGAAGCATCCGCCGCCCAGACCGTCTGCAGGATGACCGTCGGGATCAGCGCCCGGTCTTCCATCGCGATGTAGGATGCCTGCTCGTAGAGCTTGCGGCGTGCCTCCGGGTCGAGCGTCTGCGCTCCCTCGTCGAAGACCTTGTCGAACTCGGGGTTCGAATAGCCGGTGCGGTTGAAGTTGCCGAAGCCCTTCTCCTCGTCCGGGGTGTGGGTCAGCGCGCCGTAGGTGTAGGCGGCCTCGCCGGTCAGCGTGCCCCAGGCGGACATGGCCATGGTGTATTCCTTGCGCGCCGCGGCAGGGAAGAAGACGGTGCCGTTGAGCGCCTGCGCCTTTACCTTCAGCCCGAGCCGCGACCACATCTGGGCCAGCGCCTCGCAGACCACCGCGTCACCCGGGACACGGTTGTTGGTGCAGGTGAAGTCGATCTCGAACCCGTCGGGATAGCCGGCTTCCGCCAGCAGCGCCTTGGCCTGCTCGATGTCGTATTCACGCGCGCCGATCTCGTCGGAATAGCCGAAGAAGCCCTCGGGCATCAGCTGGTTGGCGGGGGTGCCGAGGCCTTCGAGGACGACATTGACCAGCACGTCGCGGTTGATAGCGAGGTCCAGCGCCTTGCGCACGCGCACATCCTGCAGCGGGTTGCCGTCGACCGGCTCGCCGTTGAGCGTGATCGGCTGCGGCTCTTCGTCAACGACCGAGGGCTGCACGTTGAGGATGTAGACCGAGTCCGAGATGAAGGTCTCGAGGCCGGAATCATTCTTCATCGCCAGGTAGTCGGAGGCGGGCACGTAGTTGATCATGTCGACCTCGCCCGAGCGCAGCGCGGCGACGCGGGCGGCATCGTCGGGGATCTCCTTGCGGATGACCTTGTCCCAGGCCGGGGTGTCGGCCCAGTATCCGTCGAACTTCTCGAGCACGAGATCACCCTTGGGCTGCCAGGAGACAAAGGTGTAAGGGCCGGTGCCGATGGCCTTGGCGCCCGAGTTGAACTCTTCGTTGCGCGCCTCCATGCCGGTCTCGGAGGGAACGACGAAGAGGCGGGTGAAGTCGTTCGGCAGGGCCGGGGCGATGCCCTTGGTGTGGACGCGCAGCGTGTAGTCGTCGACCACTTCGACGCTGTCCACGTACTTGGTGTAGAGCGTCATCGACATCGGGCCGGTGACCTCGGGGATTCGCTCGATCGAGAATTTCGCGTCCTCGGCGGTGAAGTCGCTGCCGTCGTGGAATTTCACGCCTTCGCGCAGCTTGAAGTCCCATGTGGTGTCATCGACGGCTTCCCAGGACAGGGCGAGGCCGGGCTTGAGCTGCAGGTTGTCGTCCACATCGACGAGCGTGTCATAGATGTGGCGCAGGGCCTCGGCCTGGCTGCCGAGGGTGGACCAATGTGGGTCGATGGAATCGGGACCGGCGCGCAGGCCGATCACCAGATCATCGGCCATGGCCATCGGGGCCGTGCCCAGCAGGGCCAAAGCCGCGACGGCGGACTTGAGTGTCGCTCGTGTCATCTTGAAACTCCCTTGTTGTGTTATTTGATGTTGATACACTGAGGTGAGTTGTTGATACGGTCAAGAAAATGTTGATACGGGTAGCTGCGAAGAGAGTGGCTGCATCAATAATGGGCACGGAAAAACATAACACTTGGCAGTTAAAGTGTTTAAATGCATTGTGACGAAATGAGCAAGAAACAGGCCCAACTTGATCAATCCCTGAACCGCATCGCCGAGGCGATCGACCGCGAGTCGTCGGTACAGGTCTCTGTCCAGCTGCGTGGGGCGCTGGAATTCGGAATCGCCTCGGGCGAGCTTCCCGCCGGGGCGCGGCTTCCCTCGGTGCGGGTGATGGCGGCGCGGCTCGGTATCTCGCCGGTCACCGTCAGCACGGTCTACGCGACGCTGCAGGAGGCGGGGCACTTGGAAGGACGGGTGGGCTCGGGCACCTTCGTGTCTGCCGGGGCGGCGGTCACCTGCGCCACGCAGCTGCGCAAGCTCGACGAACTTGTCGCCGAGCTGATCCGGGTGGGCAAGCAATGCGGCTTCAGTGCCGACGACCTGGCCACGCGGGTCTCGACCGCGCAGTCCCGCAAGCGCCGGGCGCTGCGCATGATGATGCTCGGCAACTTCCACGACGCGACCGAGGCCTATGCCGCCGCGCTGCGCCCGCGCCTTGCGGAAGGCGACGAGATCGTGCCGGGCGTGCTTTCCGAACTTCGCGGCGCGCCGCCGCAGGATGTCGATCTGGTGGTGGCCCCGCGCACCCTTCTCGGCGCGGCGCGCGAGCTGTTTCCCGGCGTCGCGGTCTACGGGCTGACGCTGATCCCGGACGAGGCGACGCGGGTGTCTCTGGCCTCGCTGCCCACGGAAGCGCGGGTGGTCGGCTATTCCTACTTCCCCGAGTTCGTCACCATCATGAAGGCGGGCATCCGGCGCTTTGCGCCGCATGTGTCGGATGTCTCGATGGCAGTGCGCGGCGAGCCGGGCGCCGAGGCGCTGATCGCCGAGGCCGATGTGCTCGTCTACGCCACCGGCACCGATTACCTGCGCGACAATCTGCGGCCGGGCCAAACCGGCTTTGAATATCGCCACACCCCCGACAACCAGTCGGTCCGGACCGAGCTTCTGCCGGCCATCGAGGACCATCGCCTGCGACTGACCAGCAAGAAGGAAGACTGACGTGAGGATTTCGGAAAGCAACTGGTTCGAGATCGAGAAATACCTCGAGACCGACGACCGCTGTGTGCTGCCGCTCGGCAGCACCGAGCAGCACGCCTACCTGAGCCTCTCGGTCGACTCGATCCTGTCGGAGAAAGTCGCCGCCGATGCCGCCGAGCCGCTCGGCGTGCCGGTCTTCCCGGCGCTGGCCTACGGGCTTACCCCCTACTTCATGGGCTTTCCCGGCAGCGTGACGCTGAAGCTCGCGACTTATGCCGCCGTGGTTCGGGACATCCTCGACAGTCTCTACGCCACCGGCTTCCGCCGCATCCTCATCGTCAACGGTCACGGCGGCAACTGCCCGGTACAGCCAGTCACCATGGAGTGGATGCAGGCCAACCCGGGCGCCCGCTGCCGGTTTCACGACTGGTGGCGCGCGCCGAAGACCTGGGCCTGCGTGCAGGAGATCGACCCGGTGGCCAGCCACGCGAGCTGGATGGAGAACTTCCCCTGGACGCGGCTGCCGGGCCGCGCGCTGCCGGATGAGCAGAAGCCCTTCGTGCCCTTCGAGCGGCTGCGCGATCGCGACGCTGCCGGGGTGCGCGCGCTGATCGGCGATGGCAACTACGGCGGCGTCTACCAGAAGCCCGACGCCGAGACCGACCGGCTCTGGGCCGTGGCCGTGGAAGAAACCCGCGCGCTGCTCGACGGGGACTGGGCATGAGCGCGCGTCCGATCCTGATCTGGGGCGCGGGGGCGATCGGAGGCATCCTCGGTGCCTATCTCGCCCGCGCCGGTCGGGCGGTGCACATGGTCGACATCGTGCCCGAGCACGTCGAGGCGATGCGCACGACCGGGCTGCGCATCGAAGGGCCAGTCGAAGAGTTTACCCAGGTGCTGCCCGCCAGCACCCCGGAGGAGCTGACCGGCAGCTATGACGTCATCATCCTCGCGGTGAAGGCGCATGTCACCGAGGCGGCGCTGGAAATGCTGCTGCCGCATCTGACGCCGGGTGGCTACGTGGTCTCGGCGCAGAACGGGCTCAACGAGAGGGTCATCGCGGCGCGGATCGGTGCGGAACATACCGTCGGCTGTTTCGTCAACTACGGCGCCGACTGGCTGGAGCCGGGGGTTGTCCTCTTCGGCAACCGCGCCGCGGTGGCGGTGGGCGAGCTTGACGGGCAGGTCACCGACCGCGCGCGCGAGGTCCATGCGCTGCTGTCGATCCTCGAGCCCGAGGCGGTGCTGACCGACAACATCTGGGGCTATCTCTGGGGCAAGATGGGCTATGGTGCGCTGCTCTTCTGCACCGCGCTGACGCCCGACAGCATGTCCGACGCCATGGCCCGGCCCGAGCATCGTGCGGTCTACGCGCAGCTCGGCCGCGAGGTGATGACGCTGGCAGCCGCCGAAGGGGTCACGCCGCTCGGTTTCAACGGCTTCGACCCCGAGGCCTTTCGCGCCGGGGACCGCGCGGCGATCGATGCCTCGATGGACAAGATGGTCGCGCACAACCGAAAGACGGCGAAAACCCATTCCGGAATCTGGCGCGACCTCGCCGTGCGCAAGCGCCGCACCGAGGTGGACGCGCAGATCGGGGTGATGGTCGGGCTCGGCCAGACGCATGGCATCGAGGTGCCAGCGCTGGCGCGGATGGTCGAGCTGATCCATGACATCGAGGAAGGCCGGCGCGCGCAGTCCGCCGATCTGGTGACGGAGATGCTGCCGCTATGCGTCTGAGTTTCGAGGGCAAGGTCGTGGCGGTCACCGGGGCGGCGCAGGGCATCGGGGCGGCCATCGCGCGGCGCTTCGCCGCCTCGGGCGCACAGGTCGCAGCGCTCGACATCGATATGGACGGCATGGCGCCGCTCGGCGCCGAGGGCATGGGCCTGCACGTCGCCGATCTCGGCAGCCGCGAGAGCGCCGCTGCCGCCATTGCCAGCGCCATCGGAGCGCATGGCCGGATCGACGTTCTGGTCACCTCCGCCGGCGGGGTACGCGGGCAGGTGGGTCGCCCGATCGAGGAGATCGCCGAGGACGACTGGCACGCCATCTTCCGCGCCAACGTCGATGCCGCCATGTGGTGCGCGCAGGCAGTGGCACCGGGGATGAAGGCGCGCGGAAGCGGGCGGATCGTCACCATCTCGTCGGGCGCGGGGCTGCGGCCCAGCCTCACCGGCATCCAGGCCTATGCCTCGGCGAAACACGCGCTCGTCGGGCTGACGCGGCAGCTCGCGCTGGAGCTGGGGCCGCAGGGGATCACCGTCAACTCGGTGGCGCCGGGCTTCGTGCTGTCGAACCCCTCGACCGAGAAACAGTGGGAGGCCTTCGGCCCCGAGCGCCAGAAAGCCGTGCTGAGCGGCATTCACACGCGGCGGCTCGGTCGGCCCGAGGATATCGCCGGGGCCGTGGCCTTCCTGGCCTCGGAGGCGGCGGAATGGATCAGCGGACAGGTGCTGTCCGTGGACGGAGGACATGCATGAGCGAGCCGCACGAATGGGACGAGGCGCAGTGGCGCGGGCTGGTGGGGCAGGTGCGCGCCGGGCGCAGCCTGCTGCCGGACCGCTGGCCGGGCGGCGCGCGCTGCGCCGTGGCGCTCAGCTTCGACAGCGACCATGAAACCAACGAGCTGCGCGACGGCGGCACCTCGATCGCCCGTCTCGGCTGGGGTGAATACGGCGCGCGCCGCGGCATCCCGCGGATCAAGCAGGTGCTCGACCGCTTCGACGCGAAGGCAAGCTTCTTCGTTCCCGCCGTCGCGGCGCTGCTGCACCCCGAGGAACAGCGGATGCTGGCGCAGGAAGGCCACGAGATCGGCCTGCACGGCTGGATCCACGAGCGCAACACGCAGGTGCCGCCCGAGGCCGAGCGCGAACTGATGCTGCGCTCTGCCGACACGCTGGAGAAGATCACCGGAACGCGTCCGGTCGGGATGCGCACGCCGTCCTGGGACTACTCGCAGGTCACGCTGAAGATCGCGCGCGAGCTCGGGTTGCTCTATGACAGCTCGCTGTTCAACGACGACGACCCCTTCGAGATCCTCGACGCGGGCGAGCCGACGGGCATCGTCGAGCTGCCGGTGGAATGGATCCGCGACGACGCCGTCTATTTCATGATGAACCGCTTTGGTGCGCAGCGTCCCTACACGCCGCCCGCCGACGTGCTCGATATTTTCCGCCGCGAGTTCGACGGGGCGCGGGCCGAGGGCGGGCTGTTCCTGCTCACCATGCACCCCCATATCACCGGCTACCGTTCGCGCATCTTCATTCTTGAAGAGCTGCTCGAGCATATCACCGCGACCGGCGATTGCTGGATCGCCACCCATGCCGAGATCGCCCGCTACTGCGCCGAAGAGGCTGGGCTGAAAGGACCGAAATGACCACCTATTCGCTTGCGATCCACGGCGGGGCCGGGACCATCCTCAAGTCTCAGATGACCCCCGAGAAGGAAGCCGCCTACGAGGCCGGGCTGGCCCGCGCGCTCGAGGCGGGCGAGGCGGTGCTGCGGAGTGGCGGCAGCGCGATGGATGCGGTGACCGCCGCGGTCTGCGCGCTCGAGGATGAGCCGCTGTTCAACGCCGGGCGCGGCGCGGTCTTCACCACCGAAGGCGTGCAGGAGATGGACGCCTGCGTGATGGACGGGCGCGACCGCAGCGCCGGGGCCGTGGCCGGGATCTGCGGCCCGCGCAACCCGGTGCGCGCTGCCCGCGCGGTGATGGAGCGCACGCCGCATGTGCTGCTGATCGGGCCCAACGCGCTGCAGGTCGCGCGCGATGCCGGGCTGCCCTTCGAGGAGCCGGAGTATTTCTTCACCCAGGCCCGCTGGGACGCCCTGCAGGAGACGCTGGAGATGCGCCGCAACGGCGAGGAGAGCGACGATCCGGCCCGCCGCCACGGCACGGTCGGCGCGGTGGCGCGCGACCGCGCGGGCAACCTCGCGGCGGCCACCTCCACCGGCGGGATGACCGCCAAGCTGCCCGGCCGGGTCGGCGACACGCCGCTGCCGGGGGCGGGAACCTTCGCCGAGAATGCCACCTGCGCGGTCTCGGGCACGGGGCATGGAGAGGTTTTCATCCGCTACACGGCGGGCAGCGAGATCGCCGCGCGGATGAGGTTCCTGGGCGAGACGCTCGAGGACGCCGCCAGCCATGTGGTGATGCATGACCTGCATGACCACGATGGCTCGGGTGGGGTGATCGCCGTGGCGCAGGACGGCAGCATCGCGATGCCTTTCAACTGCGAAGGCATGTACCGCGCAAGCGTGCGCGAGGGAGAGTCGCCTGTGCTGGCAATCTACCGCACCCCGTGACTCGTCGGGATAGCCGCCGCAATTGCCCTCGCCACCGCAACAGGCCTTGCAGATCTGCGAATGGCGGCGAGCTGCGGCCCGAGGCAGCTCCATCTTCGGCGCCAGTTCCTTGAGCGTGTGGGCCGCGAGCGGCGCAAAGACCGAGGGCTTGAAGCGCGGCGGCGCGCGCTGCGCAACCTGGTGACGACGGAGGTGATCCGCGGCGTCTAGGTTGTTGCCCGCGCGGACACATACTTGTCAGCGGCTGCGCTGATGCTCCAAGATCTGATTGCCGCCGGGCGCGCCTGTGGCCAAGCGGCCCTCAGCCCAGGAGATCCCGCAGACCCGCATAGATGAGCCGCAGGGCCAGCAGGATCAGGATCGTGTCGAGCGCCAACCGGAAGCGGTGATCGTTCATCCTGTTGAGCACCATCTTCCCCGAGACCGTTCCGAGCAGACCGGCGGCGATCATCGCCACGACGAACGCCCCCCATTGGGCGAAGGCGAAGCCGAGCAGGCCGAAGGTCAGCGTCTTGATCCCGTGCTGCACCGTCATCAGCGTCGCATGGGTCGCGACATAGGAGTGGCGGGGCAGCTCCTGCGACTTGGTGAAGGTCGCAACGAAGAGCCCCGTTGCGCCGAAGAACATGGTCAGGAAGCTCGACACCGCGCCGACGATGGCAGGCCAGTCGCGCAGCCCCTTGGGCGGCTTGGCAAAGACCGAGTAGATCACGAAGGCGCCGATACCGATCTGCATGATCGCCGGCGGCAAGGTCACCGCGATGACGCCGCCCGCCGCCGCGCCGATCAGCGAGCCGAGTGCAAAGGCCGGGATCACCGACCAGTGGATGTGGCGGAAGGTCAGCGCCGCGCGCCCGAAGTTCGAGCCAAGCTGGATGACGCCATGGGTCGGGATCAGCGCCGCCGGGGGCACCAGGCTCGCCATGACCGCCAAGAGGACACCGCCGCCACCGATGCCGAAGGCGACGGTGATGAAGGAGGCGGCGAAGCTCGTGCCGATGAGCAGGGCAAAGACCGCTTCGGTCATGCCGTCGGGCAGCAGCAGGGATGGGATCATGGGAGGTTTGCTCTTGCAGTAAGGTGCCGCAGGATCTCAACTATTGCGGCGAAGAACAAGGGGTGCGGGTCGTCTATCTGAAGCAGGAGGCCTGCAGGGGCAACGCCGATGAAGGCTCGTTCCAGCGCGGCGTTGAGGCGCCGACCCTCAGCCACGCCGCGCTGGCGCACCACCCGCGCACGATCGACGATGACCGGAGCTGCTCGCCAGGTTCCGGCCCGCCTCGCGCTCAACTCTGGTTGGGCGACCAGACCTCGGGATTGATCATCTCGATCGGTGCGCCCTCGGCGTAGGCATTTATCAGCTCGAAAATCTCGCCGAATTGCTTGTCGAGCTCCTCGGAGGTCACGAAACCCACGTGCGGCGTCGGGATCACCCGGGGGTGCGAGAGCAGCGGATCGGCGGGATCGGTGACGGGCTCTGCGGGGAAGACATCGAGCGCGGCCTGCCCGATGCGGCGCGCCTCGAGCGCGGCCAGCAGGGCACCCGGCGCAATGAGCCCGGCGCGCGAGGTGTTCACCAGCACCGAGTCCGGCCGCATCGCCATCAGGTCGGCCTCGGTGACCTCGCCCCGGGTCTCGGGCAGCAGGCGCTTGTGGATCGACACCACGTCCGAGCTTGCGAAAAAGGCCTCGCGGTCCTCGGGAACGATCAAACCATCGACGGCGGCGCGGGCACGGCTCGCCTCCGAGGCCCAGACTTGCACGTCCATACCGAAGGCACGCGCATACCCCGCCACCACCTTGGCGATGCCGCCGTAGCCGTAGAGTCCCAGCCTCTTGCCCGCCACGTTGCGCCCCATCGGCGCGTGGCCCTGCCAAGCCCCCGCGCGGGCCGAGGCGATCTGCCGGGGCAGGTGGCGCAGCGCCGCGATGATCAGCCCGAAGGTCAGCTCGGCGGTCGAGGTCGAGGGGCCGTCCTTGCTCATCTTCGAGCAAAAGAGGATGCCGGCACGGCTCAGCGCGTCTGTATCCACATGGCCATGCTGGCCGCGCATGGCAATCAACTTCACCCCATCGAGCGCTTCGGCAAGCTCGGCGTTGATCGTGGTGCGGTCGCGGAACAGCACCACCGCCTCGGCGCCCTGCAGTCGCGCGGCCTGGGCGGCGGCATCGGGGGCGCGGTCGGTCCAGACGGTGACCTCATGGCCGTCGAGCAGGGAAAAAGACGGCAGGCACCGCAGGTTGTCGTACCAATCGTCGAGTATGTGAACCTTCAAGTCGGGATCTCCAGGGCAACCGGGTGCGCGGTGCCGACCTGCGCCTTGCGATGGGCGCGGCGGATCACCGGCGAGACGACCCGGTCCGAGACCGGGACGCCCCACACTGCCGCACCTGCGCTCCAGGCGGAAGTCAGGACCGGCGCCCGCTCAGCCCTTTGTCGCGGCGCGGTACCACTGGACGATCTCGCGGCGCGCCGCCGGGTCCATCTGGATGGCGTTGGG